>NZ_PDYL01000009.1:0-153842 GCF_002743035.1 Sporosarcina sp. P12(2017)
ATCGATTAGCTCGAGTTTCATTTGCTGGCATCAATTAAGATACTCATTTTGTTTATGTCATCGTTAGATGCACAAACTGTATTTCGTTAACGTTTTGCTGTTCAGTTTTCAAGGTTCGTGTTTTTTGCTTCTTGTAAAAGCAACTTCTCTAATATAACTCATCTTACTTTCATTCGTCAAGTCTTTTTTAAAATTCTTTTTCCGAATGTGTTGTGCGCGTTGTTAGAACGTTTCTCCCAAGCGACATTTACTATAATAACATGACGCCAAAGAATAAGTCAACAACTATTTCAACAAAAGTTATAGAGCTGTCGTAGAATCGCTCTACGACAGCTACCGAGCCCTTATAATACGGTACTCTCTATGGAATAGCAACTCATTTTTAGAAGGTACTTGTGTAATTTCGATTAGATTCTTATCCACTAAATATTCGATAAAGAACTCTAAATCCGAGGAATACAACGCTAACTCGTCCTGTTCGTGCAATTGCTGGACGGTCCATGATTCCTTTTCCCTCATGATCGCTAACAAATGTACCGCCGATTCATTTATATAGTTATGGATGAAGAACTCACTTGCCAAGAACACTAAATCTAAACGCTTCTCTATTTCCTCTTCACTGCCTATCAGTTCTTCATATAACTTAAAAACAGCTGGATCTATTTTTTTCATTTGTGTCCAGACTGTATTTTCCGGTAAAACGTTGCGTTTAACTGCAACGAACCTAGCCAGGTGGTGCAATGTATTGATCGCGTACAGATAGGAGTCCATATGTCGTTTTCTTTCAAAATGAATTTTCCCTTCATTATAAGCGCGAATCATTTTAGCCATTTCCATTCCCATTTTAATGCCCCTACCAAACAACGGTTCTTCGGATAAGCGTTCTTTCAGCCGTTCCGCATATTCATCACGGTCAAAAAATACTTTCCCGAGGATGAGCCAATCAATGATTTTCTTGTTTGTTCCTACGAGTAACCAATGCGTTAGTTGTCGTTCGCTAATGATATGCATAGCTGCTTTACGTTTACCATCAGTATAGTGTTTTGTCTGAATCGGTATTTCATTGTTTGAGGTAATAATAAATAAGATCTCATCAAAAGTATCCGTAATCGGGTCGTCTTCTCTTTGATTGCCAATTAGGAGCACGCTTAATGTCTCAGGTAAACTAGCTCTTTCTTGGTACACTGGCCGTAGCATTTGTTCCACTTTCTCGCCTCCCAGCTTGTTATAGGACGTCTCGAATACTCTATTTCGACGAATTTCACATAAAATCCTTTATTTTAAAGGGAGTTTATACTGCATTTACATAATAATATGATATATTAAGTGAGGATAGCGTTAGGAGGAAACTTAAGATGAAGCCTTACAAAAATAAAATAAATCGTATTCGATCATTTGCCTTGGCACTTATTTTCATTGGAGTTGTCATTATGTACATCGGAATCTTTTTCCGTTCCAATGAAATTGTCATGTTGATCTTTATGTTCTTGGGAATGCTGGCGATTATCGGTAGTACAGTGGTGTATGCGTGGATCGGTACCTTGTCGACACGAGCCATACGAGTACAATGTCCAAATTGTGGTAAACATACTAAAGTGCTCGGACGTGTTGATATGTGCGGACATTGCCGCGAGCCATTAACACTCGACCCAAGTCTTGAAGGCAAAGAATTCGACATCGCATATAATAAAAAAGTGAAGCACGAAAAATAATACAAAATAAAAGAGTGTAGCCCATTAGGAGCTACACTCTTTTATTTAGCTTGGGTTTGTTTTGCTGCTGCGCAGTCAGGACAAGTTCCATACACTTCTAAACGATGTGAATTTACTTGAAAACCCGTTACATGCGCTGCAAGATGTTCTACTTCTTCCAGACCGGGATGGTAGAAATCTACAATCTTACCGCAATCGTCACAAATAATATGATAATGATCATGTGTCACGAAATCAAAACGACTTGACGCATCTCCGTATGTCAACTCTTTTACTAATCCAGAGTTTTGGAATACACGCAAGTTGTTATAAACTGTCGCCACACTCATATTAGGAAAATCTTCTTCTAGCGCTTTATAGATTTCATCAGCAGTTGGATGTGAATGGGATGTGATTAAATACTCGAGAATCGCATGTCGTTGCGGAGTAATTCTCACACCACTTTCTTTCAATGTCACTAACGCGTCTTTTAAGAACACTCCAGGCATCGTAATGCACCTCACTTCATAAGGATTACTTCTTTATAATCATTATAATTAGTTTACTCAACTATGGGGTGTATTGTCAACTATTCTGCCGATAACACTATATTAGTAGCCTTTTGCCAAATCTACTTGGTTGATGAGATCTTGATCTCCCGCCACCCATTTTTCAAGATTAATATCCATGATATCTAAGGAGCGTTCAATGTATTGATCAGAAAGACTAGACATATGAGGTGATACCGTACAGTTCGGCAATTTCCAAAGTGGACTATCCTTAGGTAAAGGCTCTGTTTCAAAGACATCAAGTACCGCATGACGAATTTCATTATGTTTTAACGCGTCCAACACATACTGCTCTTTCACTGCGTCTCCCCTACCCACATTCATAAATACAGCTGTCTCCTTCATTGCGCGGAAATGCTCTGGTTGATATATCCATCGCGTTTGAGGTGTGCTCGGCAATATAGAAATCACATAATCGACTTGAGGTAGTTCCTCGAGGATTTCATCTAAAGGAATCGTTTCATTCATATGAGGACTTGCATGCCCTGAACGGTTACATCCAATTGTACGTACATGAAACGCCTGCAGAAGCCTCCCGATTTCTCCTCCTATCGCACCTGTTCCTACTATTAAGGCAGTGGAGTGATTCACTTCACCTGGTAAAGAGTCCAGCTCCCAGTTCTTCTCAGCCTCTCTTTTATAAATGCCCGGCAACCCTCTTTCAAGGGATAATAAATGAGCCAGTACGGATTCGGCTAATGGCATTTTATGAACTCCATGCGAATTAGTGACTAGAATTTTTCGTGCTTGTAGCGCTTCAATCGGCAATGTATCAACTCCTACAGCCGCAACCATGACCCATTTCAATTCAGTAGCTTTTTCGACATGTCCTGATTTTAAATCCCCGCCATCTGTCACGATTACTTCTATATCTCCTAATGCCACTTCATCTATATTTGTTGTGTATATAAAATCGACATTCGGATATTTCTCTTTCAACTGCTCTTTAAATGAGGTTTTAATCTTAAATGTGAATAATATCTTCATCTGTCCACCTCCTAATTCGTCAGTTGCTCGAGTGTCGCGAGCGCATCTTCTACATGACCTTTCACGCGAACTTTCCGCCATTCTTTTACTACGGTACCTGTAGGATCAATCAGGAATGTAGATCGTTCTATTCCCATATACTCTTTACCGAAGTTCTTCTTTAGTTTCCAAACTCCATACTGTTCAGCAACCGAATGATCTTCATCTACAAGTAAAGAAAATGGCAAGCCATGCTTCGCGATAAACTTTTGGTGAGAAGTTGCAGGATCAGGACTGACACCTAGCACTACTGCATTCAACCCTTCAAAATCTGCTTGCGCATCACGAAAATCACAAGCCTCCGTCGTACAGCCAGGTGTTGAGTCTTTCGGATAAAAATACAACACTACATATTTTTTCCCTTTGAATTGATTTAATGAAACCATTTCGCCATTTTCATTCGCTAACGAGAATGCAGGGGCTTGCTTTCCTTCTAATTTTTCCATTGAAAATCCTCCTCTAACTTATAAAAACAAATAGTACATTTCAATCTCTCCATACTCATCGTATCGGAAGTATTTAAATTTTACAATTTACCTATACTTCACACTGAAGGTGGAGACTTCACTCTAATTAATGCTAAAATGGATAACGTATAATTGATTTGGAGGAATTAACTAATGAACCGAAAAAATTCAGAAGCACTCTACGCAGAAGCATGTGAACATATTGTGGGTGGCGTCAACAGCCCAGCCCGAGCTTACGGAGCGGTTGGCGGTGGTGCACCTACTGTCATGGAGCGTGCAGAAGGCGCTTATTTCTATGATGTAGATGGTAATCGCTATATTGACTACTTGGGAGCATACGGCCCGATCATTACAGGTCACGCACATCCTCACATAACAAAAGCTATTACGAAGGCTGCGGAAACAGGCGTACTCTACGGAACGCCTACACGCCATGAAGTACAGTTTGCAAAAATGTTAAAAGAAGCTATTCCAGGAATGGACAAAGTACGCTTCGTAAACTCCGGAACAGAAGCTGTCATGACAACTATTCGTGTAGCAAGAGCTTTTACTGGTCGTACGAAGATTATGAAGTTCGCAGGTTGCTATCACGGTCACTCGGATCTTGTATTAGTAGCTGCTGGATCTGGTCCTGCTACGTTAGGCACGCCCGATTCTGCAGGTGTCCCTTCTTCTATCGCTAAAGAAGTCATCACTATTCCATTTAATGATCCCGAAAGCTATAAAGCAGCAATGAAGCAATGGGGCGATGAACTTGCTTGTATTCTAATCGAACCGATTGTTGGAAACTTTGGAATCGTCGAGCCGAATGAAGGGTTCTTGGAACTCGTTCATGAGTTAGCTAAAGAACAAGGTGTGTTGACTATCTACGATGAGGTCATTACAGCGTTCCGTTTTCATTATGGTGCGGCACAAACGTTACTTGGACTACAACCAGATTTAACAGCATTCGGAAAGATTATCGGCGGCGGTTTACCAATTGGTGCTTATGGCGGTAAAAAAGAAATTATGGAACAAGTTGCTCCACTCGGCCCTGCCTATCAAGCAGGAACAATGGCTGGAAATCCTGCATCCATGCTTTCAGGAATTGCTTGTCTAGAAGTATTGCAAGAACCAGGTATCTATGATGAAATGGATCGCTTAGGTGGTTTACTTGAAGATGGTATTCTAAAACTGGCTAAAAAACACAATATCCCATTGACGATCAATCGTCTCGGAGGCGCACTTACATTGTTCTTCACAGACGTAAAAGTGGAAAACTATAAGCAAGCTGAAGCTACAAACGGAGAAATCTTTGGTCGTTTCTTTAAAGAAATGCTGAAAAACGGTATCAATTTGGCACCATCTAAGTATGAAGCTTGGTTCTTAACTTCTGCTCATACAGAATCCGATATAAACGAAACACTTGAAGCAGTAGATCGTGCATTTAAAGCACTTTGAAATAGAACAATTGACCGTTTTATGCGTATATTGTAAAGTAAGCATAAAAGAGCTTTTAGGAAAGGAATTACCCAATGAAACTTGGTGCCCGCGTCTTTAAGACGGGTATTGCGATTGTATTTGCTCTGTTTCTCGCAAATTTACTAGATTTACCTACAGCAGTGTTCGCAGGTATTGCAGCTATTTTCGCAATCCAACCCTCTATTTACAGATCATACTTAACAATAGTAGAACAACTGCAAGGTAATTTAATCGGTGCCACTATAGCAGTCTTATTTACACTCATCTTTGGACCTCAATTAATAATCGTCGGTTTGGCAGCCGTCATCGTCATGACGATCATGTTGAAACTAGGCCTTGAAAAGTCTATGTCACTCGCACTCGTCACGATGATTGCAGTGATGGAAGTTAAAGATGATGCCTTCTTAACATTCGCCCTTCTTCGTGTAGGTACAATTTTGGTAGGTGTACTAGCAGCATTCATTGTGAACCTAGTCTTTATGCCACCGAAATATGAAACGAAACTGTTTCAGGCGATTCACCAGGCACAGGACGAAATTATTCGTTGGACGCGTCTAGCTGGTCGTCAAGTTTCTGAACACACAGCTATGAAGAAATCGTTGAGTAAGTTAAAGGAACGTCTGATACAAATTGATCAGCTGTACTTATTATTTAAAGAAGAGCGTAGCTATTTCAAGAAAACTTCTGCTGCAAAAGCGAGACGGCTTGTTGTCTATCGGCAAATGGTCGCTACAACTAGAAGTAGTTATGACGTCCTGAAAAGGCTGCACAAATTTGAAAATGAACTCATCAATCTTCCAGAGCATTTTCGTATGATGATTCAGGAGCGTCTAGAGTCACTACTCGTTTATCATGAACAACTCCATCTGAAATTCGTTGGTAAGCTAAAAGCTGATTTCGACGAGGATGAAACACATAGTGAGTTTATTCAGCGACAAGAAGTGATGAATATTTTCGTGAAAGAAATTGCCATTACCAATGAAGAAGAAGAGTTTTCTTCTTACCACTTGCTTCATGTTCTTTCTTCCATCCTGAATTACGAAGAACAGCTGGAGCATCTCGATACGTTGATCACTTCTTATCAAACACGATATGAAGATGAAGAGAATATTTTAGAAGATGAATTCTATTAATAAAACGGCACAAGACTTTTATAGTCTTGTGCCGTTTTTGTTTATATAAATAGTTGAAGTTCAGTTGCTAAATATTTCGGATTTTCGTTATAGGAATCACGCTGATCCTCTCCATATTGCCCCTTCTAATTATCCCCCAAGTTCCTGACGATTGTATAAACCAGCGTATGTACCGTTTAGTTTCATCAATTCCTGGTGGGTACCTGACTCTTTTAAGTCTCCGTGGTCTATCACATAAATACAATCTGCATGTGTAATAGTAGATAATCGATGGGCAACGATTAGTGTAGTACGATCATGCGCCAAGCGTTCCAATGAATCTTGAATGAGCGCTTCACTTTCCAAATCCAAGGCAGATGTTGCTTCATCCAAGATGAGCAATGCCGGGTTCTTCAGGAAGACGCGGGCAATGGAGATACGTTGTTTCTGTCCACCCGACAACTTCACACCGCGTTCTCCTACCCTTGTATCATATCCTTCACTCAGTGTTTCAATAAAATCATGCGCATTTGCTGCTTTTGCTGCAGCGATGACTTCTTCATCTGTCGCGTCCGGCTTCCCCATCAAAATATTACTTTTGACAGAATCGCTGAACAGAATTGAATCTTGAAGTACCATCCCGATCTGATCACGAAGCGATTTAACCTGTACGTCACGGATATCATGACCATCGATGCGAATAGCCCCCGACGTTACATCGTAAAATCTCGGAATCAAACTGATAATAGTGGATTTCCCACCACCACTCATACCAACAAGAGCAGCTGTTTCGCCTGGGCTTATCCTCAAGCTAATATTTTTCAGTACTTCCTCTTCTTCATATGCAAAGCTGACACGATCAAATTGGATTTCTCCAGCAATTGATGGCAATGCTTTTGCATCCTCTTTATCGACAACGTCATATTTTTCATTCATTAAGTCCAGTACTCTGTCCATTGATGCAAATGATTGCGTCAATGAAGTAGATGAGTTAACTAATCGACGTAATGGCGAGTACAGTCTTTCTATGAATGCGATGAAAGCGACCATCGTTCCGACAGTTAATGATCCGTTGATTACTTGGTAGCCCGCATAGCCAATAACGAGTAACGGAGCCACATCGGTAATCGTATTGACGACAGCAAACGCTTTGGCATTCCAGCGTGTATGTTCAATTGCTCGGTCAAGGAATTTATTGTTCACTTCATCAAAACGTTCCTGCTCTTTTTCTTCGATTGCAAAGCTCTTAATAATACTGACTCCCGCCACACGCTCATGCAAATAACTTTGTACATCAGCAAGTGCCTGGGATCGTTTACGTGTTAACTGACGCAATTTACCGAAGAAATGCTTGACACTGAATGCATAAAACGGAAATGCGAGCAATGTGACGAGTGTTAACTCCACATCTAATGTCAACATGATGGCAATTGCAATAATGATGGTAGCTAAGTCCAGCCAGACGTTCATCAAACCAATCATGACGAAGTTTTTTGTCTGCTCTACGTCATTGATGACTCGCGATATCACTTCACCTGCACGTGTATTAGAATAGAAGCGCAATCCAAGCTTTTGCAAATGACTATAAAGCGATTTGCGGATATCGAACAAAATTTTATTACTAACTAACTGTGCATAGTATTGACGATAATATTCCACCGGCGGACGGATCAAGAAGAACACAATGATCGTGCCGCCGAGCCAATAAAATAATTGCTGTGTTTTATCGGAGTCACTTAACGTCGGCGAACCGATGATATCATCAATCACAATTTTAATTAATAATGGTAAAAATAACGGAATGGCAAACTTTACGACACCAATAAGAACAGTGAGAACAATTTGCCAGTTATATGGCTTTACGAATTGAAGATAACGTTTAATACTTTCGCCCATTTAGTCCTCCTACTAAAAAAACCTGACTTGCACGGATGCAAGCAGGTCTAGCTTTGTTCTTCTTGGATTTGCTTATAAAATTCATAACGTGAAGTCCACACATCAATGAAATCGGGAGCAAATGGACCTTTTCGTTGTTTGATCCAGCCAAGAAGCTTCTTTAAGTTATCCTGCAAGATTAAATCTATGACTTCCGGATAATTCATTTGACGCTTATGATCTGCATATTCGTCTTCATCAAGAATCAAATAGCTCATATCAGGAAACACTTTTACGTCCAAGTCATAATCAATATACTTCAAGTACTTTTCATCGTAAACGAATGGTGAACTCATGTTGACATAATAGTAGACACCATCTTCACGTAGCATACAAATGATGTTAAACCAATTTTCCGCATGAAAGTAGCAGATGGATGGCTCACGTGTCAGCCAAGTGCGACCATCGGATTCTGTCACAAGTGTGCGTTCATTACCGCCGATAATAATATTGCGTGTGCCTTTTAATACGAGTGTCTCTTGCCAGACACGGTGAATTTTGCCGTTATGTTTGTAGCTGTGTATCTGTACAGTTTCTCCTTCTTTTGGGATTGCCATTTTTTATACCACCTTTGAGCCTTGCCGCTCTTGCTATCTGTTCATTATACCAACAGCTTTCCTAAATTTAAAACGATTCAACCATCTATTTTGTAATTGATTGAATACAATAGGTCCACAGCATGTTTTTTTACGCAAGAAAACCGGTAGAAATGGCTTATAATAGCCTTTTCTACCGGTCCGTGATGACCACGCTTAGTTTGAACCTTTATATTGATTCGCACGTGCTCCTGAAGCTTTTTGTTTGTTTGCTTCTGCTTTGTTGATTTGTTTCTTCACTTCATTGACATCTGTCTCAGATCCGAACTCCTCGTTCATAGAGGACTGCATCGCGGATGAAGAAGACTGCATGTTCATCGCAGACTGCGCGTTTTGCTGACGAACTTGATTAAAGTCCGTCTCGGAAGCGAACTCTTGATTCATCGATGGTTGCGCATTCTGTTTCTTCACTTGGTTCGCATCTGTCATAGATGGGTCTAGCTGTGAATTTTGTTTTGGTTTCTTTGGCATGGATTATTCACCTCCGTACTGACTATGATGTCCTGTAAGTCGGACTTTTATTCACGGAGAGTTATAAAGTTTTTACCATTCCAGCAAGTCGATAATTTTTAGGACAGGTTTTGACTTTGGCAGCGCTTCAACTTCTTGTTTAGTGAAGAACTGCAAATCACCTTCTGTATGTTCCTCTTCCAATTGTGCACGATATACATGAATATCCCATGTGATATGGGAAAACACGTGATGGACATGCGGTAACTCTTGAAGGTTTTTTAACTTCAATCCCTTCTCTTTTTCAAATGCTTCCACTGCAGAAGCTTCTTGAAGTTCGATCATTGGAAATTCCCAAAGACTAGCAAGCAGTCCCGTGCTTGGGCGTTTCTGCAACAACCAATAGCCGTCTCCATTTTGAATCGCGAAAGCAGCTAACTTAACATGCTTCATTTTCTGCTTTTTTATCTTAATTGGTAATTGCTGTTGTTTTCCTTCTTCAAAAGCGATACAAAAATCTCTAACTGAGCATAATAAACAATGTGGATTCGGCGTACATATGGTTGCGCCCAATTCCATGAGCGCTTGGTTAAAGGAAGATGGATCCTCCTCCGAAATTAACTCCATCACAGCTTGTTCAAATAACTTTTTATTACGTGGCAATGCGATATCTTCTTCAATTAATAAAATTCTCGACAATACACGCATGACATTTCCGTCTACTGCATGTTCAGGTACCCCATAGGCAATACTTAAGATGGCACCTGCCGTGTATGGCCCGACTCCTTTTAATGTAGAAATTTCTTTTCGGTTATTAGGAACTTTCCCGCCATAAGTTTCAACGACTTCTCTCACACCCGATTGAAGGTTGCGCACTCTAGAGTAATATCCTAGTCCTTCCCACATTTTCAAGATATCTTCTTCTGGTGCATCTGAAAGATCTTGCATCGTGGGAAACTTTTTAATGAAACGTTCGTAATACGGTATGACAGTATCTACTCTGGTCTGTTGTAACATAACTTCCGAAATCCAAATATAGTATGGATTATCGGTCCTCCTCCAGGGCAAGTCTCGTTTTTCGGCTTCATACCAAGTCAATAACGCATCTTGAAATGCTTTCTTTCGTTCAATAATTTGCATATGGACCTCGCTTCTTCATGTAAATACTTTTAGTTATGATGATAAAGGGTATATAATTATAAGTAGTATATAACTCTTCGGATAAAGGAGTGATAATTTGGATACAGGCACACATATTGCTATGGGTGTTGCGATTAGTGGATTGGCTCTTGCTGATTCAACTGTAGCAACTGAACCAGCCACAATGGGCGCCGTATTTGCAGGTATTATGGTCGGTTCACTAATTCCCGATATAGATACGGTATTGAAGCTTCGTAACAATGCTGTCTATTTACGTAATCACCGCGGTATTACGCATTCGGTTCCAGCTATTATGCTGTGGCCTTTGCTAATTTCCATACTATTGACTTTCATTGTTCCTGAATCAATTTTCTTTCACGTCTGGGCTTGGACATTTTTAGCTGTGTTCACACATGTATTTGTCGATATTTTCAACTCATATGGTACACAAGCTCTTCGCCCTTTTTCTTATAAATGGGTAGCCATAGGAGTCATTAATACATTTGATCCGATTATATTTGGACTCCATGTAATTGCAATCCTGGCATGGGTGCTCGGCGCAGACCCTGTCTTCACGATGTCCACATTATATATCGTCATCTTCTTCTATTACCTATTGCGCTTTGCAGTGAAGAGCGCAGTGAAGAACGCAGTCAAGAAGACGATTCCAAACGCGACGCATATATTCACTGCACCTACGATGAACTTCTTCCAGTGGAGAGTTGCTGCCACGACAGATGTTGACCATTATGTAGGACGAGCATACGGACGTTCTATTACAATTTACGAACGATTTGAGCGCGAAGTGATGCCGATGTCGCCTCAAGTTGAAGTAGCACTGGAAGATCCGAACATGCAAGCTTTCACTTCGTTTTCGCCGCTTTATCGCTGGTCGATTTCGGAAAAGGGACATATTTATGAAGTTCGTTTAATTGATCTGCGTTATCGAAGCAAGGGTTACTACCCATTCGTTGCAGTCGCACACGTCAATGAAGACTTAGAAGTAGTCAATTCTTATACAGGCTGGATCTTCTCAGAAGAAAAGTTGCGTAAAAAGCTTAATTTCGCCCCAAATAACTAAAGAACGTTCGTGCATAGTGCACGAGCGCTCTTTTTCTGTTTATTTTCCGCTTTTTATATTTTTCAACATAGCAAGTGGCAATGCTTCTTCGGCTTTCTCACCGCCTAAGCGATACCCCCATGCGAACAACCCTTTGAGGTAGTCCACTTGAAAAAAGACCCCATCGTCTCCTTCAATACGGTACATCTCGCCCGGCTTAATAGTAGCCGGATCTACAAGATATGACTGTACAAGAACCGCTTTTCTTTGGTGAACTGCGTATTCACTAATCATCCCCATTTGTTCAGCCTTACGTGCTTTCTCCATTAGGTTAGCGACTTCACTACGCAGTTCGTTTTCATTCATCTCACTATAATGTTTTTCAGTATCCATCTTCTTCATTCCTTTTCTGTTCAATAAATTGATCGATTTGACTGAGCGGAATTCCTTTTTGATACATAGATTGCTTCACGCGTTGTCTAAGATCGGATCCTGAGTATTTGCTTTGGTATCGTCTCCATGCTTTCTCACCAAATGCAGACGTGATATCAGACCACTCTTCTTCATCACGTTCAATGGTCACATTGCTGAGAACTTCCGAAATTTGTTGATAAGAAAATCCTTTTCTAGCCAATGTGTTTTGTATTTTTTGCTTTACTTGTGCAGGAGGCTGTGAATTATTCGAACGAATCGTCTTTTCGGCCAACTTCATGGCATTAGCCATTTGATCTTCCATTGTATATTCCTCCAATGCTTGAGTTTGCAGTTCTTTGGGTATACCTTTTTTATATAGTGATTGCTGAATAGCTCTAGGACCTTTTAATGTGCTATTTTTTTCTGTACGAACAAGGGCTTCCGAAAATGCTTCATCATTCAAAAAGCCAAGTCGTTTTAATTTCACGATAGCTTCTAGAACAACGGCTTCTCCATACTCTTTTTCAAGTAATTTCTTTTTGACTTCCATTTCACTCCGCATTCGGAATGACAAAAAGTGTAACGCACGATTAAATGCCTTTTCAATTTGGTCTGAATAAACAATTTCATCCTTAGACCAATCGTCTAATTCCATCCCTTTTGTGAGCTCAAATTTCACTAGGACTGTTTCATGGACACTAAATGCATATTGATCATCAAGGAAAATATTGTAACGTTCGCTATCTCGTTTTTGTTGTGATATTTTGGTAATAAGCGGCACGTTTCCATCACCTACTTTATCTTAGTATACCGCTTCTTACCGTGGTGGTCAGCAATAGTGTATTAATTTTCAAGAGAATGGAGGGAAACCATTATGAGAGTGGTTATTACAGGGGGAACTGGATTCATTGGTACAATCTTAACTGAGAAGTTGAAGGAAAAAGGTCATGAAGTAGTCATCTTCACGCGCAAGCCTTCATCGAAGCATAATGGAGTTCACTATGTTCAATGGTTGACAGATCAGGCATCACCCGAGAATGAAGTGGGGCAAGTAGATGCATTTGTCAATTTAGCAGGGGTGTCCATTGATGACGGTCGTTGGTCTGAAGAACGAAAAAAGCAAATTTACGATAGCCGAATCACTGCTACACAAGAAGTGTTGCGTATTATACGAACACTTCCGGAGAAACCACGTGTTTTAGTGAATGCGAGTGCGATCGGTATTTACCCTACATCGCTTACAGCTGAATATGCGGAAGATTCCACTGCAGTCGGCGACGATTTTCTAGCCAAAACCGTACATGACTGGGAAAAGCTTGCGGGACAAGCAAATGAAATGGGTGTACGTACTGTATATACACGATTCGGCATTGTACTCGGTAAAGACGGCGGTGCACTTCCACTTATTAAGCTGCCTTATCAATTATTTGCCGGTGGAAAAATTGGTTCAGGCAATCAATGGTTTTCGTGGGTGCATGTTGAAGACCTAGCCAATGCTATTCTCTTCTTAATAGAGAATGATGACGTGGAAGGTCCCGTTAACGTAGTTGCACCGAGTCCGATGCATATGAATGCTTTCGGAAAAACGATCGGCAAAGTATTGCATCGTCCGCACTGGTTCCCAGTTCCAAGTTTTGCAATGAAAGCAGCATTAGGAGAAAAAAGTATCGTTGTTTTGCAAGGTCAGCATGTATTACCGGAAAAGCTACTGGCTAACGGATTTATCTTTTCTTACCCTTCATTACGACCGGCACTTGAAAATCTGTTAAAATGATTTCAAATGTTTGTTAAAATGTTTTTTCGTTTTGACAAACATTTTTTCGTTTTCATTACATACAAAGAGCCGATTAGCACATGCTTAGTAAAAAGGAGTGATGCTTAAATGACTCATCATTTGTCAGGAATTTTACTGGCATCTTGTCTGCTAATTGTGGGAGTTATAATGAACCCTTTCACTGTACAAGCAGAAGCTTTTCATTGGGGGTTTAAAAAGTCCACAGAAGGAGTTCCCCCTTCTGCCGGAGCAGAACTGGATAAATTGCTTGATGATCACGGTGCAATCTATAAAGGGAAAGAAGATAAAAAAGTCGTTTATCTAACATTCGACAACGGATATGAAAATGGCTACACTGAAAGCATTTTAGATACACTAAAAAAAGAGAAAGCACCCGCCACATTTTTCTTGACTGGGCATTATGTAAAAAGCGCCAGTGACTTAGTAAAACGCATGGTGAAAGATGGTCATGGCATCGGAAATCATTCATATGACCACCCGAACATGGCGAACTTAACTGAGAAGCAGATGGAAGATGAGTGGAAGAGGTTAGATGAAATTGTATATGCTACTACTGGTCAAAAAAGGACGATCTATACGAGGCCGCCAGAGGGGACATTCAATGCAAAGTTACTGCAAAAAGGAAATGACCTCGGGTACAGGCATATTTTCTGGTCCGTCGCATTCATTGATTGGCATCGGGATCAACGTAAAGGAAAAGCGTATGCCTATAACGAATTGATGAATCAATTACACCCGGGTGCTGTCATTCTAATGCATACCGTATCTCCTGATAACGCAGAGGCACTCCCCGATTTCATTCGTGATGCCAAGAAGCAAGGCTATAAATTCCACTCACTCGATCAGTTAGTGAAAGAATATGAAAAAGGAAATGCGATTACACAATAAATAAGAGACCTTATCTGTATGTTCAATACCAACAGATAAGGTCTCTAATTATTTGATTCATCTTCAGTTTGCATGTTTACATTCGTAGTTATCCAACGTGTTCTTCGGTGTTGGATTGTTACGGATCCCCTCCTTCGTTGTTATGTGTCTAGGATTCGATTCGTCTCTATAACTACGACCTCCTTTTCTTTTGATTAAACTTACTATACCAACTATTCTGTTAATTGTAAAGTGTTTTAATGAACATTCTTATATTTTTTTTATTTTGCTGTTTACTGCACGTACAACAAAATCAGATTGAAAAAAATAGTGTTTTCGTATACGATATCAATGATAGAAAGAGGTGTACGTATGGATAACTCACAAAATAACGAACAAGTCGTCGAACTGAAGAATCGATTCAATCAATTCATTGAAACATTAGAAGCGATTGAACCTGAACACACGGACCTCCAAGATATAGATCGTCTAATCATGTTACTTGATGAATTGGAAGAACAGATGGATAGTTCAAAAAAATAACATATACTAACGGGGGATTTTGAGATGTACATAGAGACAATTGAGAAGAGTATATATGAACTGGTTTGCGAAACGTCCACAAACCTACCAAAAGACGTTAGACGCGCAATTCTTTCTGCAAAGGAAAAAGAGAATAAAGGAACAAGCGCTGCAATGAGTTTGGATACGATCGCAAATAATATCAATATGGCAGATGATAAACTATCTCCAATTTGTCAGGATACAGGCCTTCCTACATTCAAGATCAAAACACCAATCGGAGTAAACCAATTGGAAATCAAAGCGGCTATTGTACACGCTTTGGAGTTAGCTACAAAAAAGGGAAAGCTCCGTCCGAACGCTGTAGATTCATTAACTGGCGATAATAGCGGCAATAACTTAGGAACCGGCCTACCTGTCGTAAAGTTTGAACAATGGGAAGAAGATTATATAGAAGTAAAGTTAATCTTAAAAGGTGGCGGGTGTGAAAACAAAAACATCCAATACAGCCTCCCTACTGAATTAGAAGGTCTTGGCCGTGCAGGACGCGATTTGGACGGTATTCGTAAATGTATCCTTCACTCTGTTTACCAGGCACAAGGACAAGGTTGTTCTGCTGGATTTATCGGTGTTGGAATCGGCGGCGATCGTTCATCTGGATATGACCTTGCGAAAGAACAACTTTTCCGTGACGTAACAGACGTTAATCCAATTCCTGAATTAGCACGATTGGAAGAATACGTATTAGAAAAAGCTAATCTTCTTGGAATCGGGACAATGGGCTTCGGCGGCGAAGCAACATTACTAGGATGTAAAATCGGTGTCATGCACCGTATTCCTGCAAGCTTCTACGTGTCTGTAGCGTATAACTGCTGGGCATATCGCCGTATGGCAGTGAACATTAATGCCAAAACTGGTGAAATCATGGATTGGCACTATAATGAAGGCGAGAAAATTGCATTCGAACAGCCAGCTGAAGAAGCAAAATCCACTGCACGTATTGTACACTTGCAAGCGCCTATTTCAGAAGAAGACGTTCGCGACCTTCATGTTGGCGACGTGGTAAAAATTTCAGGCCGTATGTACACAGGTCGCGATGCTATCCATAAGCATTTAATGGATAACGATGCACCAGTTGATTTGAATGGTCAAGTCATCTATCACTGCGGACCGGTTGTTCTTAAGAATGATGAAGGTAAGTATGAGATCAAAGCAGCGGGACCTACGACTTCTATGCGTGAAGAACCGTACCAAGGTGATATCATGAAAAAGTTCGGAATCCGCGCGGTGATCGGTAAAGGCGGAATGGGACCTAGAACACTTGCGGCTCTAAAAGAGCACGGCGGTGTGTACTTGAATGGTATCGGCGGCGCGGCGCAGTATTATGCTGACTGTATTAAAGAGGTAGAAGGCGTCGACTTGCTGGAGTTCGGTATTCCAGAAGCGCTCTGGCATTTACGCGTAGAGGACTTCACTGCAGTCGTAACGATGGACTCTCACGGTAACAGCCTGCATGCTGACATCGACAAGTCATCTCTCGAAAAGCTCTCTCAGTTTAAAGATAAAGTATTCAACTAAAAGTAAGCAGCGAATGAGAACCGTCATTCGCTGCTTTTTTTGTTTGTACAATAATTTGGCCTAAATGGGTATTGGGGATAGGGTTTGCTCATCGGGGGTATGCATCGTTACACTGCGTTCCAGGCGGACGCGTTCGGGAGGGCCCGCGTTGAGCCAACCAGTTCGCTTCACTTCCTTTTGGTTGTCTCACCTGTCGGACTGATCCTCCCCGAGTCGCCGCCTTCCACTCCGCTTCACTTTTCACTCGTTCTTTAATTGGAGAGTGTAGTTCAAAACCTTGTGCTTGTTTTTGAAATCGAATTAATTTGCACTTGAGCTTAAATTAGTTAGGAGCTTACACTACTCCTTTTACTAACGCCAATAAAAGTTCTAAGTAGGATTGCTCCCCCGGAACGCGTCCCAAGCTGAAGCTTCAATCCCTTTTTACTCACTGCGTCAACTTTACTCTGTATGTTGACTATCTATTACTTTTGCATGAATTAGCCATTTAAGTAACACTTCTCATTGAGAAATGATATACTGTAGATAATAACTATTACAACTTCATATTCATTCTATTTTGATGCCCGAAAAGTCGATTCTACTACTGTAGAGTCGACTTTACTGCTTTAATAAGAACTTTGAAATTGAAATTCATTATCAATTAGGAGGAGAATACATGACAACACTTACAAAAGAACAACCGGAACAGATGATTGACTGGTCTGCACGTCTTGAACTGATTGCGGCTATATTATCTGGAATTATCATTCTTGCTGCATGGATTTTAGGGAAAAACGGTACCGAATCCTTTTCCATCACGCTGTATATTATAGCGTTTCTGATTGGAGGTTACGCTAAAGCCAAGGAAGGTATTGAAGAAACGATAAAAAACAAAGAACTGAACGTCGAAATGCTCATGATTTTCGCGGCAATCGGTTCAGGAATTATTGGATACTGGGCTGAAGGCGCTATCCTGATTTTCATCTTTGCAATTAGCGGTGCACTAGAAACTTATACGCTCAATAAAAGCCATAATGAAATATCGTCTTTGATGGAATTGCAGCCAGAAGAAGCATGGCTAATACTTGAAGATGGCAGCGAGAAAAAAGTATCCACAGACTCTTTATCGATTGGATCTATATTGTTAGTTAAACCTGGTGAACGAATTCCCGTTGACGGTGAAATCTTGAGCGGCGTCACTTCGATTGATATGTCAGCAATCAACGGTGAATCTATTCCAGTGACGAAGCAGGAAAATGATGAATTATTTGCAGGAACAGTTAATATTAGTGGTGCGATCCGCATGACAATGACCAAACCAAGTTCTGAAACGTTATTCCAAAAGATTATAACGATGGTGCAAAACGCACAAAGCGAGAAATCTCCTTCTCAACAATTTATCGAGCGCTTTGAAGGATCTTATGTAAAGATTGTGCTGGCAGCAGTTGTCATCATGATGTTTCTTCCCCACTTCTTATTTAACTGGGACTGGACTACATCCTTCTACCGTGCGATAGTCTTGCTAGTCGTCGCCTCTCCTTGTGCATTGATGGCTTCGATTATGCCCGCTACATTAGCGGCTGTTTCTAACGGTGCTAGAAAAGGGGTATTATTTAAAGGTGGTATTCACTTAGAACACTTGAGTACATTACAAGCATTCGCTTTTGACAAAACGGGTACTTTGACGAATGGGAAACCAATTGTAATGGATTTCATTGTTCGTGAAGGTACGGATATGAAAGAGGCACTCGCTTTATTTGCAGGTGCAGAATCACTGTCCAATCACCCATTGGCAAAAGCAATTATCCATTACGCTGCAGAGCATGGTGTAGAACCTGAACGTAATCTTCATATTGAAGACGTTCCTGGATTTGGTATTAAAGCAGAGACAGATCACGGCGAAATTCTAATCGGTAAACCGAAATTTGTTGGCGAAGAGTTAGTGGAAGAATTTCAGGACAATGTGGCAGTATCACTTGCGAATGAAGGAAAAACTGTCATCTTTATGAGAGACGAACAAGGAATTGTAGCGCTAGCTGCTTTACAGGATACATTACGAAAAGAAGCTATTTCTGCAATTAAATCGCTGCAATCTCTAGGGCTTCGTACAGTCATGTTAACTGGTGATAATGAAAAGACTGCACATGCAATCGCAAACGAAGTAGGTGTGGATTCCTACGTAGCTGAATGTCTACCTGAGGAGAAAGTGGTTCAGCTTAAGCAACTATTGAAAGAGCACGGTACGGTCGGCATGGTGGGAGATGGAATCAATGATGCACCAGCTCTTGCTACTGCCACTTCCGGCATCGCGATGGGTGAAGGTACAGATGTAGCATTGGAAACAGCTGATGTTGTACTCATGCAAAACGACTTGAATCGTTTATCATATGCTATTAAGCTTTCAAGAAAAATGCAGCGAATTGTTAAACAAAATGTATTCTTCTCGATAGCTGTTATCTCGATCCTCATTATCGCAAACTTCATGCAAGTAGTGGATTTGCCTCTTGGCGTCATCGGACACGAAGGAAGTACGATATTAGTTATATTAAACGGTTTACGGATGCTTAATAAAATAGAATAAAAAAAGTGAGGAAAGGGAATCCCTTTCTTCACTTTTTTATTTATACAGTTGGTTGTGTATGATCTTGACGATTTTTCACAACTGAATTGATCGTACCACCAAGTAACAAAATGATAGCTGATAAGTATAACCACATGATTAATACGATAATCCCAGCGATACTACCATACGTATTGGCATAGCTCCCAAAATTACTAATATAGAAAGAGAACCCTAGTGACGTAATGATCCATCCTATTGTTGCAAAGATAGCACCTGGAAGTATTTCTTTAAAATGTAACTTCACACTTGGCACTAGCCAATATAATAATGAGAATACCGCAAAGATCAGGAATGGTGGAATGAGGAATCGAACCAAATTCCATACTGTCAGGAACGTCTCTTCCAATCCTAAGAACGTGAAGATCACTTGCCCTATTGGTTGACCGAATATAGGTAACACTAACGCAATGATTACCGTCGCAACTAACATAATAGTAAATGCAATTGACAATCCTTTAGAAATGAAAAAATTCCTATCTTCTTCCACTTCATATGCATCATTCAAGCCTTTTGTTACTGCACCCATACCTTTAGACGCGGACCAAATTGTAGCCAAGATTCCGACTGACAGTAACCCTCCACTTTTATTATCCAGCACTTCAGAGAGTGTCCCTTCAATTAAAGAAGCCGTACTATCCGGCGCATACTCGCGGATAAACAAGAAGATTTGGCTCTGGTCTAACTGTAAGTAAGGTAGTAATGTAAAAAGAAAGATTAGTAGAGGGAATAAAGACAATAGGAAAAAGAACGCTAACTGCGAACCAGCTGCTGAAATATCCAATTCTTTCACCCGGATAATCAATTGTTTGAAAAAGCCGCTCGTAGTAGTTGGGTCAAAATCATCCTCTTCTCCGTCTTTTATATCTTTAATGAATTCTTTTACTCTTTCTGTTTGGGATTCCTCTTGATTTTCAGTATCAAAAGAAGGGGCACTTTTTTGTTTATCCAACTGATGTGTCCCCCTTTCATTTACTGATTTTATTCTTATTTTTTCTCTAGTGGTATCACGTTTTTTTTTTGGATCATCGGCGGCAACGAACCATCTCCATCTGTTGAAACAGAAGATGCAGCTGTAGAATTATCCTCGATGATATGCTCATACTCTGATTTGGAATCAGCGATTGCTTCTTTTGTGTCCGCAAACATTTCTTTCACTTGCGGAGTTAGTGTCTTGATTTCATCGACCTGTGATTTGATGTAATTTACATCACCTTTCACTTGATCAACAAGAGTTTGTACTTTTTCTTTTTTCTGTTGGAACTCGTTTTTTATGATATCCGGATTTTCTTTGTAATACAATGCTTTTTCATACGATGTTCTAGCTGTAGTCATCGTGTGTTGTCTAGTTGCTCGGTCCAACATACTCACTGCAGCTCCAAGTAGTGCGCCGCCTAATACATATCTTCCAAATTTACTGGAACCCATATATTTTTCGCCTCCTTATTCACGTTTACGTCTCACTTCATTATACCCATAATGCAACTTACCAAACAATCTTTGTTACACTTTATTCAAAAAAGGCTTGACGAATCGTTCTATTTTTTAGATTATTAACAATAACATGTTAATAACAGAATCTACTGAAAGGAGTTGATTCTCGCAATCTCGGAAACGATTATAAATATCTTAGAGAAATTGGGGGGATGAAATGGAGAACATCGAGAATTTCTTGACTACTGCGTCCGATTTAATATGGGGACCACCGTTACTCATTTTATTAATTGGTACCGGAATTTATTTAACACTGCGCTTAACATTCATTCAATTGCGATTACTGCCCTATTCACTGAAACAAGTATTTACACGGAAGCATGATAAAAAAGCAGACGGTGACATTTCACAGTTCCAGGCTCTAATGACCGCGATGGCCGCCACAGTGGGTGTCGGTAATATTGTCGGGGTTGCATCTGCCGTTGTAGCAGGTGGACCAGGTGCGATTTTCTGGATGTGGCTAGCCGGATTCTTCGGTATGGCAACAAAATACAGTGAGGCAATCTTGGCTGTTAAGTACCGTGTCAAAGATTCCAACGGCTTAATGGCCGGCGGACCGATGTACTATCTTGAACATGGTCTGAAGCAAAAATGGCTCGGCGTACTATTTGCGATATTCGGCGCACTGGCTGCGTTCGGTATTGGTAACGGAACACAATCCAAAGCAGTAGCAGATGTAATGAAAAGCACATTTGAAGTACCCTACTATATTACAGGAATTGCCTTGGTACTATTCGGTGCCCTTGTTATTCTTGGAGGTATCAAATCAATCGGTCGTGTAACGGCATTCTTCGTACCGATCATGGCATTATTCTATTTTATTGCCGGAGCAATCGTTATGGTATTAAACATTGAGCAAGTTCCAGCAGCATTCGGTCTTATCTTCACGGATG
This sequence comes from Sporosarcina sp. P12(2017), assembly GCF_002743035.1. NCBI lineage: Bacteria > Bacillati > Bacillota > Bacilli > Caryophanales > Caryophanaceae > Sporosarcina > Sporosarcina sp. P12(2017). The sequence goes on from NZ_PDYL01000009.1 coordinate 21,673, forward strand.
CATTCACAGGCCAGGCAGTTGCCGGGGGTGCAATCGGTACAGTCATTCGATTCGGTGTTGCACGCGGACTCTTTTCCAACGAAGCGGGTCTCGGTTCTGCACCAATCGCTGCAGCAGCTGCACGTACAGATATGCCTGGACGTCAGGCTCTCGTTTCAATGACGCAAGTATTATTTGATACGTTAATCATCTGTTCGATTACAGGTGTCACAATTGTTATGAGTAATAAATGGCAAGATCAATCAATTGATGCTGGTACTTTGACAGCTGAAGCGTTCGGCTCTTTCCTTGGTGGTGTCGGACCCATTTTAGTATCAATAGGACTTGTGTTCTTTGCTACATCCACCATTTTAGGTTGGAGTTATTATGGAGAGAAGTGTTTCCAATATCTCTTCCCGAACCGCACTGCAGTCCTTGCCTACCGAGTAATATTCGTAGCATTCATCTATGTAGGTGCTACTGCATCACTAGATCTTGTATGGATTTTGGCGGATGTATTGAATGGCTTAATGGCTATTCCAAACTTAATTGGATTGCTCGGTTTGTCCGGTGTGGTCATTATGGAAACAAGACGTTTCAAGAAGAAAATTGACGAAGAACGTGAAGAAGCTCGTAAGTAACGCCTCACAGTGCAGTTGACAGCTTACTGCTTTCATGAAATGATAGTTTTCATTAGAGGAAAGGCGGTAAGAATATGGATCTATCTACAAAATCACCAGAGAATGTCTCATACATGATTGAAAAGATTAAAGAAAAACTACGCATGGTAAATGTGGATGCGATGAAACCCGAAAATTTCAGTACAGAACAGTACGAGGATTTGTACTATATGTACGAAATGGTCATGAAACGTGACAACATCACACCGAATGAAATGCAAGCAATTGCTACAGAACTTGGTTCTATGCGCAATTAAAAAAGCGACTCCACGTGGAGTCGCTTTTTTATTGCGCTGTGACAGGTGTACCATCTTTTAAGACAAGTGGCTGAATGAGTACTTCCACTCTTCGGTTTTTACTGCGATTTTCTATCGTATCATTTGGTACGATCGGCTTATACTCCCCGTACCCTTTCGCACTGAATAAGTTCGGATCAACTTCATTGTCTGCCACAATGATTTTCAGGAACTCTACCGCACGCATAACGCTTAATTCCCAGTTAGATGAATACTCTGCATTGTTGATCGGTATGTCGTCTGTATGACCCGTGATGACCACTTGACGAGGTCTATCAAGTGTCAGCAGTCCGGAAATATCATTTGCCAGTCTTTTATACTCAGGAGTAATTGTTGCTTCTCCCGATTTAAACAGTACACTATCTCGAATCGTCAGCAATAAGCCTTCGCTTGTCATTTCAGTATCGAACTGATTTTCTAATTCATTCACAGCAATATACTCATCCAAATCATCCTGCGTTTCTCCCAAAGATTGTTGGTCTTCTATATAGGAGGAGTTTTCGTCTTGCTCCCCTACCGAATCGTCTGGAACAGGGGTAGTGGTTGGCGCGCTTTCACTCATGATGCCACTACCACTTTCAAATATTTCACTGAATACTTTAGAGACTTCTGCAAATCGTCCCTCGTCTACCGAACTCGTAGCAAATAATACGATGAATAATGCTAGTAATAATGTCAATAGATCGGCGTAAGGCAATAACCAGGACTCATTAATATGTTCTACTTCGTGTTTCTTTTTCTTACGCTTCTTCGCCAACTTTACCAGCTCCTTCGCCGCCATCAATAGCTAGCTTCTTCCGGTCTTCGACTGAAAGATAAGATGCCAATTTTTGTTCTATAACACGCGGTGCTTCCCCTTCCAATACGGAGAGAATGCCTTCAATCACCATAGTCCTCTGTCGGACTTCTTCTTTAGACTTACGTACGAGTTTATTGGAGAACGGATGCCATAAAACGTACCCTGTGAAAATCCCAAGCAATGTTGCAATAAATGCCGCGGAAATCGCATGTCCTAACGCATCGATATTATTCATATCTTTTAGTGCGGCAATCAGTCCTACAACTGCTCCGAGAACTCCTAGCGTCGGGGCGTATGTACCAGCTTGTGAAAAGATTAATGCACCGACTGAATGGCGCTCTTGCATTGCCTCAACTTCTTCGCTTAATACATCACGAATATAATCGGCATTTTGTCCGTCAATCGCCAAACTCAATCCATTTTTCAAAAATGGATCATCAATTTCATCTGTTTTTGCTTCCAAAGCAAGTAATCCTTCTCGACGAGCAACATCAGCCCATGAAGAAAATAGACGAATTAATTCTGCGTCTGACGCAAGTTTTTGCTGCGTGAAAATAATTTTGAATAATTTAGGTATCTTTTTTAATTCACTCATCGGAAATGCGATGACAACAGCGGCAATCGTTCCTGCTATGATGATTAGGATAGCAGCCGGGTTAAATAACGCGTCGGGGGTTACTCCTTTTAGCGTCATTCCGATAAGGAGAGCTGCAAACCCTAATACTAAACCTATAATTGTGGACAAATCCATGTATAAAGCCTCCAAATACTACATTCTTCTTATTATTTCGGTCATTTTATGACGTTGTTTAGGGAAAACCGCCGACTATTCTTAAGGGTACGAGAGTATTTCATCCTATTTTAATTGCTTTATCGTTGCGAACTGCAATCTTTACTTGTTAGAATTGTCGCAATACGTAAAAAGGAGATGTCATGATGGATCCATTTCAAGATCAACTTTCCAATTATGCCGACTTAGCTGTAAAAGTGGGGGTAAATATTCAACAGGACCAATATCTATTCATCAGCGCTTCTACTGAAAATACATTATTTGTTCGATTAATCGTCGAAAAAGCTTACGATGCAGGAGCACGGCAAGTGTTCGTAGACTGGGTAGACGATGTCGTTACACGTCTGCGTTATGAAAAAGCACCAGCGGATTCGTTTTCCGAGTTTCCTACGTGGAAACAGATGGAACGGGAACAGTTAGCTGAAAAAGGCGCTGCTTTCATGTCCATCGTATCGCAAGACCCAGATTTATTAAACGGTATAGAATCTAGTAGAATACGCGATAATCAAAAAGCTTCCAGCACTGCTCTCAGCAAGTTTCGACAAGCTATGCAGGCAGATAAGTTCAGCTGGACTGTCATTGCTGCACCATCGACAGCTTGGGCAGCTAAAATTTTCCCTGAGTTATCTACAGAAGAACAAGTGCCTGCTCTATGGGATTCTATTTTACGTGCTGTAAGAGCTGATCAGCCTAATCCAGTGCAAGCATGGAAAAAGCACAATGAAAACTTGCATGAAAAAGTAGATTATTTGAATGGTAAACATTACCGTAAACTTCATTATACAGCTCCTGGCACTGACTTAACAATAGAATTACCGGAAAAGCACTTATGGTGTGGTGCTGGTAGTGTCAACCAGGCTGGGCATGAGTTTATGGCGAATATGCCGACTGAAGAAGTCTTTACGGCACCGTTAAAAACTGGAGTGAATGGCTCTGTTACTAGCACAAAACCACTTAGCTATGCAGGAACAATTATTGATGGCTTCACGATTCAATTTAAAGAAGGAAAAATCACAAACGTTACTGCTACTCAAGGCGAGGAAATACTGAAACAACTTGTCGATACGGATGAAGGCTCACAATTCCTTGGCGAAGTGGCACTAGTACCGCACGACTCACCTATTTCTAACTCGAATGTGTTATTCTATAATACATTATTTGATGAAAATGCTTCGAATCATTTGGCAATTGGAAGTGCCTACGCATTTTGTCTAAATGGTGGGAAGGAAATGGATTCCGAACAACTACAAGCTAATGGATTGAATCAAAGCTTAACACACGTCGACTTCATGATTGGATCTGAAAAGATGGATATTGATGGAATTCTCGAAGACGGAACAGTAGAACCTGTCTTCCGTAACGGTAATTGGGCATTCTAAAATCCGTCACTTTTCATTCAAAGTTTACAGTAGCTCTTAATATTTTCTTGAAAATCGTGTATAATAGATAAGAGAACATAATACATTTCAGAAAGAGGGGCTTTCAAATGGCTTTAATGTATACAACAGTTATCGGTTACATGGTTGTTCTTGGACTTGCATCCTTGTTTACGATGCACTTCTTATCTGGATCAATGGATTCAAACGACTCCATTACTATTGATCCGAAACCAGAAGGCAGAAACTAATTTGCTTCTATTCCAGTCTTAACGGATATGGATTTAATGATTAGAGTTGCCTAAAAAGGCGACTCTTTTCTTTTACATACTATAAACGATACGAGGGAGATTAAAACAATGACATCATTATCCGAAATTATGATTTATAACAAAACGTTCGTTGAAGAAAAAAAGTATGAAGAGTTTTCCACTACGAAATTCCCTAATAAACGGATTGTCATCCTTACATGTATGGATACAAGATTAATCGAGCTTCTCCCTAAAGCGATGAATTTGAAAAATGGCGACGCTAAAATTATTAAAAGTGCTGGCGCGATCATCACGTCTCCTTTCGGCGGTCTGATGAGAAGTATTTTAGTTGCCGTTTATGAATTACAAGCAGATGAAGTATACGTAGTTGGCCATCATGATTGCGGCATGAGCTCTATCAACACGGATCACATTATAGGAAATATGATTGAGCGCGGCGTAGATCCAAACATGTTCAAAACATTGAAGTACTCCGGAATTGATATGGAGAAATGGTTGCACGGTTTCAGCGATGTAACTGAGAGCGTGAAAAAGAGTGTGGACGCGATCCGTAACCACCCACTCATCCCAACAGACGTAAATGTCCATGGTCTTGTTATTGATCCTGGTAACGGTAAGCTGGACATTATTGAAGATGGTTACAAAGCACAGGAAGTATCTCAGTAAAATTATATTGATGAAAATAACCGGCCTCTTCTGCTTGAAGGGTCGTTTTTTTGTGTGTTTTTATGGCGTGGCTGTGAGGGGCGGGTCGGAGGTTATTGAGCGGTTGTGTGTCGACTATGATCGCTTAGACCGTATGTATGAGCGGTTGCTAGACGTTATAGAGCGGTTACTCCGTGTGATAGAGCGGAACGGCATGAGCTATGAGCGCTTACACGAAACTATGAGCGGCAACTGCATGCTCACTGCCACCCAACCTCTGGATGGCCTAGCGTGTGGCTATTGAGCGGTTGTGTGTCGACTATGATCGCTTAGACCGTATGTATGAGCGGTTTCTGGACGTTATAGAGCGGTTACTCCGTGTGATAGAGCGGAACGGCATGAGCTATGAGCGCTTACACGAAACTATGAGCGGCAACTGCATGCTCACTGCTGCCCCACCTTAAAAAAGCTGCAAAAAACCGGCATCTTCTATTCGAAGAGCCGGTTTTTCCATATAGTTATCCACTTTTCTAAAAGGGTCTTGCCCTTTCAATAATCTTCTTCCACAATAGCATACATATAATGATCTTCCCATACACCATTAATAAACAATAATTGGCGCAACAATCCCTCACGCTGAAATTGCGCTTTTTCCAATACTTTGACCGAACCGACATTACGAGGGGATACATAGGCTTCCACTCTGTGCAGATTTACTTTTTCAAACGCAAATTGATTAATGAGTGAGACCGCTTCCGTGCCGATTCCTCTGCCCGTTTGCCGCTGATCAATGGAATACCCCACAAAACCACTGGAAAACGGTAACCGTTTAATGCTATACAATGAAATCTGACCGATGATCAAACTTGTTTCCGAATCAAATATACCAAAATTATACTCCCGTCGGTCACGCATTTGATAAAGAGATTCTCGTATTTTATCCCGCTGCATTGCTACTGTGTAATAGGTATTATCGTGCCTTGGTTCAAATTCCGTCCAGTACTCCTTATTGGCAATAAGCAGCTGGGTGAACTGATACGCATCATCTTCTGTGAGTATCCGTAGGTAGCACTGCTCCCCTTCGAGTAAAATCATTTTTCCTCATCCTTTTCGAAGCATTCTGTTCTAACCTTCTACTTTATCCAATCGATACGAATGAAATGGAGATTCAGTGCCAGTTACCTGAATTCATTAGTTCTTATTATAGTTTTTTTACATGTACAAGACAATAGAACGCCACAATTTCTCATTTGTAAAGGAATATTCATACTTTTCCGCTCCATCGATCCGTAATCTCTGTATACTGTTGTTCAGGAGGACTTTATCATGCTAAGAATAATTTTGATGGTACTTTCGCTACTCATCATGATTGGAACTCATATCGCCGCCAATTTAATCCCGCTTAACGGGCTGACTACTTGGGAAATTGCTAATCGAGTACCGGTTCTATTCATGCCTGCAGAGTACGTTTTTTCGATTTGGATAGTGCTAGATCTGTTACTAGTCAGTTGGTTATACTTATTCTTCAAAACATCAGCTAGACTCTCTTCATTTGTTGCTAATTTACGTGCAATTACTTTCTCAGTTAGCTGTTTTTTTAATATCGCATGGCTTTTATTGTGGCATTATAGTTATTATTACTGGGCTATTGTTAGCGTAATCGCCCTATTAATTTGTTTACTAGTTCTGTATTTCAGTTATCCAAAAATAGAGGAAACGATTCGAGAACGACTTCCGATATCAGCTTACATGGCATGGATTTTCATCGCAGTCATCGCAAATTCTAACTATGCTTTCAAACTCCACGATTGGACAGGATGGGGTTTGAGTGATCCACTATGGACAGTCCTCTTCTTAACTTTAACAGCAGCGATTGCTTTACATTTTATGTATCATTACCATGACTCTATGTTTAATTTAATTATCATTTGGTCTTTCATTGGTATCGCAATAAAAAATGGAACCGATGAATTATTTGTTTCAACAGCCGCTTTATTTCTTTCCGCAGTAATCGGTTTTATACTATTTATGGGTCAGCGTTTTTCAAAACCCAAACAATTATAACACGGTGCCAATTGGGCAACCGTGTTTTTTTCACGATTATACCGTAAACTAGGGTATAGGTTAGAGTATGGACTATCATGCTAGAGAGTGGAGGTTACGCTATGTCAAATTCAAAATTATTGTCTTCACTTAGTTATTTCAGTGTATTTTTCGCCCCCCTTCTATTACCAATCATCATTTATTTCGTTGCGGATGAATTCGAAGTTCGTCGTCATGCAAAAAAGGCTTTCGTTTCACATATCGTTCCTATGGCATTACTGATTGCTGGTTTTATCGTCATGTCCTTTTCAATTTTTTCCTTTAATGTCGATACCATTACAAATACAAACAGCAATATGATGTTCTGGGGATTCGTTCCTATGCTATTCATCATTCTGTATAGTTTGTTGTTTGTAAGCGTCTTAATTTGGAATGTGTATCAAGGTGTAAAAGTCTTGAAGTAAGGAATGGAAGAACAAGCGAATCATTAAAAAAACATCAATAAAGTATGATATAGTAGAATTGAATAAATTGTACGGAAGAAAGGACTTGTAAACATGATTGTAAAAAATGATGAACAATTAGAGGGGTTACGGGCAATTGGTAAAATTGTGGCGGAAATTCGTGAAACGTTGAAAGATGCTACAGTACCTGGCATCACGACGAAAGAACTTGATGATATGGCAGGTCGCCTGTTCGCTGAAAAAGGTGCGGTTTCTGCTCCTATCGACCAGTATGACTTCCCTGGCTATACATGCATCAGTGTAAACCATCAGGTAGCGCATGGCATTCCAGGAAGCTACGAGATCCAAGACGGTGATCTTGTGAATATAGATGTTTCTGGATCAGCTGGCGGCTACTTTGCAGACACTGGTATTTCATTCGTGGCCGGTACACCTGACGGGCAAAAGCAGAAGTTATGCGATGTAGCAAAGTCAGCATTGGACCGCGCGTTATTGAAAGTAAAAGCAGGTTCTAGTTTGAATCAAATCGGTAAAGCTGTGGAGCGTGAAGCGAAAGATAATGGCTTGCGTGTGATCAAAAACTTAACCGGTCACGGAATTGGTACGTCTCTTCACGAAGAGCCTCAGCATGTTCTAAATTATTACGATCCTTGGGATAAAACATTATTAAAGGATGGTATGGTTCTTGCCGTGGAGCCGTTCATTTCGCATACTGCTGAGCATGTGATTGAGTTGGATGACGGTTGGACATTTGTTACGCCTGACAAGTCACTTGTTGCGCAGATCGAGCATACGATTGTCGTGACGAAGGGGCAGCCTATTATTTTGACTCAGCTTGATTGATGATGTGAATGAGTGTGTGCGGATGCTTCCGTGCATGCTCATTTTTTTTTATGCTACGAGAGTGTTGGAGAACTGACATACTAGTTAAAATAAAAAAACTGCAGACTGCCCCCATAATACGAGAGTAGTCTGCAGTCTTTTCGTATCGACGTTTGGATGATACGTTTTTTGTTATTTCTTTTTCTTAACTTTTGGTTTTGATTTCTTTGGTGCCGCTTTTTTCAAGTCGTCAACTGTTTTGGAGTTTCCTTCAATCAGTTGTCCATTGTACCAAACTTTTTGGACGGTTTTAATGCCCTTGGAAACTTTACGGTAGTCGCGTTCTTCTGGGTAGGACAGAAGTGTGAGGACTTCTCCGTCTGCTCCGGCGCGGCCAGTTCTTCCTGATCTATGCACGTATTGTTCGGCTGTATGCGGGACGTCGACATGGATGACGTGTGTCAGTCCTTCAATGTCCAATCCTCGTGCCGCTAAGTCTGTAGCGATGAGGATGCGAATAGTGCCTTTCCTGAAGTCTTCCAATGTTTTCTGGCGGTCGAGTTTTTTCATGTCAGAATAAAGGACTGCGATCGGTGCATCATTGTAAAGTAGTTTCAGCTCTTTCATGCGCAATTGATCTACATTATTCATGAATGTTAGTGCTCGTACGCCTGATAATGCGGAAATCCCTCGAAGTATATCCGTCTTATTGCGTTCATCTACTTTTACGTATGAATGAACCACTTGACCGCTATTTGGAATTTCATCTGAATTGACTTGCAGTCGGATTGGATCCTTCATCAGTTGCTTAGCAACGAGTTCGATTTCATCCGTAATGGTGGCCGACACAACCGCTAACTGACGTTTCGGGTTTGCTGCTTCAATCAAGCTTTTCACCAGTACTCGATATTCGCGCGACAAAAGTTGATCCCCTTCGTCAATGACCACGTATTGAATATCATACATTTTTAGTTTTTTTTCTCTTACTAATTCATTTAATCTTCCTGGTGTACCAACTACGATTGTCGGTTTTTTCTTCAGTTTTTCGACCTGACGTTGCATGTTTGCACCGCCAATCAGCTGAGTTACCGTTACAGGAGTTCCTTCAACCAACTCACGTATCACATTGACGATCTGCATAGATAGCTCTTGAGATGGTGTAATGATTAACGCTTGTGTCTTCGGTAGATCTCCGTCGACCAATTGAATCACAGGTAACGTGTAGGCTAGTGTTTTACCTGTCCCTGTTGGTGATTCAGCTACTATGTCTTTACCAGACAACATCTCGGGTATCATTTGAGACTGAATCGGCATAGGCTGTTTAAATTTCCATTTTGTGCGCAAAGATTCATTCAGCTCGTCTAAAAAATTCATTCGGTTCACTCTTTTCTGTAGTTGAGGACTTCAACCGGTTATTTTTTTTGAAGCTTCTTTTTCAACTTCTGAATTTTAGGCACTACTTTCACAAACATGTTATAAATGAACGGCTTGTACACTTTATCGATTTCCCCGATAAATTCTGTCACTCCGTCTACTTGACAAAAACTGTTTTTAAAATTATATAATCCATCTTGCTCACTGTCGAGTACGAATACTCCACCAAGATCATACTGTTTCGCACCGATTTCCAGTCCCCACTTCATCATTTCATAGTTCATGAGATAACTAGGATTTAGATTACGCTTCGTGTTGGAACTGCCTGCGTATAAGTAATACAATTTTCCATTATAGTTAATAGTTACAGCACCGGCTAAGTAGTCATCTTCATGCTTTGCTATATAGATGCGTAAATCATCGAATGCCTCTCGCATTTTGACGAAATAATCATATGAACGAATAGAAATTTGATTCCGAACAGACATTTCTTCATGGATTTCAAAAAACTTCTTTAAATATTCATCACTGCGTGAATAAGATATTTCTACACCTTTACGTGCTGAGCTTCGAATTTTACTTCGTGTTCTGCTACGAAACTTAAGCATTAAAGAATCTTCATCTTCGTCCGTCAATTTAACAATCATATTGTAGCGAGGCTGGATTAAATCTTCTTTACCCGCGCCTTCGTTGCGTACTATGTAACCTGCATCACGATATAACTTGTCCAATTCATCTGTATACAGCTGTTCAGGATCCATTTTTAATGCAAAGGCTTTATGTTTTTTCACAAGCACTTCTGCCTCTTGAATCAATTCTTCAACCAGTTTCTGATCATGTAAATCGCAGATAGGTCCACGTGGTGCATATAGTAATGAAAAACCACCTGGTACCTTTCGTATTAATAAGGACATAGCGGCTACAATTTCTCCGTCCCGTTCTACATATACTTGCTCGTTCCCCCAGTCATCTTTTACATGTGCCCAGTTAGGATCTTGTGTAATCGAACGAAATGGAGAATTCCTCATAAACGTTTCATATCTTTTAACATCTTCCGCATTGCTTTTATCTAAAATCGGCACTGCTCGAACACTCCTTACGTTACTATAGCTCCATACAACTTCCGTTTTTATCTTTTAAAAATCTTTAAGAACCGTACAGCCACAGCTCTATTAAGTGTAGCCTACTGCATTTTTCAAGTCAAGAATCGAAGAGTATGCACCTGCCATTTAACAACGAAGCTTGAAAAATAAGTAATAAATTACTATTAAATGAGACAAGCTATTCCGTTATTAATCAGAATAGCCTATACTATAAAAAAGGGAGAAAGGTTTCATATATAAATTGCAAAAGGGGGATTACATATTGAAAGGTTCAGTACGTAACAAGTTGATAGCGCTTGCAGCATTAGTTATTTTAATACCACTACTAGCTGTAGGTATCGTCAATTACTTTGTAGCGAAGCAAGAGCTTGAGAAAGTCGGGGAAATGGGATTACAGAACGGGACGTATGCTGTCCTAGATTTAATTGATGAGCTCAATGTGCAAGTAGAGAACGGTACAATTAGTTTAGAAGACGCCCAAGAACGGGCTAAAGACAAAATTATGGGACCTATGGCCACAGATGGTACTAGAGCTTTAGACAATCCAGCAAAATACGGGGAGAACTTCTACTTTTATGTAGTGGATGAGGAGGGCACTTTGCTTGTACATCCGCAGAAAGAAGGAGAAAGTCTCTATGAAACCAAAACAAAAGATGGTCGTTACTTTATTCGCGAAGTAATTTCAGAAGCTAAAAACGGAGGCGGTTTTGTACAATATGACTGGCCGCTTCCAAGTAACCTGAATGTAGAAGCACCAAAAATCACCTACGGCTTAGAAGATCCTAATTGGGGATGGATCGTAGTAGCTGGAACCTATCTAGTTGACTTTAACGCCGGAGCCAAAAATGTTTTATGGTACACCTTAATTTCAGTCATTATTTCTATCATTGTAGGCGTTACACTATTCTCCATTTTCTCAGGACGTCTGACATCATACATTAAGAATATTCGCCTCATTACAGCAGAAATTGCGCAAGGTAAACTGACAGGTGAAGATATTCCGATCCGTTCACGTGATGAGCTCGGCCACTTAGCTGAAAATGTGAATAAGATGAAAAATAATCTGAATGAGATGGTCGGTCATACAAGACTTTCTTCAGACCGCATGAGAACATCTTCCGAAACACTTAGCGCAATTACAGAAGAAGCAACAGCATCAGCTGACGAAATCCACAGCGCTATTGCTGAAGTTTCTTCAGGTGCAGTATTGCAATCCGAAGAAGCAGACGTTGCAATCACAAAAGTGGGGCAATTGTCTACGCTGATTTCTAATGCATCTGCACAATATGAAAACGTCGTGACGGAGATGCGCAGCATGAATGATCTACAAAGTTCAGGTATGCAAAAAGCCGAGACATTGGAGGAGAATTCTAATAACTTCAACATCGTAATCAACGACTTGCAAGGTAATTTCTCACAACTCGTATTCAGAATGAATGAGATCCAAGCAATCGTTCAAACGATTTCATCGATCTCAGAACAAACAAACTTACTGGCATTAAACGCCAGTATTGAAGCCGCTCGCGCAGGTGAACACGGAAAAGGATTCGCTGTAGTAGCAAATGAAGTACGTCAATTATCTGAAGACACGAACGAGGCAACTACGAGAGTTCGCGACCTACTAGTGCATATCCGAAAAGATACGACGTCTGCTGAAAATCAAATGAAACACACATTAGATTTGACGAGTGATCAAGAAGGCACGATTATAGATACAAAAAATGCTTTTGAACAATTATCCGATTCCATCCTCAACATCACCTCACTGTTAAAGACTATGGAAGATGATATGAACAGCATGGACGAAAATCGACAACATGTTGTTCAGGCAATTGATCAAATTGCAGCAGTCGCAACTGAATCAGCAGCAGCTACCGAACAGGTCAATGCATCTATCGATGAACAAAAAGCTGCCATCAGCACGATTATGCACGCTTCTCTCGACCTTCATACAGAAGCGGAGACTATGCACGACCTCGTAGACCGATTCAGCTAAATATGTAAGTAAAGATAAAAGATCCCTGCGCATGTGATGTGCAGGGATCTTTTCTTATTTAACAGCATTTTTATATTTCTTGTAGTAGTTAATTTGACGCATCAGTAAATACAATTTACGCTTCATATGCTTATCTTTATTGTAAAATAAAGGATTACCATACTTCCCTGCTTTGATCAGAGATCGGATCTCTTTTTCCATAGGCGGATTATCAACAAACTTTTTCAATACCGCTTTCGGTACGACCGTGAATAGGAAATGGTCATCTAAATATGTTAACGGCTTTTCCTTCCCGTATACCAAGTCATCGACCAAATACTTCGCCATATTCTCACCGCACTGCGTAATGTAATAACTTGAACGTCCTTGACGGATATTCACTTCAAACGCTTTGAATTTGCCATCGCGCTTATCGTATTTCAAGTCGAAGTTTCCGTATCCAACATAACCGATCGCTTCTAGGAACTTCGCAAGCTTCGTCATGATTTCTTCATTATAACGCGTAATCAATGCCGTATAGTTTCCGATTGCTGTCATGGCACGCTCTTGTAGTACCACTTGTGCCAATGTGATTAACTGCGCTTTACCGTGCTGATCAGCATAATATACGGCATCCCACATATACGTATCGTCGCCAGGAATGAAATCCTGAATGATCAGATCTTCCGTATACCCACTGGCTTTTACCATCTGGATAATGCGGTTGATTTCTTCATATGTATCGACTTTATAGATTTTCTGCAATCCTTCAAACGGATGGCGATAGTATTGCACACCGTCGCTCGGCTTGATGATGACCGGAAACAGTACTTCTTCTGTAAATGGTTCATCGGATAAACACGAATGAAAATATGTGGAAGGTGTATCTATTCCATGTTCCGCACATAATTCATAGAAGTTTTTCTTAATATACACGGCATTCATAATTTCTTCATCGATATAATTGAACAAGAAATCTTCTTGTAAAGCTTCCCGCTGCTCAATAATTAGACGGACATATAAGTCATCCGTTCCAACTAAAACTAATTTTTGATCAGCGGTACGGTATTTTTTGGCTATTCCACGTAAAAACTGGACAAATATTTCAGGGTCATGTAAACCTTGATTTAATTCCTGGATATTTGTAATCGTACTATAACTTGTGAATGGCAATGGTTCTCTACCTACAATTACAGGTTTAATGCCGTATTCTTCATGAAATGAAATCGCCATATTATAGGCGTTAATATTAGTTCCGACAATAATCGGTATAAAAGAATGCTTACTCATATATTCCTCCAACGGACGTTTTTCCATTTAGTGTAGTTGCACCGAATTCGTAAGTCAAGAATGGACGGTTCTTCACTAACCATATGTTTTATAAACTTGATCGTGCGTAGTGTATAATTCCCAAGGATAAACCCGTGGTGCTTCTGAAGTAAATTGCATCTTTTCCTTTGTTGTCGGATGTTCTAACTCCAACTTGTGCGCCCATAATGCAATCTGTTCGCCACGCTTATTCATTGAACTTCCATATTTCTGATCACCATAGAGCGGGAGCCCTTCTGTAGCCATTTGTACCCGAATCTGGTGTGATCGTCCTGTATGTAGACGTACACTTACTAAGCTTTGATCAATTTTACTATCGAGTAGTTGATAATCCAAACTGGCCACTTTCCCCTCCGGATGGTTCGGCTTCACACTATACACTTGATTTTTTTGACGACTCTTGTATAAATAATGCTGGAGAGTAGATTGTTTTTTCCGAGGCACACCACGAAGAACCGCTAAATATCTCCGTTCAATGATGCCCCGACGAAGCTGATCGGATAGACGAGATGCCGCTTTGGAAGTTTTGGCAAATACCATCACACCGCCAACAGGACGATCAAGACGATGTACTAATCCAAGATATACCTTTCCTGGCTTTTGATAACGTCTCTTAATATCTTGCTTTAAAATAGTCAATACGTCCAAGTCTCCACTTTCATCTTCTTGCACCGGCACATTGACCGGTTTTTCAACGACTAAGAGATGGTTATCTTCATATAGTATAGGAATCTTCATTTAATGGATTCCTCTTTTTTAATAAGATCCATTAATGCCTGACAACCTTCAAGCACCAAGTCGTATGTTTCTTGAAAATCACCAGTAAAGTACGGATCTGGAACATCTTTTTGATGACTTGTCAAATCCAAAAAACGAAGCACACGCTGATGATCATGATCTCCAAAGATGTTATGAATATTTCGGATGTTTTCTGCGTCCATTCCGATAATATAATTAGATTCCTCTGCATCTTTCACGTTCAATTGACGTCCGGCCATCCCTTCTGCCGAAACTTGAAATTCTGCCAGTTTGGACAGCGTTCCCTCATGGGGTGCTTTCCCGACATGCCAATCGCTTGTTCCTGCCGAGTCTACTTCAATGCGATTCTCTAATCGTTCATCATGAATCATCTTACGAAAAACTCCTTCAGCCATTGGTGAGCGACAAATATTCCCGAGACAAACGAATAATACACGTATCATACCACTCTCTCCTTTTACTAGTGCATTTCTACTCTAGTATACATCATTCGATAATTTCCTTCATTCTATGTAAAGTGATCGCAATATTTCCATATGCGACGAAATATATTGTCCACAAGAGAATTAAGTCGTAGTTAATATTTTTTATTATTCTGTGATATAATAGGACTTAAATATCAATACCAAGGGAATGATATAGGAATAAGGAGGTTGAAACTATGCAAATTGTGTTTGAAGCTACTTGGGAAGCTACTTTATCAGATCAACAAAAACAGGCTTTTATTCATCAATATGAAACTAAAAGATCTGTTCAGGAAGAATTTACAGCTACATCAATACTGTTAAAACATAAACGCGATGGAGGATTAGTTGCTACTGTATTTTTGCAAAATAATCGTGATGAAGTATTATCTATTCGCGAAGCTACAGTATGTGTAGTGAATGGACGAGGAGGTACAGCAGCTGAGGAGACTTTTTCATTGTCCCTCGATATTCCACCTTTTAGTGCAACACCTTGGTCTTTCGTCTTTTTACCTGCTTATGTAGATTCCATTGAAGAACCTACTGACGGATGGAAAGTCATCATAAAGTAATACATGAAAAAACAGCTGCTCCATCACATTATGGAGCAGCTGTTTTTTATGCCAATTCAACATTATGATGAACTTGTTGTACGTCTTCTAAATCATCGAGTGCATCGATCATTTTTTCAAACTGCTCCTGCGCTTCTTCATCCAATGAAATCTCATTCTGAGCAATCATGGACAACTCGGCTACGGTAAAGTCCGTAACACCTGCTTGACGGAATGCTTCCTGCACTTCATGGAAATGGGAAGGATCTGCGTATACTACCACTTGTCCATTTTCCTCTTCGATATCATTTACATCAACATCCGCTTCCATTAATAACTCTAATACTTCATCTTCCGTTTTGCCTTCAACACCGATAATAGCAGCTGGATCAAACATGTAAGCTACAGAACCACTAACTCCCATGTTTCCTCCATTTTTACCAAATGCCGCACGTACTTCGGAAGCTGTCCGATTGACGTTATTTGTTAATGCATCCACGATGACCATAGAGCCGTTCGGTCCGAATCCTTCGTAACGAAGTTCGTCGAAGTTTTCCTCACCGCCACCTTTTGCTTTTTCGATAGCACGGTCAATAATTGCTTTCGGAATGCTGTATGTTTTTGCACGCTCGAGTACGAATTTCAGTGCTTGGTTGGATTCAGGACTGGGATCTCCTGATTTTGCTGCTACATATATTTCACGACCAAACTTTGCATAGATTCTACTTGTGTTCGCATCTTTAGACGCTTTTTTTTCTTTAATGTTATTCCATTTACGGCCCATTGGCTGCACACTCTTTCCTTTAGTTATAATGGTTTACTACTATTTAGTATACCAATTGCCTTTTGACATGAAAAGTAAAAAGAATAACGATGTGAGATAAATAGATTTGGATGGCACTATGACTTATGTTTCAAGCGCTTGGGAAATTGCGCTAGTGATTGGTAATTATTTAGGTCATGGTTTTAACAGAGCTAATAAACTGACAGATTGGGTACAGTACCCGACTAAGAGACGCGTTTGGTGGAACGACTATGCGGCTGTGGGTCTTTGTTGCTTTTTGTTGGGGGCGTTGCTCGACTGGTTGTTGGGTATTGGAGTTAGTGAGTGTTCGCTTTCTGGACCCGCGCAGGCACGTGGGGGATTGCCTCCAGCCAGGAGCCAGCTGGCGGTGGGGCTGCCAGTTGTCTCATGGCCACGGCCTACCCCGCAGTTGTGCCTGCGCTACTAAGTGAAAATTATTTAGGTTGTGGTTTTTACAGGGACGAGATCTGCGACTTGGCGATACTGATTTTCTGCTTTTGAAAAAGAAGTATATGAACTGCCCTACACACAATCCAACGATGGCGACTGCTGTGGTAGGCGAAGCAATGAGACAGAGACAGGCGACTTTCCTGTCTGTGGCTCCTTGCGAAAGCCATCTACTAGCGCAGAAGTGGGGAAAATGAGTATTCCATTCTCATAGCCAGTCAAACGAGTCGCCCTGTACAAAACATAAAAATAAATGATCTTGCCAAACCACTACCCACTACCGCTTATTACCCACCATGCACCAGACTCTAATCCAGATAAACAAATTACCACGACTTAAACAAATATAAACTTTAATCCCTACTATTCTAATTTGCATTGACTATTTTTAATTGTCTGTTAAACTGTTAATAATATAACAGTTAGCGGGGGGATGGAATGATCACATTTGAATCGTGGAAAGATTTACCGGTCTTACCAGAGTTTCCAGCAGACTCCGAGACAAAAGGAGCTTCTGAAGTATTGCAGTGGGCTTATGATCACTATGGAGAAAAGCTAGTTTACGCTTGTAGCTTTGGTATCGAAGGAATTGTATTGATCGAACTGATTTCACGCGTGAAAACCGATGCCAAGATTGTTTTTTTAGACACCAATTATCATTTTAAAGAGACATATGACACGATAGAAAAAGTGAAGAAGCGTTATCCTCAGCTGCAAATTCATTTGCAACAGCCTGGATTGACTATTGAAGAACAGACAGATCAGTATGGTCTAGATCTCTGGAAAACGAATCCGAACAAATGCTGTGATTTGCGGAAGATTAAACCATTGGAAGAAGCGATTGCCCCATCCATTGCTTGGATATCAGGATTACGTCGGGAACAATCTGAAATGAGAAAATCTACCGAGTATCTGAATGTAGATAATCGTTTTGAAAAGATTAAAGTGTGTCCGCTTATTCATTGGACATGGAAAGACGTTTGGCGTTTCGCCCACACACATGAACTGGACTATAATATACTTCATGATCAAGGCTACCCGAGTATTGGGTGCGCAAACTGTACAAAACCAGCGTTTACTGAAGAAGATATGCGCTCTGGACGCTGGACTGGTAGCGGCAAGACAGAATGCGGACTGCACACGTAAATTTTTTTAGTATTAAAACCAAGTATTTCTATATGACTTATTAAAATGAAAAGGATAGGATAGGTGTTCAAAAAAATGACAACAATACAACCACATGGCGGTAATTTAGTTAATTTATATGATCCCACTCTCTCCATTGAGGGACTCCATAAAACAGTTTCAATTGATGCAACATCAGTAAGTGATTTGGAATTAATCGCAACAGGTGCATACAGCCCGTTAACTGGCTTTTTAACTTCCAAAGATTATCATGCAGTCGTCAATGATATTCGTTTAGCAGACGGTACGATATGGAGTTTACCGATTACGCTACCCGTTAAAGACCGTTCGGCTTACTCTGTAGGCGATACGGTTTTACTCGATTATCAAGGCGATATCTACGGCACACTTGAAATTACGGATATCTTCGAACCTGATCAACAAATCGAAGCTGAAAAAGTTTATAAGACAGCTGACCGTGCACATCCAGGTGTTGCGAAGTTACTCGATCGCGGCCATATCTATCTTGGCGGACCGATCAAACTGATCAGAAGAATAGAACAGAAAGATTTCGCTGAATTTTATTTCGATCCTTCTGGAACTCGTCAAGCATTTGAAAATAACGGTTGGAAGACGATCGTCGGATTCCAAACGCGTAATCCTGTACATCGTGCACATGAGTATATTCAAAAAACAGCACTTGAGATTGTTGATGCACTTTTGCTCAACCCGCTAGTTGGCGAGACAAAGTCTGACGACATCCCCGCTGATGTACGGATGGAGAGTTATCAAGTATTACTGCGTGACTACTACCCTGAAGATCGTGTGCAGTTGGCTGTCTTCCCTGCTGCAATGCGTTATGCAGGACCACGTGAAGCTATCTTTCATGCTCTTGTACGTAAAAATTATGGTTGTACACACTTTATCGTCGGCCGTGATCATGCAGGGGTTGGAGATTATTATGGCACATACGAAGCACAAGAAATCTTCTCGAACTTTACAGCGGAAGAAATCGGCATCACATTACTGTTCTTTGAACATAGTTTCTTCTGTAAAGCCTGCGGCAATATGGCAACACCTAAAACTTGCCCGCACTCTAGTGAGGACCATGTAATCCTTTCGGGAACTAAGGTACGGGAGATGTTGAAAAACGGCATCTTGCCTCCACCGGAATTCAGTCGTAAAGAAGTAGTTGATGTACTAATCAATGGCTTACAAGAAAAAGAACTAGCGAAGTGAGGGGAAACGATATGGCAAAGAACATTGTATGGCATGATCAATTAATTTCAAAAGAAGAACAGCGTATAAAAAATAAACATCATAGCGCAGTACTCTACTTCACTGGTCTATCGGGTTCGGGTAAATCTACGATTGCCAATGCAGCCGCTCGCCGGTTGCACGATCTTGGTGCTAACACCTATGTACTTGATGGCGATAATGTCCGTCATGGCTTAAATAAGGACCTTGGCTTCTCTGATGAAGCACGTAAAGAAAATATTCGTCGCATTGGCGAAGTTTCGAAATTATTCATTGACAGTGGTCAGCTTGTGTTCACCGCATTCATCTCCCCTTTCCAAGAAGACCGAGACAGCGTCAGACGTTTGGTGGAAGAGGATGAATTTGTTGAAGTGTATATCAGTTGCCCTCTTGATGCTTGTGAGGAACGTGACCCAAAGGGGTTATATGAAAAAGCACGTGCCGGTGTCATTCCTGAATTTACCGGAATTTCATCACCTTATGAAGCACCAGTAAAACCTGAACTTACATTAGAAACGGATCAATGTACTGTGGAAGAGTGTGTAGAGCAATTAATCGGCTACTTACGTGAAAAAAAATGGATTAATTAAGGAGTGGTTGGAATGGGAAAAGTTTGGCTAGTCGGAGCGGGTCCTGGAGATCCTGATTTATTGACCGTCAAAGCGGTGAAAGCTATACAGCAAGCGGATGTAATTCTTTATGACAGACTGATCAATCAAGAAATTTTAACTTATGCGAAGCCGGATGCGGAATTGATTTTTGTAGGCAAGCTTCCGAAGCATCATTTCCTCCAGCAGGATATGATTAATTCCTTATTGGTTAAACAGGCGAAGCAAGGTAAACAAGTCGTACGTCTGAAAGGCGGCGATCCATTTATATTCGGTCGTGGCGGTGAAGAAGCAGCGTTTGTGGTAAGGCATCACATCCCATTCGAAGTAATTCCGGGCATCACGTCCGGAATCGCAGCTCCTGCCTATGCAGGTATTCCCGTTACTCACCGTGATTATAGTGCATCATTTGCCATCGTCACAGGCCATCGTAAAGAAGGAGCCGAAGAGGCTGAGAAATGGCAGGCTCTCGCGAAAGGAATTGATACACTGGCGATCTACATGGGTGTCAGCAATCTTCCCTATATCCAGAAGCAATTAATCCAACATGGCAAAGATCCAGACACACCCGTCGCATTCATTCATTGGGGGACTACAGAGACGCAACGCACAGTTACTGCCACACTTTCCACCATGACGGACACAGCACGTCTTGAGGAAGTCAAAAACCCTAGCATGATTGTTATTGGTGAAGTAGTAAGCTTACGTGATGAATTACAATGGTTCGAGGAATCGAGCGAAGAACGTCGCTTGCACGAGACGTTAGTATGAGAGCGATTCTATATATTTGCCACGGCAGCCGCGTAAAGAAAGGGCAGCAGGCTGCTTTGGCGTTCATTCAGAAGACGATGGAAACCGAAACGGCTCCTATTCAAGAAGCGTGTTTCCTTGAACTCGCCGATCCGTCTATCGCGGTAGGTGTCGCACGCTGTATAGAACGGGGCGCTACAGAAATTATAGCTATCCCCTTTCTGTTATTGCGCGCAGGTCATGCCAACGTGGACATTCCTACTGAGCTACAGGAAGTCATGATGAATCACCCTAATATTCCTGTTTACTACGGTGATCCAATTGGTGTGGATGAACGAATGGTCGATGTGCTGATCGAACGATTGCATGAAGCGACAGAGTCAATTCCTGAGGATGCATCCATTTTATTGATTGGAAGAGGCAGCAGTGATCCTGCTACGAAAGAAGATTTTGCGGAGATCAAAAGAATCTTCCAAGAGAAAACCAAGCTTCAAAATGTTCATGTTGGTTATCTAGCGGCTTGCGAGCCTTTTTATGAAAAGGAACTCGAACGACTGCTAGAACAGGAGCCAAAGAATCTGTATATTTTACCGTATTTATTGTTCACTGGTATTTTGATGAAATCAATTGAACGAACACTACAGAAAACTAAAACAACAACCGCTATTCATCTATGCCCCGAATTAGGCTATGATCCAGTGATTCATGCGATTCTGAATGAAAGGGCCGATGAGGCAGCAGAAAGGAAACGTGGTCTCTATGTTCCCCATCATGCTTGAAAACATGGATGAATCAAACATATTCTTGGTCGGTGGCGGGCACGTCGCGTATCACAAAGTACTCAACCTACATCGGTTCGGTATTCATCCTACCATTATTAGTCCTGAATTCCATCCGTCTTTTGCAGAACTTGAACAGCAAGGGACGGTTACACTCATCACGAAAGAAGCGGAATGGGAAGATGTTGCGAACGCTTTTCTCACATTGCTCGTTACAGACAACGAAGCAGTAAATGATCATCTAGCCAAGCAATTAAAGGATGCGGGTAAACTAGTCGTACACGCTTCCAATCCATCACTAGGTACTGCGCAGATTCCAGCGGTCACGACTCGCGGTAAACTGATCATCAGCGTCTCTACAAGTGGCGCAAGTCCTTCATTAGCCAAGAAGATTCGGACGGAAATAGCAGAAACGTATGACGAACGTTATGAAGACTACCTAGACTTCTTGGCAGATGTCAGACACTACGTGAAGCAGTTTGTAACGGATCGTGTAGAACGTCGAACTTGGCTGAAAGAGGCCATTGAACCGATTTATCTTCATAACGTAGAAGAACGTCAAACCTTCCTCGATGAACTTAAGCAAACCTTCCCAGCAGAGCAGACTATCAGTTGAAAAGATAAAAAGATCATTAATTCATTTACGAATTAATGATCTTTTTAAAATTTCAATCCAATTACTTATGCATGAAAGATTTGATTTCTTCTTCTGACATAGATGAATCACATTTCACGTTTACTGTGTCTCCGTTAGTGTAAATGAAGCCTGGAACTGTTGGAATGCCATATTCATTACGGAATGCAGAAACACCTTTCATATCTGTGTTGTCAATACTATCTACATAATAGATATGCGCATCCGTCTCTTTAGACACTTTATTTAGTTTTCCAACGAACACTTGGCAAAAAGGACAGACAACCTTGCCTATATAAATTACTGCTTCGCCATCACCTTTTACTAACTCATTTGCTTTTGCCGAATCAATTTTCTCAAAATCCGCTATGTTTTCTTCATAAGTCATGTATAACAAATCTCCCTTCATTTACTATTAGTAGTATACCGCAATGTTTTAGCACTTAAACAAGTAAATGCTTACAAGTAGATTTCGGTTACTAGTTTTCAAGTCAATTGCATTGATCAATCAAAAAACAGAAAAAACCTGCTTATTTGGACAGATTTTTTCCATGACATTTATTGAATACCTTTTTTAACCCACTCTGCCACTGCGACCGTACGTTTGGCTTGATGTTTAACAGCGGCTTCTACATCTTCAATCATCTCGCCAGACTGACCGACCGTAACGCTAGTTCCATATGGGTTTCCACCTGCACCAAAGACTACTGGATCCGAATATCCTGGCGGTACGATAATCGCACCCCAGTGCATCATCGAAGTATATAACGATAGGATAGTTGCTTCTTGACCGCCATGTGGATTTTGAGCTGACGACATTGCACTTACAACCTTATTAATCGTCTTACCTTTCGCCCATATACCGCCTTGTGTATCGAGGAATTGCTTCATCTGAGAAGCCATATTACCAAAACGTGTTGGCGTACTGAAAATGATAGCATCTGCCCATTCTATGTCCTCTGATGTTGCTACCGGGATGTCTTTCGTTGCATCAGCCGTTGCTTTCCATACATTATTTCCTTCTACTACTGATTGTGGAGCCAGTTCCTCTACTTTTAAAACTTCCACCTCAGCACCTGCTTCTTTTGCGCTTTCTTCTGCCCACTTAGCTAATTGATAATTTGTTCCACCCATACTATAAAAAATTACAGCTAACTTAACTTTTGACATCCAAACAGCTCCTTTGGTTTGATAAATAATCTTTATTAAAGGTTCATGCTAATATAACCTTTCCCTTCCCCGTTATTTCTATTACTAATCATCTCTATTTATATAATCTTTATACCAAATCAACTTACCTTTCCATTAAGATAAAGGTGAAATAGGAAAATGGGTATTTTTACAAGTATATCAGTGATCTTCCTAATACATTTTGCTTGAGCGCTAAAAATCCAATACTTCGTTTCAAAAAAGGACAGCTAGATTACTCTCTAGCTGCCCCACTTACCTAATCATACTTTATGGAAATTCGTTCCGTCTGTAGTTTCTGCAACAATGCCAGCACGGATCACAAAGTCTCCGAAGTGTTCACCATCATCGCGTTCTTTCGCATAACGTTTCAATATAGGTCCTAACTCACTTAAAATCTCTTCTTCTCCAATATTCTCACGGTAAATTTTGCTTAAGCGTTGCCCTGTAAAGCCGCCACCTAAGTACATATTATACTTGCCTGGTCCCTTACCAATAAAGCCTAGTTCCGCTATCGCCGGACGTGCACATCCATTCGGGCAGCCTGTCATACGCGTAACGATCTCTTCATCGCCAAGTCCAGCTTCGTCAAGCAAGCCTTCGATTTTTGTGATCAGTGAAGGTAAATAACGTTCTGCTTCTGCCATCGCCAAACCGCATGTCGGTAGTGCTACACATGCCATGGAATTTCTACGTAATGCTGACTGCTCAGCTGGAGACTCCAAACCATACTTCGCAATAATTTCCTCTATATTATTCTTATTTGAATCTGCTACGTCACCCAATACTAAGTTTTGATTTGGACTCAAACGGAAATCACCTGTATGAATTTCGGCAATTTCACGAAGTGCTGTCATCAATTTATAGTTCTCAGTATCACGCACACGACCATTTTCAATGAAGAACGTATAATTCCAGCGATCATTTTCTGCTGGTACCCATCCATAGCGATCCCCGTTATGATCAAAGTGATAAGGGCGCGTTTCTTCCAATTCCCAGCCCAGACGGCTATGAAGTTCACTAATCAGCCAATCTAGTCCCCGAGAATCAATCGTATATTTGAAGCGTGCATACTTTCGCACGGAACGATTTCCGTTGTCACGCTGGATCATCATCAAGTGCTTCGCTACATCTACCACTTGATCTGCAGGTACGAATCCAATCAGACGACCTAACTGAGGGTACGTCTGCTCATCTCCATGCGCCATTCCCATACCGCCACCTACAGCAACGTTGAAGCCGACTAATTTGTCGTCTTCTACTATCGCAATCAACCCAATGTCTTGAGAAAATACATCAATATCATTCATTGGAGGTACCGCAATACCAATCTTGAATTTTCTAGGCAAATACGTCGCGCCGTAGATTGGCTCTACCTCTTCCCCTGCCGTATCCACAACCTTTTCCTCATCCAACCAAATTTCATGATAAGCCGTTGTTTGTGGCAGTAAATCCAAACTTAATCTCTTCGACCACTCATATATTTCCGCGTGAACCGATGACTGATTCGGATTGGGGCTGCACATGACGTTTCGGTTAACGTCACCACAAGCCGCAATAGAATCCAGTAGCGCGTCATTCATTTCCTGGATATTCTTTTTCATATTCCACTTCAAAATCCCATGCATTTGGAATGCTTGGCGTGTCGTTAACTTTAATGTGCCGTTACCATATTTATGTGCCAGTTCATCCATAACAAGCCATTGTTTTGGCGTAGCGAAGCCAGCAGGCGTCCGCACCCGGATCATGAACTGATAGGCTGGCTCCAACTTTTGACGCTGACGCTCTACCCGTAAATCTCGATCATCCTGCAAATAACTACCGTGGAATTTCATTAGACGGTTATCATCATCTGGAATTCCTGAGCTGATGGAATCATTCATCGTTTCAATGAGATTTCCACGCAAGTAATCACTTTCAATTTTAATTTCTTCTACATCACTCGGTGCTCCATCTTGTATATGGATCGGTTTTGTTGTTGAAGACATGCTTCCACTCCCCCTTCTGAATTACTTAATAGACATCTCTCTGATAGCGTTTTTCTTGAACTAACTGTGTAATGAATGCTTCGGCTTCTTCAAGTGATTTGCCGCCTTCTTGTTGAAGGATTTCCAGCAACGTCGCGTGGACGTCTTTTGCCATGTTCTGTTCATCACCACATACATAAATCACTGCACCTTCTTCAATCCATTGGTACAGTTCTTGACTCGCTTGTTTCATACGATGCTGTACATATACTTTTTCATCCGTATCACGTGAAAAGGCTACATCGAGGCGTGTTAACGCACCATCCTTTACGTAATTTTGCCATTCAGTCTGGTAATAGAAATCCGTCACATAATGCTGATCTCCAAAGAACAACCAAGACTTTCCTTCCGCTCCTGTTTCACTACGTTCTTCAATGAATGAACGGAATGGCGCGATACCCGTTCCTGGCCCTATCATGATGATCGGCGTTTCCGACTTAGCAGGTAAGCGGAAGTTGTCATTTTTATGGATATAGATTGGTAATGTATCTCCTGGCTCAAGGTTTTCTGCACATTGGATCGAGCAAACACCTTGTCTGTCACGACCATGTGCTTCGTAACGAACAACACCAATTGTCAGATGCACTTCTTCAGGATTCGCTTCTAGACTACTCGCAATTGAATATAATCTCGCTGGCAATTTACGAAGAATCCCCACCAGTTGTTGTTCTGAAGCTTCTACTGGTCCGAAGTCCGTTAATGCATCTAGTAAATCCCGTCCATCGACATACGCACGAAGTTCATCCGCATTTTCTTTATTTAAAATTCGCTTCAACTCTTCTGACTTAGAGTAATTTGATAGTTTTTCAAGTAACGGTTTAGTCACTACGGTAACCTCTAAGTGATTCAGTAAAGCAATGCGTAAAGCACGGCGCTCTCCTTGTGAGTTAATTTCTACTGTTTCTTCCGCATTCCACTCCCCTACTTTAATAATCTCATCGATTAAGTCGGAATTATTCGTTGGGAAAATCCCTACACTATCGCCTGGTTCATATGTCAGCCCAGAGCCTTCTAGTGAAATCTCTACATGACGCGTTTCTTTATTAGAACCACGGCCGTTTAAGTTAATATTTTCAAGTACTTCTGCATTAAATGGATTCGTGCGTGAATACTGAGTAGAAGATGTAGTTTCGACTTCTACACTAGCTGCAGCTGATTGACCGCCCGTTTGGATTTCCAATGAAACTTCCACCGCAGCTAGCCACTGTGCTGCTGGCTCATCATAATCCAAATCACAATCTACACGTGGTGCTAACTGAACAGCGCCAAGGTCAGATAGTTTCTGATCGAAGTCAGCGCCCGCCTTACAAAAGAATTCATACGAGCTATCGCCAAGTGCCAATACTGAATAATGGAGATGATCTAGTTTCGGGGCACGTTTTCCATGCAAGAATTCAAAAAACGGTAAGGCTGTGTCAGGTGGGTCTCCTTCTCCGTGCGTACTGACGACAAGCAATAGGTTTTCGATTTTTTTTAGATTATTCGGTTTAAAATCATTCATGGACTGGATGGTCACATCAAAAGATTGCTCTTTTAACTTAGCTGCCGCTTGTTCTGCGATTCCCTGCCCGTTGCCTGTTTGGGAGCCATAAAGTACAGTTATTTCTTTTACTGCCGTCGAAACTTCTATAGCGGGACGCTCTAATACAGCGACGCCACCCGATGGTACTGAAGTTGAGCTGATAGCTGTTAAATAACCACTCAACCAATTTTGCTGTGTTTCTGTAATGCTCGGCAATAAACGATTGAGCAATTCTACTTGTTCTTCACTAAAAGGACTGTTCGATACTTGTAACGCCATATTCATCACCCTCGCAACCTCTTATTGTATTTTTTATAATCGCTTAATGTTGCAGAAAATCTGACTAGACTGACAACTATTTTTAAGATGACTTCATTGTATTACGATTAATCCTATTAGTCAAGTAGGTATTTAATAAGGTAAAGTACAAAGTCTAGAGTAGAATGACTAGACACTTTGTTGGGGTGGGGATTTGCGCTTCGGAGGGGACGCTTTCCTATGGGCGCGACCCTTATCTTTCGTTGCAATTCGCTTGTTAATAAAAAATCATCTAACATTGCTAACACACTTTGGTTTTAAACTTAATAATGCAAAAAAGGATGCCCCGTGGTTCTGGGACATCCTTGTCTTGTTAATTCGAAAGTTGTGCTTTGGAACGGTTACCTGCTCTTCGTATCCAGGCAGCCACTAGGATAATGATTAGTAAACCAAGTTGCGCCATGATCGTTTCATTGGTCGGATAAAAACCAATAAAGTCAATAATCGGCAAGCGAGGTTGTACCGTTGTGTGGATCACATTCGTCAACTGTAATGTATGCAGACTGACGCCAATAATCTTGAAAGCTAGCACATAAATCAATATCGTTGCCACTGCAAAGAAGCGGTGAATCGGAACACGATGACTGAGTTTCATGAAGACGGCCGCGACAATCGCCAATATGGAAACTGCTAGCAATATGACCATCACAAATTCCATAGTAGACATCTTCGGCGCAATCCCTGCGTAGAAGACAATCGTTTCCGCACCTTCTCTAAATACAGAAAGGAAGCTGACAGAAGCCATGGCGAGTACGCTTCCTTTTGAAATTGCTTGACCCATTTGTTTAGATATATAACGATTCCACGAGGCTACGTTGGATTTTTGGTTCATCCAAATACCGACACCGATCATCAGAGCAGCCGCCACGAGTCCCACATAACCTTCCATCATTTCACGATCATTGCCTATCGTGACAGATTGTAATACCGTGGACATCATAATCGCAACTACGATACTAAGTGCTAGGCCAGCACCCGCTCCAACATATACCCATTTACGCATAGCTTGTTGTTTAGCGTTCGTTAAGAATGATAATAACGCCATAATGATTAACAATGCTTCAAGACCTTCGCGCAATAAAATCAGCGCAGAATCCCAAAAGCTGAAGCTGTCATTTGTTTGCAGTAAGGCAATTTGCTGTTTGAAATTTTGTAACTGACGTTCGGCCTTTTCAAGATCATAGCCGCTATTCGACAATTGACCAATCATCAATGGCAATTCATTTTCAAGCTCTGAATAAAGGGTGGCATTTTTCGTACGCACTTCCCCTTCCACATTCGGCCAAACTTTAAAGAACTCGCGCAATGACTTCTTGGCGTCATCAAGCTCTTCATTTTGCAATGAGTCTGAACTTTTATCTAACAGTGCCGTCAATGTTGTCAAAGAATAGTCTTCAGTTGCTGTCTCTTTCAACGTCCCACTGACGAACTGATCTATCTTGACAGTTACATCATCAAACTGTGTTCTCAACATTTCAAGATCAGGTTCTTCTTCCGCCAACGTGATTCTTATGAATGCTATACTCGTTTCAATTGCACCATACGCTGAAATACTTTGCTCACGCACCGGACGTTCATTGCGTGTCCAGGTAGAAATAAATTGCTGATTTGCTTGTTCAATTTCTTCTAACGAACCCGACTCGATAGCTTCGTCTAATTCTGTGAGGGCTGGTTCCATCAATTGACCGAATTTCTCGCGTTCAGCTAGTCCGTCCACTGGATTTTCCGACTTTTCTAATTCATGTAAGGCTTTAGATAATGAACTTAATAGCGTACCGCGTGTTTCTGAGTCTGCTTGCAATGCTTGTTTTAATGTTTTATCGATCTCTTTTGTGAACTTCAAACTCTCTAGATTCTGTTGTTGCCAAATCGTTTCGAATTCTTGTAAGGATGCTAACGCTTCTGCATCATTCGCTTTTTTCGTTTGCATAATTGAATCACTGATGGAAATATAGAGATCACTATAATTGGTTTCCGTGTCAGCGAATGCTGGACGGATTGGCATTAATATGACAATTAATATAACCGCAATCCATTTATATAATCGAGAAGAGTGAGTCACCGATAAAGCCTCTCTTTTGAACTCCAGGGAAGCAGGCGAATAACGCGCTGCCACGATGAGTAATATATTCATTTAATTTATCTTCCCGACCAAAACTGTTTTGGATTGCGCTAAATTGTTTGGGATCTTTTTGGAACGAAATGAACAATAAACCCGCATCAAATGTACCAGTTGAATCCATAACGCCCGAACTATAGGAGAATGAACGACGGTAAATTTTCTGTTTGGATTTCTTAGCCAAACGCACATGAGAAGCTTCGGAGATCACATACTCACCGTTTGAATCCTTTTCATCCAAATCTACTTCGTCCATCTCTTTTTCTTTACCTATTGGCGCTCCCGTATCGCGATGGCGGCCAAATGTGGCTTCTTGTTCCTGCAGAGCTGTTCTATCCCATGTTTCCAAATGCATCTGAACTCGACGAACAGCCGTGTACGTACCATTGGTCATCCAACCTTTTGATTGTCCCGCATCGATCCAAGCAACTTTATTCATCTCGGCTTCTTTAGATCCATTAGGATTGACTGAACCAACTTTAAACGCAAATAAATTTCTTGGCGTCTCTTTTTTCTTACCTTTCATTGGATAGGAATTAAAGCCTGCCTGTGTCCATTTTAATGATACTTTTCCTGAAGCTGCACGCACTAAGTTTCGAACCGCGTGGAACGCAACTTGTGGATCATCCGCACATGCTTGAATACAAATATCTCCACCTGTATACGCTGGATCTAGCTGATCTTTCGGAAAGTGTGGTAAATCTTTCAGTTCAGCAGGTTTTTTTGATGCTAAACTTAAAGACTTTCTTTCAAATAGTGACGGACCTACACCTAATGTCAGCGTTAAGTTCGAAGCGTCCAACCCGACTGACTCTCCTGTATCTTTTGCTGGGATGAGCATATTGGAAGTCTGACCATCAATCTGTTCGCCATTCATCATGCGTACAGCAATGGGAGTCCACATTTTAAATAAATCCATCAATTCTTATTGTGAATTCACCAAGACATTCAACGAAGCAAAATATACGTAACTTTGACATTCAGTTGCGATTCCAGATTGGTGCTTTCCATAGAAATTGATCTTATTTTTTGAGCGTGGATTATCTTCTTCCTCTACCATTCCGAATACTTTGAGAACACCGCCAAGGCCCGATGCGCCGATTGCCACACCAGCTGCACCTGCTCCTGTATACTTCAGCATTTGACGACGCGAAATTTTCTTATCATAGAATTTTTCTTCAGTTCGGTCAGTCATAGGATCACTCCGTTACGATGCCCATCATACTTAATGGTTCACCTAGTTGATTTACCGCTTCTGATAGCGATTTTGTATCTTCTTTTGTTAATTCCTCATAGGATATATAGCCGCCATTGCCATCTTCATATTCCGCAAGCAGACTATTAATTGTTTCGAATTTAGTTTCGAGTTCATCGACTAGTTGCTGATCTTTTGCTACCATCTGATCTTTCAAAATTTCATAGATTTTTTCCGCGCCTTCAATATTTGCTTTGAAGTCATATAGATCAGTGTGAGAATAAATTTCTTCTTCACCAGTAATTTTAGAAGTAGAGACTTCATTCAATAAATCGACTGCCCCTGTGATCATCAAATCGGGTGACACTTCAACGGTTTCTACACGTGCACGTAGTTCTTTTGCATCCTTAAGCAATTGATCCGCAATCTCTGCGTACCCTTCAGTTGTATTTTCCACCCATAGACCGTATTCAATTTTATGATAGCCAGACCATTCTTCTTCTCCTTGACCCTCTTCTTGAATATCTGCAAGACGTGCATCGATTCGGGGATCTAAATCTCCAAAGCTTTCTGCAATCGGTTCAGAGCGTTCAAAATACATTCTAGCGATGGGATAAATTTTCTTTGCTTCTTCTATATCTCCCGCTTTAACAGCGGTGACGAATTTTTCTGTGTCCAGCACGAATTCATCCATTTGTTCAAGCGCAAACTCTTTATATGCATCTGTTTCAGCAGTTAAGTCTACTTCTTCAGTCGCTGCTGGTGCTTTTTCAGTAGGTTCTTCAGTTGTTCCACAGCCTGATAGTAAAATTCCTGTTGTTAAAGCGAAGGCATTTACGATTATTTGTTTCATATTTCTTCCTACTGTTTAGTTTTATGTTATCATTGATAATTGTTCTCAAGAGGATGTCAATAGGAAATTAAAGGAGATATATGTATTTTCCTAGTATTTATTGTGTTTTTAAAAAATATGCGAGATACTGTATTCAACTAGATAACTTCTGTAGGACTCTTTTCATTCTTCATATTCTGTAACATATAATAACTTGATTCGTCTACTTAGTAACTAGTATGAAGGGAGGGAATCAGTGTGAAGAGAAATGTCAGTAAACAACAATTCACTTTCTTGCAACAAGAGTTTTCTTTTTTACAACAGCAAGGCAAAATGAAAGAAGCAGATGCTAACGAAATGCTCTCGCTATATGAAGCTAAAGGTAGCACTAATTTCGTGAGAATCTTGCTAGCTTTCGGAGCTATATTAGTCGGGGTCGGGATACTGAGTTTTATCGCAGGCAACTGGGCAGGTCTGACGCCATTCTTTAAGTTTGGATTAATTGTTGCCGGCATGATCTTGGCATACTTTGCAGGATATAAGCTTGAAAGAGATTACGAACGAACATCTCGCAGTATGTACTATATCGGGGCTGCTATTTTTGGTGCGGGGATATTCCTAATTGGTCAAAGCTTTCATTTACAACATACTGTATATACGGACTTCCTATTATGGGGGATCGGCATCTTGCCACTAGCCTACTATCTAAAAGATCAATTGCTTGCTGTATTCGCTAGTGCATTTTTCACAATCTATAGCTTTAGTGCTTTCACAGCTTATGCAGTGGGAAGCTTCGATCCCTTTTGGTTGTTCCTATTGATTCCTCTACTATTCTGGATGAATGAAATGCGATTCGGAAGAAAGAGTTCGTTGTTCGTCATGAATGTTTTGCTTAGTGTGGCTTTTATCGTCAATATGTTAGAGTTCTTCCATGTGGATGAATGGATTTCTGTATTGATTGTCTTTGTATTAGGTGTGCTTCTTGCACTCGCACCTCTCAAACATTATCGTACAGAGTCTTCTTGGGCGGGTTCCGTACTATTTGGAATCACGGGTATTATGCTGACTTTCCCGTTCATATGGGATGATTTACGATTCGAAGATTCTGCACCTTACATCTTCACTGCTGTATTCGTTATCTTGTTGCTTTATCTTCTAAAGAAAGATAGCTTACCAGCTATTTTGATCACATGTGCGTTAATCTACCGCTATTACACGGATATCTCATATAATTTCATGCCAAAATCATTATTTTTCATCATAGGCGGTTTACTGTTAATCGGTTTTGGATTCTGGTTTGAAAAATCACGACGAGAGACGGTGAAACGTCATGAAGAGTAAACGGAATCTATTTCTATTAGCCTTAATCGTCCCAATCATACTTCTATTAGCGATGACTTGGAAGCCTTTATACACAGTGAATACTGGTGAAACTATCACACTGGAAACAGTGCCTGTTGACCCACGCGATATTCTTTATGGTGATTATGTCAGTCTTCAGTTTGCGATTGAAGAATTCTCCAAAGAAGATCTTGACCCTGCGCTCATTAAAGAATTTTCCAAACATGATACTGGAAAGCTAACGGTATATGCTGTATTGCAGTTAGAAGAAGGAGATCTATATGGTTTGAAGACCGTTACACATAAGAAACCAAGCGATGGGTTATTTTTAAAAGGAGATATGTACTACTACGGCGAACTTGATATCGATGAAAATCAGATGTATTTCGCAAACTTCCTTCCTGATCGTTTCTATGTAGCTGAAAACACAGGTATGCAGTTGGAAGATCTATCCCGTAAAGGTAAATTGCTCGCTGACATAAAAGTTCGTGGTGGTTTTGCTGTGTTAGAAGATGTACGGCCTAAATAGGTCACTCTAGTAAAATAGTAGAAGCTGTTACTTGAAGTCGTGGGAAACACGATTTCTAGTAACAGCTTCTTTTTTTGAGTTTGTTTTATTTTGAAGATAGTGAGAAGCCCTCTTTTGGGTAAGGTGCATGGTATGGAGTAAGTGGCATATGTAGTGATTCGGCAAGATCATTTAATTGTTTGTTTTGTACAGAGCTACTCGTTGGATTGCGGGTAGGCAGTTCATATAGTTGTTTTTAAAGGAATATGTGCTTAAGTGACTACGGATTATGTTTCTGTAAAGCGTACGTAATAAGCGGCGTTGGATTGTGGTTCTTGCACGTGCATTTCCTGTTTCCTGTTTGATCTGGAGGTTGTGGTTTAGCTGGCAATCTAAGTGGCAAGTTCATTGTCCCCACTTCGACGCTGGTGGATGGCTTTCGCGTTCGTTGCATCGGGTATAGGGCAGTTCGTATACTTCTTTTTCAAAACTAGAAGATCAGTATCATTAAGTTACTGATTTTATTCTTGTTAGAACCATAATCAAAATAAATACCACTCAGTAGCGCAGGCACAACTGCGGGGTAGGCCGTGGCTAGGAGACAACTGGCAGCACCATCGCCAGCTGGCTCCTGGCTGGAGGCAATCCCCCACGTGCCTGCGCTGGTCCAGAAAACGAACACTCACTAACTTCAGTCCCAACAACCAGCCGAGCAACGCCCCCCAACAAAAAGTGACAAAGACCTCAGCCGCATAGTCTTTCCGCCAACCGCGTTTGCAGGTTGGATAAGTTACGCTATTTATCATTCTTAGAACCACAAACAAAATAAATACCACTCAGTAGCGCAGGCACAACTGCGGGGTAGGCCGTGGCCAGGAGACAACTGGCGGCACTTTGCCAGCTGGCTCATGGCTGGAGGCAATCCCCCACGTGCCTGTGCGAGTCCAGAAAGTAGACACGCACTAATTTCAGTCCCCAACAAACAGTCGAGCGCCGCCCCCAACGAAAAGTGACAAAGACCCGCAGCCGCATAGTCTTTTCGCCAACCGAGTTTGCAGGTTGGGTAAGGTACACAATTCATGATTTTACTATCCTGCTTAGAACCACAATCAAAACTAAAACTGCTCAATAGCACAGACACAACTGCGGGGTAGGCCGCGGCCAGGAGACAACTGGCAGCCCCACCGCCAGCTGGCTCCTGGCTGGAGGCAATCCCCCACGTGCCTGCGCGGGTCCAGAAAGCAGACACGCACTAATTTCAATACCGGACAATAAGTCGAGCAACGACCACAACAAAAAGTCACAATGACCCGCAGCCGCCTAGTCTTTCCGCCAAACGCGTTTGCTAGTCGGGTGCTGTACGCTATCTCTAGTTTTGTAAGCCTATTTAGCACCACTCCACCCCAGCAAATCGAATCCACAGCTTCTTCTTTAGGTATTTCCTCACACCGTCTTGATTTTGTAACTATTTATTCAATTTATACACTGTTCAAAACTACTGTTTCTACGTATAATTTAGGTAATTCACTAAAGGAGCTGGAGCTGGCCTTGAAGTCTATTTCAAAATTAGCATCAAAGATTTTAGTCGTAGCCCTCTTTGTCACGGCGATCGTTGCAGTTGTCACTTGGAACTATTTACAATCTACTGAAGGAAAAGAAGTATCCTTTGCTCAGATGGAAAAACTGATTGCTGAACAATCAGGTGCTAGTGTCTTACTAAATGAAACGGCCAAAGGAAAGTTATCGATCACTATAGATCACACAACATACAGCACGATGGTGCGTCCACAAAGTACATTAGTGGATGACTTGGTTCAGAAATATAATGTGTCTTATCAATATAAAGCAGAAAGTTCGACGGGTAGTTGGATTTTTGGTGGGCTTATATTTGCGGCTCTTTTGACACTTTTCATTCTTCACAAAAAAGGTAAGCTTAATATTGGTGCGTCAGCTATGAAACACCAGGCATCAAAAGCGACTCCGCTTCCTGATATTACAATGGCTGATATCGGTGGAATCCCTCAAGAAATGAAAGAAGAAATCCTACAGACATTAGAAGTATTCAAAAATCCTGAAGCAGCGAAAGAAATGGGCATTGCATTGCCTCAAGGTATTTTATTGTATGGACCTCCGGGGACTGGTAAAACGTTACTAGCTCAGGCTATCGCAAAAGAAATAGGAGCTACTTTTTATTCTTCTAGTGGTGCAGCCTTTACAGAATTATTTGTAGGTGTTGGTGCTTCACGCGTTCGGACACTTTTTGAAAACGCCCGCAAGCAACGCCCCTCTGTCATCTTTATAGATGAAGTAGACGCATTGGCTGGAAAACGAAAAGAACATGGAGGAGAAGAATCTGAAAAGACGTTAACTGAATTGCTCGTTCAACTTGATGGTGGAAATGATAATGACGGTGTTTTATTCATTGCCGCAACGAATCGAAAAGATATGCTGGATGATGCATTCTTGCGACCAGGACGTATCGACTTTACTTTTAACGTTCAACTGCCAGATACAAAAGGACGTCGCGAAATTATCGATATCCATACAAACGGCAAAACGTTGGCTCCTAATGTAGCAACTTCTCTCGATACACTTGCAGACAGCACTTCAGGTTTTTCCGGTGCAGAAATTAGCAGTTTGTTCGAAACAGCTAGCCGCCGCGCCATTCGCGAAGGTCGGAAACTAATCGAGAAGCATGATTTGGATTTTGCAATTGACCGAACAATCCTTGGAAATACAGCGCGCACGTTAAGCGATCAAGAAACGAAGCGTCGTGTTGCCATTCACGAAGCGGGGCACGCCATCATCGCTGCTCTTACAAAGCCAGGTTCTGTGAGAAAAGCTACAATCATACCAAGAGGTCAAGCACTCGGTTATGTAGCCCCTATTCAAAAGGAATTGCATTTATCTACAGCTACCGAATTGCTTGATCAAGTCAGTATGATCCTTGCGGGTGGCATTGCAGAGCGTCTCTATTTAGGTGAGCACAGTATTGGTGTTGGAGGCGATGTGGAACAGGCCAAAGATATTCTTGAGCGTATGGTGAACACTGGATTGTTCCAGGAAGGGTTTTCTTTGATCTTCAATAAAGCTGAAAGAGAAGAAAAAATGCAAATGCTATTTAATCAAGCTGCCAAAAAGACGGAAACGCTCATTAAGGAGCACCCGTATCAATTTGAAGAGTTGGTCAATGCTCTATTTAAAGAAGAAACGCTTGAAGGTGATGAAGTACAGCGCATCGTCGAGTTACCGACTCCAAAAGATGCGGTTGTATTTATCTAATAGCAAAACAGCGATCATCCTATTGATGATCGCTGTTTTTTGGGTTCGCGTCGGTTATCGGCGCTTCTCTATCTTCATTGGCCAACCATTTTTAATCCGCAATGAAATCAACGGTTCCGGATCAGGCCGATGCGATCGAACATTATAGAATAAAAACTTCTTATACAGCACTGACAGGATGAGTGTTGCTTCGAGCATAGCAAATCGCGAACCGATGCAACTGCGGGAACCACCACCGAATGGGAAATAACTAAATGGCGCATACTTATTACCTGCCGCAAACCGATCCGGGTTGAATGCACATGGATCCGGGAATACTTCTTCATTTCGGTGAACCGCATACGGACAAATCATAAATGTGCTTCCCTTTTTGAAAGTTCTCCCGAACATCTCAACAGCTTCGTCAAGTTCACGATAAATTAGCCAGGCAGGAGGATAAAGACGCAAGCCTTCTTCAATAAGTTGCTGTGTGTACGGTAATTCTCGCATCCAATTAAATGGGTTACCTACCAAGTCCGCTGTATTCAATTCTTCCAACAGACGTTTCTCCACTTCAGGATGCCCTGCAATTTCAGCAAATAGCCAGCCTAATAAGTTCGCTGTTGTTTCATGGCCCGCTAGCAACATCGTCATCATTTGATCACGTACTTCTTTGTCGGGCAATCTGTTTCCCGCCTCATCAGTCACCGCCATCATCATGCCAAGCAACGAATCTTCAAACCATTCAGGATGCTCATTCGCAGCAACTAACACATCGTCAATCATGGCTTCTAGTGTCTGTATTGCCTCTTTATGTTTCAAGTTCCCTGTAGTCGGAACTGAAGCCGGGATCATCACGGGACTGAATAAAATTTTGACGCTTTGCTCAATCGTTGTCGTGACAGCATCCGCGAGCTCTTTCTCCTCTGCCGAGACATCTGTCGAAAACATCGTTCGTGTAATGATCGATAAAGTCAAACGCATCATAACATTATGTATATCCACTTCCTCTTCATGCTCAAGACGTTCGACTAGCTTCTCGGTTTCATCCATGATGGCATAGGCATAACGCTCCAGTACATCTTTATAAAACGCTGGCTGAATATATTTCTTCTGCGTCGCATGTCGCTCTCCTTCTGTCGTCAGTAGACCTTCTCCCACTGTTCTTCGCAATACAGTCGTTGTCCGTCCTTTAATAAATGACTGGTCTTGACGAATCAAGATTTCACGAATAGCTTCGGGACTGTTGACCACAAACGTCGGGGAAATACCTGTCTTCAAAGAAATCACATCACCAAGCGGCTGTACTCGCGTGAAAAAAGCAATCGGATCACGTACGAATTCCAAGTAATTCTGTAAACGTGGTGTCGCAATATCTTGTACAGTAACCATGAACTCTCCTCCAAAATTATCAAAATGTACTACTTCCCTATCTCCTGTATGTATGCAGTATTTCTGGATATGCTAGTAAAAAGGAGGTGGGTCAATTGGCAAAAGACGTATTATGTGAAGTAACGAACTGTCATTTTTGGGAATCAGGTAATCAATGTGGAGCAGATGAAATCAAAGTTATCTCACGAAAAGGAAAAAAAGCGAAAGACTCAGCCGAAACAGATTGTGGCACGTTCCTTCCAAAAGGATGATCTACCGAGCAGCAGCCACGCTTTTATGCTTGGCTGCTTTTTTAATTTTAAAGCTAGATGCCTACGCATCGCTTCCCAGTTCATAGTAATCATTTCAACTTGAACGTAGCAGTACAATGAGCAACTAATTCATCTTTCTCATTGAAGAGTGTTCCTTCAACCAAAGCTGTAGAGCGTGTTCTATTGATCACGGCAGCTTTTGAATAAACAGCTTCCTGAATGACCGGCTTTAGAAATTGTGT
The DNA here is from genome assembly GCF_002743035.1 of Sporosarcina sp. P12(2017). Lineage (NCBI taxonomy): Bacteria > Bacillati > Bacillota > Bacilli > Caryophanales > Caryophanaceae > Sporosarcina > Sporosarcina sp. P12(2017). Next base: position 59,995 of record NZ_PDYL01000009.1, read on the forward strand.
TGTCATTTGTATCGTCATGACATCATTTGCACCCATCGAACGACAAAGCATTCCCATCGTCGTATCGAGTACGGACATATACATACCGCCGTGAATAGTTCCGCGTACATTATCATAGTGTTGACGATAAGGTAAATATAATTCCACATGACCCGCTTCAAGTTTTTGTGTTTGGAGACCTGCAAATTTCCAAAAAGGACTTGACTCGAAATCTTGTCGAACTTGTTCTAAGTATTCCACTGTCGTATCGTTCATTTCATTACCTCCAGAAAATGTAGTAATTGTTTTATATACCATATCGTAAAGACGTTCTGGCGACAATTCAAAGCATTCTACCATTCTCTATATAGTTCCTGTTTTCTAATATTTTTTAATAAAAAGTCTATGTTTTTTATTCTTTTTCCTTTATAATGAAATCAATTTCATAAGTTTTTTAATTTAGGAAGAGTACCTGTGAGTATTATGCCAACCCAATCACCTGTTATGTAATGGAATAGAATTCATCTCTATTCTTATATCAACAAGCGACGCAGAGTAAAGGTCCCTCTCCAATCTGTCATGTTTGTGTTATTTCATGTGGATTGGAGAGGGACTTTTTTTATGTGAACATGCTTATAAACACTTTAATTAGAAAGGACGGATGTTACGGTTGGAAAATAAGCTGAAGCTCTACGGCTTTAACAACCTCACCAAAACTCTTAGCTTCAACATTTACGATGTAAGCTATGCAAAAAGTAGAAGAGAGCAAAGTGAGTATATCGCCTATATAGATGAGCAATACAATTCAGAACGTTTAACGAAAATTCTCTACGATGTGACCGAAATGATTGGTGCGCATGTTTTGAATGTAAGTAAACAAGATTACGACCCTCAAGGTGCTAGTGTAACGTTGATGATTTCAGAGGAAAAATTTCCTGCATCACAAATTGATCCTTCTTGTAATCAAGGCGCGATTCCTATCTTGCCAGATAAAGACTCCGTCGTCAGTCATTTAGACAAAAGCCACGTGACTGTCCATACGTATCCCGAGTATCATCCCGATAACTCTATTGCGACATTTCGTGTAGATATAGATGTGTCGACGTGTGGGGAGATTTCCCCATTGAACGCGCTTGACTACCTTATCGGAAGCTTTGACTCGGATATTATTACCGCAGATTATCGCGTACGTGGATTTACACGATCAGTAGACGGTAAAAAACTATTTATGGATCATGCGATCACATCAATCCAAGACTTCATTGACGAGAAAACATTGCAGAAGTATGATGCCATCGATATAAATGTTTACCAAGCAAATATTTTCCATACAAAATTACTTATTAAAGAAATTGATTTGCAAGATTACCTATTTAACAAAGACGTTTCAGAAATACCGCCAAAAGAACGCCTTCAAATATCTCATAACCTTCGCAAAGAGATGATTGAAATCTACAGCGGTTCCAACGTCTATGAAAATGAGTGAGGAGAGACCATTGAAATTATCACAACATCGCGTTCCAATTATGGAAGCATTGGAGGAATATCAAGAAGCACGTGTCGTTCCTTTTGATGTTCCCGGACACAAACACGGTCGGGGCAATAAGGAACTTGCAGATTTCCTCGGGGAGACTTGCTTGCATCATGACGTAAATTCCATGAAACCTCTTGATAATTTATGTCACCCCGTTTCTGTCATACGTGAGGCTGAAGAGTTGGCAGCAGACGCTTTTGGCGCGAAGCACGCCTTCTTGCTTGTAAATGGGACGACCTCTGCCGTACAAGCTATGGTCATGACCGCTTGTAAAACAGGTGAGAAAATCATCATGCCGCGAAATGTTCATCGCAGTGCCATAAACGCCTTAATCTTAAGTGGTGCTATTCCCATCTATGTGAATCCTGGAGTGCAAAGAGAACTTGGTATTCCACTTGGCATGGCGGTGGATGAAGTAAAGAAAGCAATTGTGGATCACCCTGATGCTAAAGCGATTCTTATTAATAATCCAACTTATTATGGTATCTGCTCCAATCTGCAAGCCATTACTGACCTAGCACACACACACGGTATGCTCGTGTTAGTGGATGAAGCACATGGCACACATTTTTATTTCAATGATAATTTGCCTGCTTCCGCTATGTCCGTCGGCGCGGATATGGCGTCTATCAGTATGCATAAATCAGGTGGATCTTTAACGCAAAGTTCATTTTTATTAATCAATAATAAAGTAAGTGAAGGCTATACGCGACAGATTATTAACTTAACGCAGACTACGAGCGGTTCTTATCTATTGATGTCGTCACTGGATATTTCACGTAAAAACCTGGCATTACACGGTCAGGAAATTTTCGATAAAGTGATCAGGATGGCGCAGTATACTCGCGATGAAGTTAATCAGATTGGTGGCTACTATGCATACTCCAAAGAGCTGATCAACGGTGATACCATCTATGATTTCGACGAGTCCAAACTGTCTATTCATACGCGCCAAATGGGACTTGCAGGAATTGAAGTGTATGATATTTTACGCGATGAATACGATATTCAAATCGAGTTCGGAGATGTAGCGAATATCCTCGCCTATATTTCAGTCGGAGATCGTACGCTGGATCTTGAACGACTAGTTGCAGCACTAGCGGAAATCAACCGGCGGTATAAAAAGGATCCTAGTTCTTTATTCGACCATGAATACATTAACCCAGAAATTGTACAATCGCCTCAACAGGCATTTTACGCGGATAAAGAGATAATATTGCTAACTGAATCTGCAGGACGTGTAGCAAGCGAATTCGTCATGTGCTATCCCCCTGGCATTCCAATTGTGGCACCTGGAGAACGAATTACACATGAAATAATAGAATATATCGACTACTGCAAAGACAAAGGTTGTTTCTTAACAGGTACCGAGGATTCAAAAGTTGATTATATTAACGTAGTAAGGAGGACATTTGATGAACCTATGGTTTACTGAAGATCATTCACCTCATACTCGCTTTTCCTTTCGCGTTGAAGAACATTTATATACTGCAACGAGTGATTTCCAGAAAATTGATGTCTTCCAAACGACAGAGTTCGGTAGAATTTTGACATTGGACGGTTATGTCATGGTGACAGAGAAAGACGAATTCATTTATCACGATATGATTGTTCACGTGCCGATGGCTACTAATCCCTCCATCCAGAAAGTGTTAGTTATTGGTGCAGGTGATGGTGGCACCGTACGTGAATTGACGCGCTATCCATCGATCAAACAAATCGATATGGTGGAGATTGACGAGCAGGTCGTGAAAGTATGTCAGAAGTTTTTACCGCAAACCGCAGCGCAACTAACGGATTCGCGCGTCACGCTTTATTTTGAGGACGGTCTGAAATTCGTCCGTCAGCAAGAGAATGCCTATGATTTGATCATTGTCGATTCCACCGATCCATTCGGGCCAGGAGAAGGTCTCTTCACAAAAGAGTTTTATGGCAATTGCTATAAGGCGTTGAATGAACATGGCATTCTTGTGAATCAGCATGAAAGTCCTTTCTACGCCGAAGACGCACGCGGTATGCAACGAGCACATAAAAGTATTATGGGGTTCTTCCCCGTTTCTAAAGTCTATCAAGCACATATTCCAACCTATCCATCAGGGCACTGGCTGTTCGGATTGGCTTCTAAGAAATATGACCCAATAGAAGATTTGGATTCTGATGCCTGGAATGCACTTGGTTTACAAACAAAATATTATAATACAAAACTGCATGTCGGCTCGTTCGCCTTGCCGAATTATGTTAAGGAGTTACTGACTCATGCTAAATAAAAATATAGAAACATTTCTAGGTTTCGATGCAGATTACAAGGATTCTTCATTCGTAATTTTCGGTGCTCCTTTTGATTCTACAACCTCTTTTCGTCCTGGCACGCGCTTCGCCAGTAAAGTGATGCGCAGTGAGTCATTTGGTCTCGAGACATACAGTCCGTATCAAGAAGCTGATTTAACGGATTACTCATTATTCGACGGCGGTGATTTGGAACTGAGTTTTGGTAATACAGAACGTGCTCTCGAGCAAATTGAAGAGTTCACTTCACTCGTTTTGAAGGATGGGAAAATCCCTTGCATGATTGGCGGCGAACATTTAGTGACTCTCGGGGCTGTACGTGCTACTGCGGAAAAGTACCCAGATCTGCATGTTATTCAATTCGATGCACATACAGATTTGCGCGATGATTATTTGGATCAGCGTCTATCCCATGCCACGGTTATACGCAGAATTTGGGACTTGCTCGGCGATAATAAAATCTTTCAATACGGCATTCGTTCAGGTGATCGTCCTGAATTCGAATGGGCGGCTCAGCAACATGTATTCATGAATAAATTTAATTTTGATGGTCTTGAAAATACGGTTGAAAAACTACAGGGTAAACCCGTCTATTTGACAATCGATCTGGATGTACTGGATCCTTCCGTATTCCCTGGAACCGGTACACCGGAAGCGGGTGGCGTGAGCTTTGTTGAATTGCTAAATGCGATTTTGACAGTCAGCGGTTTGAATATCGTTGCCTGTGATATTAATGAACTGTCCCCTGTCTATGATCAAAGTGGTGTATCGACCGCAGTTGCTTGTAAAGTGTTGCGTGAATTAACAATTGCAATAAATAAAAATAACTAAATTGGTGGTGTCTTTAATGGGAAAAGCATTAATTATTGGGGCAGGCGGCGTAGCAAGCGTCGTCGTGCATAAGTGTTGTGAGGTACCAGATGTATTTGAAGAAATCTGTATCGCAAGTCGTACAAAGTCTAAATGTGATGCATTGAAAGAAAAGCTGGATGGTGGACGCACCAAAATCCAAACTGCACAAGTAGATGCGGATAACGTGCCCGAACTCGTTGCGTTAATCAATGAATTCAAACCAGATATCGTCATTAATGTCGCATTGCCTTATCAGGATTTGACAATCATGGATGCATGTCTCGAAACGAAAGTAGACTATCTGGATACTGCCAACTACGAGCCGCTTGATACAGCGAAATTCGAATATAAATGGCAGTGGGCTTATAAAGAAAAGTTTGAAGAAGCAGGTATTACAGCATTGCTTGGCAGCGGTTTCGACCCTGGCGTAACCGGTGTGTTCTCCGCTTACGCATTGAAGCATTACTTTGATGAAATCCATACGATTGATATCGTGGATGCCAACGCAGGCGACCATGGCTATCCATTTGCAACTAACTTTAACCCGGAAATCAACATCCGTGAAATCACAGCAAATGGACGCTATTACGAAAATGGAGAGTTCATCGAAACAGAACCTCTTGAAGTGAAACGTGTCTATGATCTACCTGAAATTGGACCAAAAGATGTCTACTTGCTATACCATGAGGAACTTGAATCATTAGCGAAAAATATTACTGGTGTAAATAAAATTCGTTTCTGGATGACGTTTTCCGAAAAGTATTTGATGCACTTACGTGTACTTGAAAATGTGGGTATGACGTCCATCGATCCGATTGAATTCGAAGGTCAACAAATCGTTCCACTACAATTTCTAAAAGCTGTACTACCGGACCCCGCTTCTCTCGGACCGCGTACGAAAGGAAAAACGAATATCGGTTGTATCTATCAAGGTACGAAGGACGGCGAGCCAAAAACGTATTACGTTTACAATATTTGTGATCACCAAGAGTGCTATCGTGAAGTAGGATCACAAGCTATTTCCTATACAACAGGTGTACCAGCTATGATCGGTGCGATGATGATGTTAACAGGCAAGTGGAAAAAGCCGGGTGTCTTCAATATTGAAGAATTCGATCCAGATCCATTCATGGATGCGTTGAATGAGTATGGTTTACCTTGGCACGAAGACTTCAATCCAACTTTGATAGACTGAGGAGAATAGTATGAACTTTGATGTACAAGCAGTTCCATCGCCTAGTTATGTCGTTGATGAAAAATTGCTGATTGCTAACTTAGAAAAACTGAAATCCGTTATCGATCAAACAGGATGCAAGATCTTACTTGCCCAAAAAGGATTTTCGATGTTTGAAGTCTATCCGTTGATCGGACAGTATTTGCATGGTGTTACTTCAAGTGGTTTATTTGAAGCGCGCCTTGGCTTTGAAGAGATGGGGAAAGAAGTACACACGTATGCACCTGCTTTTCACGAAGACGAGTTTGAGGAGATCCTTCGCTACTCTGATCATTTGGTATTCAATTCATTTGCGCAGTGGAAGCAGTTCAAGAGCCGAGTTCAGGAGCAGGAAAAATCCATTGAGTGCGGAATCCGGATAAACCCTGAGTACTCGGAGATTGAAGTCGACATGTATAACCCTTGTTTCGCCTATTCACGATTCGGTGTTACGTTGGAAAATTTTGAAGCTGATGAACTAGAGGGTATTCATGGCTTACATTTCCATACGATGTGTGAGCAAAACTCTGATACGTTGTGGAGGACGATCCAAATCATCGATGAAGAGTTCGGACCCTATTTACAGAAGATGAAATGGATCAACTTCGGCGGCGGTCATCATATTACACGTCCTGACTATGATATCGATACCTTAATCCGCTCTATTCGATTTATGCAGGATAAGTATCAACTTGATGTGTACCTGGAGCCAGGCGAAGCGGTTGCACTAAACACCGGCTTCCTCGTTGCCACTGTGCTCGACACAATGCATAATGGCATGCCAATTGCCATTCTCGATACCTCAGCTTCCTGCCATATGCCGGATGTTCTGGAGATGCCTTATCGTCCTGAGATTGTCGGAGCAGGTATACCAGGTGAAAAAGTCCATACTTATCGATTAGGGGGGCCAACTTGTCTTGCGGGTGATGTTATTGGTGATTATTCATTCGACCAGTCATTAAAACCTGGCGACCGTCTAGTGTTTTGCGACATGGCGCATTATTCAATGGTGAAGAATAATACTTTTAACGGAGTCAATCTGCCGTCTATCGTCCTCCATACTGCGAATAATGAGATCAACATTGTAAAACAATTTGGTTATGAAGATTTTAAGCAACGCCTATCATGATAAAAAACCGATTCGCTATTTTAAGCGAATCGGTTTTTTATACTTATAACAAAAAGAATCCAATCCCCATTATTAAGTAAGCTGAGAATAGCACGAGACCTTCGAACCAATTGGACTCCCCATCATTACATATATTGACCACTAATAATGTAGCAGTAATCATAGCAATCAATTCTGGCCAAGTGAATACTAGTGGCATTGCGGTAGGCATCATTAACGAAATCAGTACAAGCACTGGTGTTACGAACATTGCAATCTGCAAGGTAGAACCGATTGCAATCTCTACCGATACATCCATTTTATTTTTCATTGCCAATGTAATGGCAGAAGAGTGCTCTGCTGCGTTCCCAACGATTGCGACGATGATGACACCGATAAACAATTCTGACCAGCCAAATTTTTCACCTAGTGTACCAAATGTATGCACGAGCTTTTCAGAAACAAATGCTACAGCTACTGTTGCAACTAATAGTACCACTACGGACTTTATCTTTGTCCACTCCGGCACTTCATCTGTCTCATGATTTTCTGAACCGAATACGCCTCGGTGTGTAAATAATTTAAATACTAGACCTGCCAAGTAAATTAGGATCAGTATGATCGAAATACCAACACTCAAATTCAGCCCAGTTCTAGTATCCATCGTCATCGAGAAGACTTCCGGAATCACAAATGCCACGACAATCGCAAAAATTAATAATGCGGAATTAAATCGAGCGTCAAAAATATTAAAATTCTGTCTCTTATGCTTCAGGCCACCTGCGAAAAACGATAAACCCAGTACCAATAATAAGTTACCTAAAACAGAACCAGTTAACGACGCCAGTACGATTGCAATTAATCCGGCTTTTAACGTGAATATAGAAATAATAAGTTCTACCGCATTACCGAAAGTTGCATTTAATAAACCACCAATTCGTGGTCCACTGACAATCGCTAAACTTTCTGTTGCTCTTCCGATGAATCCAGCTAGCGCAATAATACTGTAACAACATAGCGCAAACATCCATAAATCTGACCAATTCAAGAATGACGCTATAAATACTAAAGGCACGCCTGTAAACGCCATGACGGTAAATACTTTATTCAGTGTCTCCACCTCTTTTCATAATCAATTTGTTATAATCTTTCCCTAATTCTATTGCAAATAAACTGGTTAATAAATGGTTGATCACCGGAATGAAGTTGAAGCAAATAGCGTGTAATTAAATTACCACTTATTAGTATTCAGAAATAAGACTTTGCTCTATCAACTATAATTATCAGAATTATTCCAGTTATAAAAAATCATCATTATACTTTTATTCTGATTAAACGCATGATGCTTTTTTGATAAAGTAATATAGTAAGAGAATTTTATTGAAAACAAAAGAAGTGCAATAGGTTATGTCCTACCTACGCACTTCTTAAATGAATGAAATCTGTTTGAATATTATATTTATTCTTCCAGCTGTATAATTATCTTCCTGCCCAAATGATTTTTCCTTCTACAAAGTCTGGAACTCGTAAGCCTAATAACTCATATACACTTGGTGCAATATCTGTCATCGTAATTCTTTTGCTGATTTGGCCTGGTGGGATCATAGGGCCCGATGCATATAAAATCGGCCGTAATGGCAAGCGTTCAGGATTTCCACCATGACTCCCTAATTCCTGCGTTGGTTCAACAGCAATTTCTGCATCTTTCCCCATTATAAACCCTGGAGCAGCGGATAAAAACACGTCCCCACTATTATTATTATTTAAAGTAGCGTATCCCTCTTGATCCTCTGTCCAAATAGTCTCGTATGGATACACTTCAGACTGCTTCTCGCTAGATAAGACAGACCAGTTTGGATACATATAGACCTTATCAAATTTCCCATTTTTACTAGTAAGCCAACGTAAAATAGGGTGTGCTACTTTTTCGGGATTTTGGGAAAGTGCAGTAAAAACGGTCTTATGTGTAAAGATCGATACGACTTCCTTCTTCACTTGTTCATATTCTTCTTCCTTCACGATTCCTTTTTTCTCTCTGCCCTTCAAATTTACATAAACATGAGCAATCGTTCCACTCGCTTCTGCATAAGCTTTTGTTTTAGATGCATCTATATTTCCCTCTTGATCTTTTACAAGTAGTCCTGCCTTTTCCAGTTCTTTATTCGGTGAAAGCCTTGTATGAATTGATTCCAATCCATGATCTGACACAATTAGTACGTGATCATTGGGGTTTAAATTGTTTTTAATTCGACCGATTGCACGATCTGCTTGGCCAAATGCCCAGCTCACATATTCCTCTTTTTCTACTACATTTGCTAATTGATATCCAGGTTGAGCAGGTTCTCTTAATAAAAATTCATGTAGTTCATTGTCTACTACAGAATAATAGTAAAATAATAGGTCAGGCCGATAGTTCTCTTTAATATAAAAACTGACATCTGTCACCCAGTTTGTGAATCGTTCGCCTACTTGTTCATATTCTTCTCTTGTAATATCTCCATTTTTAAACGCCTCTATTTCATCAGCTGCTGGATAAAATCCAAATTCAGATTGTATCTCTTCTGCAAATGTTCCGGGTCCTCTGTATAGTCCACCCATTATAGTACCTTGAAACAACTGAAGTTCTTCTTTGTTCTCAGGATTTCTCTTTAGTTTCACGTAAAACCCTGCACTATCAAAATTATGTAAGTGCAACGCGACAGCAATCCAATCATCGGGTGATACTTCTTCGCCCATATCTTTTCTATCCATAGACATATAATATTTTGATTCTTTTTCATCTGTTCGCAAAATATATAAATTTTTAGCAGGTGATTTTTTTATATCCAATGAAATAACTGCCTCTTCTACTTTTATTGATCCTGCGTTTATTTGTTCAACGCGTTTATCATTTACTTCTGAAAACTTTAGGTTATGAAGCTTCGAATCTGCTAAGGTCCCACCTGAATAGACAGCATAAGTAGCAGCAGATGCGTTTTCTGGATTCGAGTTAGGAAAAGAAACGGTTGCTGTGACTTTCCCTTGATTTCTTGCCTCTTTCCATATAGGCGTAACACCCAACGTCTGCGCAAAACCACTTTGGTCTTCTTTTACTTTCTCCCCTGATGAATGAAAATGATTACTGACAATACCTGTCTTTGAAGGTCCAGCACCCGTAGACATTGCTGCATGGGATGGTGCAGTCAATGATGGTGTAACTGTAACAAAGTCTGTGGCATAAGCTGCCTGTTGCTGAAACTTTTCTAAGTTCGGCATGATTCCTTTGCTTATATAACGTTTTGCATCTTCATATCCCAAGCCGTCAAATGACACGACGCTAATTGTGCCTGTTGTTTCAGCAGCTTTACTAGATGAATGATTAGTAGTGATAGTCATACTACATAAAATAATAATTATTATGAACATACTTATTCGCTTAAACATATTGTCATCCCTCGCTTTATTGACCTATTCCCTTCATGAAAATAAGGTAAACTTGCTAACTAAAAAGCCAAAAAATCTTTCTCTTTCATTTCTAATTTCAAGCAGAACGTTACTAGTCCTTTAGTTCTGTTTATTATTTATTTTTCATAAATCTCTTGCATTTTTATTGTTTCTTTATTAATGTTGCCTTAAGGAAACATTATTTCCTTAGGGAAACTTTTAAAGTTTCTCATCGTTTCTTTGGAGGTGAAAATTTGAAGCCATTTGTTCTTCCTGATTTGCCTTATGCAGTAGACGGCCTTGAACCGTATATTGATGCACGGACATTGGAAATCCACCATGGCAAACATCATCAGACGTACGTCAATAACTTGAATGCGGCATTGGATAACCATGAAGAGTTACACTCTCAATCTCTTGAAACCATATTGACTGATCTCAGTCAGGTACCTGAGGATATACGTACTGCCGTCCAAAACAACGGCGGTGGACATTACTGTCACAGCTTATTCTGGGAATCCATGACGCCAAAAAGTAAAGGGGAACCATCCGCAGACATTAAAAGGGAAATCGAAAAGTATTTTAATACATTCGATAATTTCCAAGATGTCTTGTCAAAAGCGGCAGTCAGTCGCTTTGGTAGTGGGTACGGCTGGTTAGTACTTTCTGACGGCGAGTTAGAAGTCATGAGCACGCCAAACCAAGATACACCATTGAAAGACGGAAAAACTCCATTACTAGTCATTGATGTATGGGAACACGCTTACTATTTGTCATACCAGAACCGCCGCCCCGAATTTGTACAAAATTGGTGGCACACTGTGGACTGGGACATTGTGAATGAGCGTTTCATTCAAGCTGCTAAAACAGCAGCAACTTAATTTTTCTTTTTTCCTTATCTCCAGTTTTACCCTACATTCCAAAATTAGGGCTGCCGATCCGCGGAAACGGGTCAGGCAGCCCGCCTTTTTATTTTCACTAAAAAATCTCCCGCCACGTGTATACTGTGCGGAAGATTTTCACGAATTTATGTTTGAGACACTAACTTTTCTACTAGACTACCTTCGAGCCAAGCTAAACTCTTGTCGAATAGTTCATCTTCGAATGAATGACTGGAAAATGTATGATCTGCTTTGTCGATATACTGTTCAAACACTTGCCTAGTATCTACGCGTTTATTAAGTGAGTTTGCGTATCGCACCGCATGTTCTTTCGGAATTTGCTCGTCTTCCTTTGCATGAATAATATGCGCTGACCCTCTAAATGAGCGAACCGCTTCAATAGGCTGATGCTTTTTTAAATCTTTCAGGAACGTTTGACTGATCATAAAACCATGGTAATCATGACTGCCTTTTCTAGCAATTTCTTGAACCGCTTTCGGTCCAAGAATCCCAGTAATATCTTCGTATGGCGTACCTACCGGCGACCAGAGAATTAATTGTTTAATTCGGGTATCGCTTGCCGCCGTAAGTGATGCAATAGCTCCACCCATACTATGCCCAACCATCGTAATGCGGCGTTGATCTATTCCTCGAATGGAGCATAAATAAGCTACGACATCCTGCACTTCCTTCAATTGATTCGTTACTGTTACACCAGCATAATCTCCATCACTTTCACCACAACCGCTAAAATCAAAGCGGAATACCCCATATCCACGCTCAGTAAAATAACGTGCAGCTTTAACAAACAGACGGTGTTCTCCTACTTTACTGCCTACGAACCCATGAATAAATATTAGTAATGGTATTGCTTCTTTTCTATATTCAGGCAGATGAAGCGCACCAGATAAATTATGTTCCCCAGAACGAATTGTGATCATTTTTTGCATTTCTTCCCCACTCCAGTCAAAATATATTATTCCGACATGTTTAATAGGTATTATACAATTTAGATAGATCTAAGTCAAATCAATCCATTGGTACCCCTTATTTTACATAGAAAAAAGACTCCCGTATAAAAGAGTCTTAAAAAGATGAAAGCTACTTATTTAGTTATTAAGGTTTCCGTTCCTACATGAAGAGTATTTATAGTTGAGACTGCATTGAAGGGAAAAAGTGAAATAGTAACCCCTTTTACAGTTGGTTAAGTTTTGACTCAAAAAATATACTACATAGGATTTTGTCCTTCACTCACTAAATCTAGAAACGTTACTAGTTGATCTTCGTTACAGGCGGCGACTCCGGTGATCAGCTCACCGCGGGCTCTCCCGACCGCCTGGAACGCAGATCAACAGTGCTATTCCCCTCTGTACATCTGCCTTACTTCACTATCCCGAGCGTATTCAAGAACACCACAATAATAGTCAGTGGCACTACCCATTTCATTAAAAAGTGCCAGAGCGGATAGAAGCCTATGGATTGCGTATTATACTGTGTAAATTCATCACGCACCAACACTTGGTCCATCTTGCGGACAATGAACAACGCAATCAGCAAACATCCTGCTGGAAGCAAAATATTACTGACTAGATAATCTGTCGCATCAAAAACACTCTTATTGAATATCAGCAATCCTGACAATGTACTGGAAGACAATGCAGAAGGAATTGCAGCAATGAATACAACCGCACCAATCAACCAAGTAACAGACTTACGCGTCCGCTTGCCACTCGCTGTCATCGCTGCCACTATGATCTCATACAAACTAAACGAAGACGTCAATGTCGCAAACAAGAACAATATCAAGAATAACGCCAGGAATACTTGCCCGAGCGGGAGTTGTGAAAAGACTGCTGGTAACACCATAAATAGTAATTCAGGTCCCGCAGCCGGTTCTTGCCCGAACGCAAAGACCGCTGGGAAAATAGCTAAACCTGCTAGTAATGAAACAAATAAATTCATTCCCACTACGGAACTTGCAGATGAAGTCAAACTAACGTCTTTCTTCAGGTATGAACTGTACGTTACCATACAAGAAAATCCGACAGCCAATGAAAAGAAAGACTGTCCAAGTGCATACAACACCGATTCTCTTGTAATACTTGAGAAATCAGGCTTCAAGAAGAAGGACACACCTTCCATTGCACCAGGCAACGTCAATGATCGAACGACTAAAATAATAAAAAACACAAATAATAAAGGCATCATATATTTATTCGCTTTTTCAATACCGTTTTGCACACCAGAAGATACGACTAATATGTTAATAATCGTAAATAGAAACAGACCGATTAACGTCGTTATTGGCGAACCGACAATTGAACCAAATTGTTCCGAATAGGAAGCACCTTCACTAATGATTTTGCCACCAATAGACAATCCGCTATACACGAATACCCAACCACCCACTACACTATAGAAGGACAGTAAAAGAAAACAGCCTGCTACACCGAGCTTGCCAATCCATGGCCATGCACTAGCCGGCGCCAACTTCTTGTAAGCACTGATTGCTTCTCTACCCGAACCACGTCCAATAATAAATTCAGAAACCAACATTGGCAATCCAATCAAAATTGTAAATACGACGAATAATAGGAAAAACGCACCGCCGCCACTCATTCCTGTAACATACGGGAATTTCCAGATTGCTCCAAGGCCTATTGCTGCACCTGCTGAAGACATAATAAACCCAAGCTTCGAAGACCATTGTTCTTTACGTTGTTCCATTTTCTCACCCATTTCCTTTTACTTCTGCTTATTACAGTTATACTGTACTGCACCATTAGAAACAATAGCATATTTGTATTCTTTATAGTTCAGCACGACAAAAAAGACGTACCGGAGTCAAATACTCCATTCGGTTACGTCTTTTTCTTCTCGACAATATATGTTTAAGCTTGCTGTCTAGTTCATACTCTTATTCTGTTGCGCTCTAGCTTCTCCGCCCTTACGTCCGATATTCTCATAAAATTGTTTATCGTGCTTCTCGGAAGTAGCTTTTCCGCCTTTACGTCCAATTTCTTTATAAAATTCACTACTATGCTTTTGAGCTGTGGCTTCCCCACCTTTGCGACCAATCTGTTCATAGAACTCTTTATCGTGCTTTTTAGCGGTTGCTTGACCGCCTTTACGCCCCGCTTCTTCCAGAGACATTTTCTTCTCTTGTTCTGTAGTATGTTGGTTAGCCATATATATTCCTCCTCCTCGTATTCGATTTACCAAGCTTAATGAATATATTCCCAATCCACTACATGCTAAACACTAGGCAGGTTAAATAACCTTAACTCGATTGAAAGACTTACGAAATAGAATTCATTTCCCATTTACCTGTATTAGCCAAATGCTCTATCTATATTCATGTATAACTTCTCATTTTTGAACCAACTTACTTATGAAGGTACTTACAGAAGGGAGAATGACCAATGGGAAGAGATGAACATAGTAAAGGAAGTAATTCAGCTGGCTCATTACCACAAACGCCAAAGAATCAAACGATTGCCGCACGCGATATGCATGAAGAGATCGCGAAAGAATTTGCTGAATTGCGTAAAGCTCCCACACAAAAAAAGCGTAAGTCATAAGTGAAAAAAGACCAGGGAAAATTCCCTTGGTCTTTTTCAATCATTTTCGAGTAGGCGCTTGTTCATCTATGAGTTTCTCTAGACGCTCGTCCCATTCTTCTGTTAATGTATTCCACACTCTAGTGAAATAGTTGTTTTCCGCACGATTGTAAACATAGAACTCTACACAAGGAATAAGTTGATGATCAAGCGTTCGGGGGGTCTCTATTTTATCCACAACCTTCTGTAGTGGACCTTCTGCAGCTTCTGCTCCAGTAGCAAGTAGTGTTGCCCGCAATTGTTCATCATCTAATCGTTGCGCGCTTCTGGTGAATTTCCTTGCTAATCTAAACTCTTTAACTTTTGCTGTGAAGATTTTTTCAGGTTGTTCACATAAAATCGAATCGTGGCAAGCACTGTAATAAAACTTCTTTTCTGCCTTTTCAGGTGGATGTTCGTAAACACCCGATTGTAATTGCCTTACTCCAATGCTAGTCAATTCAAAACTTTCTTTACGTAACTCGATCATTTGTGCCGCTTCCATCTTATTAAACAAATCCTCTATAAACAGTGGTTCAACAGCTAGAAATTCTGCAATCATTTTTGATTCAGATACATCTAGCTTTTGAACTGTAAGTAAAATCATTTTCATTAGTATATCCATTGTCGTGCGCTTAATAGTTGTGAAGGGTATATTAATGAGTTCGACCGGCAATCCCCAGCTGTCTGATTGTTGTATTTGGATATCCGACTGTTGTTCGAGTTCTCGTTGCAACCTTTTCCGAAGCGAATCCATCTACTCAACCTCCTTGGATTTGCTCTATTTTTCGCAATCCACCTTGATGTTCTACTACTTCCCGCAATTTTTTATACATATCTTTCGTAGAGGCATTCTTTGTCTTGATCGTAAACATTTCAGAACTTCCGATGATAATAAGCAGTTCTCTTGCACGTGATAACGCTACATTCAGTCGTCGATAGTCTTTCGCGAATCCAATATCACCATTTTTCTCACCATGATTCCTAACGAAGCTTAAAATGATAATATCCATTTCCATACCTTGGAACTTATCTACTGAACCTGTTCGACAATGCAATTGTTGGGGTCGAATTTCCTGCTGAATCAATCGATCGATTCGTTTTACCTGTTCACCGTAAAAACTGATTACGCCGACACTTTTCTTTTCGTCTGGCATCATTAGGCCATCCTTTTTAGCTTTTTCGGTCGCTTGTTCAATATCTTGCAAAGTTTCTTGAATGATGGTTAGTTCTGCTTCATTGAAACGACTTGTCCCACCTTTGACTTGATTTTCGAAAAATGATGGGGTATTGGGTGTATCCAGCCATAGTAAGTGGTCTTTTCTAGTGATATTTCTACTTTCGAGCAGATGATCCCGTAATTCGTCTGAATTAGGAAGCCCACATTGTAATTGATAGTCCCCATCTTTATAAAACGGTGCGATCGTTTCCATGATTTTTTCATGCATACGGTACTGAATACTGAGCATCGTTTTGTTTTGCTTGGGCAACGTACGGAATAACCGTTCAAATAATGATTCATTGAGCAGTTTTTTCATTTCACGTTGCACTTCAGGATCTTTTTGTTGATCTACCAGTTCGTCCATCGTTTCTTGTCCTACGAGTGGCGGTAACTGATGATGGTCGCCCACTAGAATAATCTTTTTACCTTTTAGCATGGGCAATAGTAATTCTGGCGGTGTTGCTTTTGATACTTCATCGATTATGACGACATCGAAGACAGGATATTCCTCCATAAACTTCTTGGAAGCTGATGCGACACATGTCGTGCCAATTACATTCGCATGATCGATATAAAGCTTACGGATTTCATCCAGGTCATAATCGTTGGCATCACGCAGTAATTCTTCCCATTGCGCTTGCAGTTCTTGTAGAATTGGAAGCTGTTGCTGTTCTTTTACTACTTCTGCTAGTTGGGGTTCAGCTTGAGTAAGCACTATTTCTACTTTTTCTAATTGCTCCTTTATATCTGGTTTCAACTGAACTGCAAGCTCTTCTATTTCCTGCTGTCGTTGTTGTTGTTCTTTCTGTAATTGCAGTGTTTTTTGCTCTACTGCTAGAACTTCTACTTTTTCTTGTTCAAGCAGCTGTTTTGCTTGAGAACACTTTAGTTCTGAAGTAGTTATGGACGCTGTTAATTGCGTTACGTTTTTTATTTGTTGTCGGCACGCAATGATCTTATTTTCTAGCTGCTTAATTTCCTGTGTGAGCTGATTTTCCTCCCACTGTTTTTCAGGCGGCTCGTTCGTTTGTAGCCATGCTTTAATCTGGTTCTCCAATTCTATTTGCTTAGATTGCAGATGTTGCTTCTGCTCTTCTTTTCGTTGTATAGTGGCTTGTATTTCTTGAAGTTCCTGTTGTAGGAATTTCAGGATTTCATGTTTCACTTCTGCAAATACTTCCTTTACAGAGTGGACTTTCTGTTGCTGAAGATCCATTCCTTTTGCACGAACGATCTCTTCTTTACCATAAAACAATGACATACCTTGTGCAATCTTTTGTAGAACTTCCGTTTTGGCGGATGAAATCTCTTTGTTTTGTAGCACTTTTTTTGTTGTAGGGTTAATAAGAAACTTCCCCAGACGATCAATCATTTCATGCATTTCCTGAATGGTTGTGAAGTTTTCGGTTGAGCACTTTGTAATGGTTTCTACCGGGTAACGGTGAGTCTGCAAAAGAGAATGTGTTTTATTAATAGCCGTCTGAAAACGCTCATGAAGCTCTTTCCATTCTTGAAATTCATAGGAATACTCTCCACTTTCAATCGACTTGATGATTCGTTGTAAGTCGTTATTCCGCAACGTGATATGAATGGGTAATTCAATCTGGTTTGCAGCAAGCGTCATGTGGATATCTTTCATTTTTGTCTGAGACATCACATCACGCTGTGTGGCTTGTAGCATCTGTTCATGATCAGGAAATGTTTTGTACTCTTCCATGATCTCTTGTTGCGTTTCGGTATTGCTCTGCAGCTCTGCAAGCCAATTGATATATATTAGTGTCTCTCTTAAAAGTTGCTGCTCTTTTAACAGTTCTTCTATTCGGGCTGACAATTCTTCTTTATACGGCTCTGAATTCAACTGTTTACGTAGCTCTGCAATTTCTTTTACGCGCTGTTCAAGGTCTATTTCAGTTTGCTCAATTCCCTGTTGCTTTTGAGAAAGCCGACGTACAGATTGGTCAAGCAGGGATTTCCGAGAGAAGTATTCAGACTTTAGTTTTTTCAATTTGTTTTGCACTACATTTTGCATTTGTAGCTGCTCAGTTAATGTAATTTTCAATTCTGTGTTCTGTTGAATTTGCTCGGATAATTGATCTGCACGTTTTTGTAATTCGATATCTTTTGTTCGATAAACAGCACGTGTCGCTTGCACGGTTTCTATTGTTTCATTTCTCCAGTGCAACGCCACGTTTTCTTCCATGAAGCGCTTGCCCTCTTCTTCAATACTTTCTGATCGTCCATAGCGTAAAATACGTGTCGCTGGATCTGTCAGTAATCGACCGAGTGCGTTATCCACTGCTAGGTTTGATTGGGATGCGACAAGTGTCCGCAAGCCAGCTTTGACGTTCTGATAGCAAATCTCGGAAATGACCGTTGTTTTTCCTGTCCCAGGCGGACCTTGTACTACAAACAAATCATGTGCTTTCATCGCTCCCGAGACTGCTTCTTGCTGGAATTCATTCAAATTATTATGGAACTCCAGTTGCGGCTGTTTGTTAGTAATTTGCACAACAGGCCGTTCTTCAAATAAAACCTTTTCCAAATTCGCATTGGCAGCTAGACCATCTTGTAAGTCTTTGAAACCTTTACGTAACCGACGAATCTGACTTAATTCAGCAAAGTTCGTCAACACAAGACTTTTATTACGTGTTGGTAACCATCGTTCGGATCGTGCTTTCTTTTGAAACCGTTGATTTAGTTCTACGACGATTATCTTTTGACCTTTCTGAGCATCGACGATTTGACCGATTTCAGTAGAAAGTTCATTCATTTTGACACTAAATCCACGGAGTTGCTTCCAGTTTTTCGTTTGTAAATCTTTACATTGTAGACGTACCTTTGTAAAATCACTGGTGAAACTGGCTTGGCTAAATGTACAGGAGATATCCGCTACATCCGCATTTTTCTCCGCAATTTGTAGATAGCCTTCCCAACTTTCAATTCGCTTTTTTACATATTCTGAACGCTCTTCTGCGATCGGCAATTGACGTAACTTCGTATAGAATTCGATTGGTAGTGCTACTCCCGCGCGGTGTAGCCTAAACTTTATTGCTGTATGTAGCCGCCGATTTGTCTGGACAGGCTCTCTTGCACCTCTAACATGAAAGCCGGTTGCTAGCAGACCATCTGGTTTCAATACACATTCCATAACTGCCACACGTTGTTGAACTTCTTTAGCAAACCTTTTATTTGTTTTCGGATCAAAAAACAACGCATAGGATTGGTTCCCCATACGATTCTCAGGTTTCTTTTCAATATGTATATCAAAGGCAGTCTCTGATGATACGAAGGCTTCTTCACTTAAAAACCACTGTTCCAAACCTTTTCGTGCATTTTTCGTTATTTCTAAACTGCAAAGAATCATTTCTATATTTTGTAGCACACTCATATTCGTACATTCTTTTCAATATAGGGTCTTACTTCAGCAAGTTTATTCGTCATGCTTCTCCCTGTTATTCCCTTGTTCAAAGCTCTCACCTCAGTCCTCTATTATAGATCATAAGTGCATATACCGCGAGTAAGAAAAATCTTAGAAAACTTTTAAAATTAATTTTTAAAAAGATGTTTAGGAATGATTTGCATGGGTATACTATTACTACAAGGCAAACTGAAGGAGCTAGTCAGAGAAGTAAACTGCTAGATCCGGAAGAGATGCACAGCCTTGGCGGAAAATTTTTCTTTACTGGCAAGTGGTACACTCGGTTTGGGAATCTGCCTTTAAGATTCCAACAGAAAGACAGGTTTACCAGGTAATAGGAAAGAAGTTTTTTGTGTAAGTGCACGTGAAATACCTGCTTCAAAGAAGTTAAGCAGTGTAAGATGTAAGACGCATACTACGAGGGTACAATATCGTCAGTATGGAGTAATCGCAACATAAAATTTTCCGCATAGTAAGAGAAGAACAGTCAGTGATTGAGAGTTTTCGATCACTGACTGTTTTTTAGTTCATCTCACTATAAAATGAATTGTTTAGTATGAATGAGATTTGGGAAAACAAGATCTAAGAGACGATAACGAGGAGGGTCACTTTATGAAAAAAGGAATGGCTTTGACTGCGATCGGTTTAGGTGCGGCCTATTTAATGCGTAACAAAGATGCCCGGAACAAATTATCTCGCCAATTCGATGAGTTCAATGACACACCTATGCGCGGTGAGCGAAAAGATCACAATCAAAAATCTGACTCGAATAAAGGGTTACTAGGTAGATTTTTAAATTAAAAATATTCAATTGCAAAGGAGTAAATTTGAATGAGTGAAGAGAAAAATGTATTTACAGAAAAAGACCGCAAGAAAGCAAAGGGTGGTTATATGGACAACCCTGAGAATTTAAAAACCGATAAAGAAAGTATTTATGATATGCATGAAGATATGCAGACGGTAGATGCTATTCCTTTAGAAGATGTTCGTATGGAAGAAGAAGAAGAGAGAAATCATCGTGAGACAAAAGATCGTTCATCAAGCGAAGAAAAATACGATAATAATTAATCGATATTCACTCCCCAATATTTTACTTGTATACAATAAAAAACGACGCCCTAATTATATGGGCGTCGTTTTTTACGTCATCCTCAATAATGCCTCAGAACCGATCATACCTGCAGAAATACCGTATTGTTCAGCTTCAAGTGTCACGGATTCTAAAGGTGCTGCGAGCAATTGCTCAATCGTTTTTACACCAACAGCACGACCCGCAACAATTTTGCGGTCTGCTAGCACACTATTTAATAATCCTACATCGAGTGCACCACACATAATATACCCTTTGTCATTCGAAACTGTAAGCAAAGTCGTTTTCGGTAGCTTTACCGTGACTGCTTGAAATGACTTTCCATCTATAGATATACTTTGGTGTTCAATCAAGACACCCACCCCTTTCTTTATCAGCTTATGATGAATCATTCAAAATGTGCGAGATTTTAAAACATTATACACTCGGCACTACATACTGCATCAAATACTCAAAATACTTTTGGTCATTGTAGTCACCTTTTGCTTCTTGAATTATTTTAGATAGCAAAATGGTGAGTGTTCCAACACTTAAATTATTTTTAGCAATTTGTATAACTTTATTTTCTATTAGTCAAATAGATATATATTACAACTTTTTATGTAGTCTGATTATGATTTTTAAAAAATAAACAACTTAAGTCATGTCTTTCTTTCAAAAAATAACAAAAATTTCTTGTAATCTGCCTTCCTGGGCTATATTATAGAAAAATGTTGCGAAGTAGATTCATACCAAACAATCATAAGGAGTGTGGTCTGATGGAAAACGTTACAAGAGAAGATATTTATCAATTCGTGGAAGAAAACCATGTCAATTTTATCCGTCTTCAGTTTACTGATATTTTTGGCATGATTAAGAATGTAGAGATTCCGATCAGCCAGCTCGAAAAGGCGCTAGACAATAAAATGATGTTTGACGGATCTTCTATCGAAGGTTTTGTACGGATTGAAGAATCAGATATGTATTTAGTACCTGACTTGGATACATGGATGGTATTTCCATGGCCATCAGGTACAGGAAAAGTAGCACGCTTAATCTGCGATGTCTATTTGGCGAATGGCGAACCTTTTTCTGGAGATCCCCGGGGAAATTTAAAACGAATCGTTAAAGAAATGAAAGAGCTTGGATTCACTGATTTTAACTTAGGACCTGAACCGGAATTCTTTCTTTTTAAACTAGATGCCAATAAACAACCGACAATGGAGCTGAATGACCATGGTGACTATTTTGATTTGGCCCCCATTGATCTAGGTGAAAATTGTCGTCGCGATATTGTCTTGGAACTTGAAGAATTAGGATTTGAAGTGGAAGCTTCCCATCATGAGGCAGCGCCAGGACAACATGAAATTGATTTTAAATATGCTGATGTCCTAACAGCTTGTGATCATATTCAAACCTTTAAACTAGTAGTTAAGACGATAGCACGCAAACACGGATTACATGCCACATTCATGCCTAAGCCATTATACGGAGTGAGCGGTTCGGGCATGCATTGCAATGTTTCTCTATTTAAAGATGGCGAGAACGTCTTTTTTGACAAAGATGGCGAACGTCAGTTAAGTGAAACTGCTTATCACTTCATGGCTGGTGTGCTGGCACATGTACGTGGTTTCACCGCTATCACGAACCCTACTGTCAATTCTTATAAACGTTTGGTGCCTGGCTACGAAGCGCCTTGCTACGTAGCTTGGTCCTCACAGAACCGTAGTCCATTGATCCGCATACCTGCATCACGTGGAATGAGTACACGTGTTGAAGTGCGTTCTGTCGATTCTTCTGCCAATCCTTATTTAGCAATGGCCGTTATACTAAAAGCTGGTCTTGATGGGATTAAGCGCAGGCTGACTCCTCCAGCCCCAGTTGATCGCAATATTTATGAGATGAAAGCAGATGAGCTTGCGGAAAATAATATTGGATTATTACCGACAGATCTTGACCATGCGCTCATCGCCTTATCAGAAGACTCGATTATACAAGACGCACTGGGTTCACATATTTATGCAAACTTTAGTGAAGCAAAACATCAAGAATGGGAAAGCTTCCGGATTACGGTGCATCCATGGGAACTTGAACGATATATGAAGATGTATTAATAGGTCTTCACAATAATAGGATGTACAATAAAGTAAACGGCTGTAAATACAGCCGTTTTTTTGATAGAGAAAGTTATATAGAATCCATTCTATTGTCGAATTGTCTCACTCGATTTACTATAGGAAGATAAGGAGGTTTCGCTATGATTACGATTTGGTTTAATGCACTCTTTTATACGATGCAAAATGAAGGACATACAATAGATGCTTTACTGACAAAAGACGGTAAAATAGTAGCAACCGGTTCATATGATAAGCTAAAAGATCTAGCCGATGAACAAATAGACTTGCAGGGTGCTTTTGTTTACCCAGGGTTTATCGATAACCATATGCACATAATCGGGCAAGGTGAAAAGTTATTACGCCTTGATTTATCTAACACCACATCTTCAGAAGGTATGATGGAGTTACTTCTGAATGCGTATAAAGATTTGCCAAAGGACGAATGGTATATCGGAGAAGGTTGGGATGAGAATAATTTTCCTGACAAGAAAATCTTTACTCGCTATGAGTTGGATGCTGTAACGGATTCACCTATGCTATTAAAACGCACTTGCTGGCATGCCGCGATCGTGAATTCAAAGGCCCTCGAACTGGCTGGCATTACAAAAGATACGCCTGATCCTGATGATGGTGTCATTGAGCGCGATCATACCGGAGAGCCAACGGGGTTATTGAAAGAAGGCGCTATGCAGCGAGTGCTTGAACTATTGCCAAATCCAACACTGGCTTATGTAACGAAAGCATTGGAAACTTCTGTTGACCACCTCCTATCTGTTGGTTTGACAGGTGTTGTGACAGATGACTTAGGTTACTACGGTCATTATCAGACGCCATTAAAAGCCTTCAATAACGTACTGGGCGGTGATCGAAAATTCCGTGCTCACTTACTACGTCATTTTAGCGTATTTTCTGACTTGATGGAAGATCATGCATTCTATAATGTCCCCTGGATAGAACCTGGTGAGATGAAGTTCTTCATTGATGGTGCTTTGGGCGGCAGTACAGCGCTGTTAAGTGAGCCTTATTCTGATGAACCCGATAATGTAGGAACTACTGTATTAACTGATGAAGAGCTCGAGGACCACGTCAAAATAGCAAGGCACTATGGGGAAGCTGTTGCTATACATGTGATTGGGGATCTGGCAGTAGAAAAAGCATTAGATATCATTGAAAAACATCCTGCCCCTTCAGGTAAAAAAGACCGGTTAATACATGTCATCTTATTGCGTGAAGACTTAGTGGAGCGTATGCAAAAGCTCCCGATTGTTTTAGATATTCAGCCTGCTTTCGTACCTTCCGATTTTCCTTGGGTTGGAGATCGACTCGGCAAGGACCGGCTTGACTGGGCGTATGCTTGGAAGAAACTTCTAACTAAAGGTTTTATATGTGGCGGTGGGTCAGATGCGCCAATCGAAGACCCGAATCCATTGCTAGGAATACACGCCGCAATAACAAGGAGATTGAATATTGAACAGCATGAAGGGTATTTGCCAGAAGAAAAGCTGAGTCGCTATGAGGCAGTACAATTATTTACTTCTGGTGCAGCAGCTACTATAAATAAAGCTGATTCACGAGGGAAGATTTCCGTTGGATTTGATGCAGACTTTACTGTGTTACAAGAAGATCTTTTCTCCGTGGAAGTGGATCGAATAGCTGAAATACAAGTAGAGAAGACTATAGTCGCTGGTGAAGTGATGTATACAGCGAATACATGATAACTGTTTAGTAAGTAGCGAAAGGGGAAAACTTTCTAAAAAGGAGGTTTTACTTTGGAGTTACTAAAAGTACAGAATGAACTGGATTGGAAGAAGCTAACGCGTAATGTGCTGATACCCGTCGTCGGTGGATCGATTATCGGGTATCTTGCCAACCGCAATACACAAGAACAGTATGCTAAATTGGACAAACCTTCATTTTCTCCTCCCGGGGCTATATTCCCGATTGCTTGGACGACTCTATACACGATGATGGGTGTAGCGAATTACCGTGTAGAAATGAAGCAGGATACAAATAATAACGATTCCGCCATCTCCTTATATGACGTTCAATTAGGTCTCAATTTTCTTTGGTCCTTCCTATTCTTCAAGTGGAATTTACGAGGCACCGCACTGATTGAGATGACGATGATGTTAGGTGCCATTGCTATGACTGCGTATGAATTCAATAAGACCGATCATACCGCAGGTGCATTGATGGTCCCGTATATCGGATGGGTCATGTTCGCACTGACATTGAATTATTCTACGTGGAAATTAAATAAGTAAAACAGAAAAATGTCCCAGCCACTTCCGGCAGGGACATTTTTCATTGTTAATTATATCGGTTTTGATTGTAATTCATACGCTCTGCAGTTTTATAGGCATCGTACATTCCCCAAATCCATACAATGGGATACGTAATGAAGCCGATCACTACAAACATAAGTAACCCGTTAATTCCTTGTAGGATAATAAGCAAAATCCCTTTAAGGATTTGTCCGTTATAAATTTGACCGACGCCAGTCCAGAAAAAACTTAGCACGGCGGCAATACCTGGATGCTTAAACATGTCATCTCCCCTTCCTGGCTATTACGTCTATCTTACATTATGCAGAAAGGGAATGACAAGGTGTTTGCTACATGTCTTTTTAGAAACGGTCTTTATCTAATGGGTCGCCCTTGACGTCTACGTCACCTTCTTTGTCGAAGTGTACTTCCTCACGTTTTACTGTTTCGTGAATCGTTTCATTCTCTACAACTTCACGCTTCTTGAGAACAACTTCTTCTGTGACAACTGGTTTCTTAGTCACTTCTACTTGTTCTTCAGTAATCGGAATACGAATTGTTTCGTCATCTTCTCTGAATGCTGCGTTATTACCATAGCGGTCGTTAACACTAGCTTCATTATCTACAACAGGTCTACGTTCAATGGTGACTTCATCATGTGAAACACTGACATCTACTGATCTAGGTTCTTCCACGACTTCTTTCTCTACATGAATTTCTCCACGTTGTGTCGCATGCTTATCTACTTGAAGTCGTTCTTCATGTAGACGTAAACGTTCTTCTTCTGTGTCGGTATCAGTTAAACTAGGATTATTTGTATGGAGTGCAGGATCTACCTCGTGATCCTGATGATTTACTGTTTGATCAGGTAGTGTCTGACTCATTCTGAATGCAGGGTCTCCTCCATTCAATTCTTGATCTGTAATGCTTAGACCATTTGCTCCAAGATTGACGTCCGTACTTTTTCCATCTCTACCGTAGAAATCCATATTATCCCTGTAGTGGCGGCTAGCTTCACCCGAATCCACATAAAGCAACATGCCACCTTGTTCAATGTCGCGATAGTACTTCATTGTATCTTCTTTTCCAAAGTCTAGATTTTCGACCATGCGGCGTACGTGATCTTCCCCTGACACGAATCCCATAAAGCGATCCCACCATGAATCATCTGCGGTTTTAATTTCTGCGTCTGAACGACTTCTAACCATAGTTAGCTGGTCATCATTTTTTACAACTACATAAATATCATCTTCAGGCCAACCTTCTTTTTTCAACTCATCCAGACGGTTCACTAACTCCGCTTCATTAAAGTACATTCCAATATATCTATTCTTACCCATATAAATCTCCTCCTATTATGATAGTTAATTATTTTAACGTCGTGTTGATACTTTTACCCGGGATAGGTAAATTAGAAACCTTTACATTGTTTTTTGTTCAATGTATAAATCATTCCTAATTAGGAATGCTAAGTAAAAGGAGTGATTTCATGCTGGAATTAGATACGCCGATTGAAGGCAAACTAGCGTGCTTTGGAACATTACGGGATAAAGTGGACCAGCACGGGTATCATTTTGGCGGAGGCTGGGATTATCATAAAGGCAGTTTCGATTCCATCCTTCATAGAGATGCCGGAGAAACCATTTACTTACGTGTTCCCTTTGAAGTCCATGACGGTGAACTTGACGATTTCAACACCTTTATAAAATTTAAAAAACCTTATGTGATCAAACATGTGGTCAATACAGGACTGGATCCCGACTCAAGTTCTTTAATAAGTGGTTCTTTCAATCAATTCCAAGAACCATTGGATCGAGATGCTGAAATTCGTGATAAAAGTCGTTGGGAAATTGCTGGTGAACTGGCAATAGAAGACATATTGCAGTACTTGGAGTGAAAAAGAGGATCTTCTAGCTTTGGCAGAAGATCCTCTTCGTTATTCTGTTATATTTTGTACTTTTTCATCCATTTCATCTGAACTCAGCACTTTTTTGGGGAACGTCTCGAAAACCGGTTCAAGTTCACTCATTAATTCTTCTAATTCAGCTCCAGTATAGAAAAGTGATTCGAAGTATTTCGCATTTCCAGCCGACTCCACTACTATCCGTAGACGTTGCAAAGGCTCCTTGCCTGCAAGGTCTTCATCCGTCATGATTACTTCTTCTCCTGCATAATCCGCTTGCTGGATCCAAGATGTTCCCGATTCATGCGACCTTTCAGCAAATGCCAATAGTTCTTCTGTATTCATCGTCTGTTGCTTCATGCAAACCCCTCACTTTACCTGTTTTTCATAGTGTTCCCTGTTGGTTATAGTTAAAACCATTCAGCTACTTGCCTCATTTTCAAAGTACAGTTCCTTATGCAGACCGCAACCCGGATTAAAATTCGCCAGACACGAAGGACATTGATAGTCGCTTTGGAAGTACTCGGTAATAGTGAGTTCGTGTCCGCAACTACCGCACAGTATGGCTTTTTTGTTAGACTGACTAGCTGGCCAGACAGCATGAAGACCGCAACCTATTTCTTCATGACATAGGTGACATGGGTAGTATATTTTACAGCAATAAAACTTGATCGCAATTCGATCATTTTCTGTCGAGTAATGAACGCAGCGCGTTTCATCATCCACAAGTAATCCCTGAACTTCTTGACTGTATTTCTTCATTTCGCCCACTCCTCTGTATGTACATCATAAGAGGAGAAAGCCGTATAAGGCAATTGATAATAGATATCCGAAATAAAGTAAAAGGTTGCGGTGTTGAGCTTGGACTAACTAAATAGAAGGACATCTCCAACAACCGTATGTTTACGACTGTAGAGACATCCTATGATTACATATCCTTATGAGTAAAAGGGCATTTTCCAGTTAGTGGCACACAATCGTCTCCGATGAAAAATTGTTTCCATTCATTATGTGTTGGATCACCGTAGTGACTTATATCCGGATGCTTGGGCAGGTCATCCCATACCTCCACACGTTCACGAACTTTTTCACGTGAATTGATGCCACCTTTTTCAGTGCCTGTCAGACCTTTGAAAATTTTTCGTGGCTGGAAACCAATGACCATAGCGTTCCCTAGATCACGAGTCTTCCGCTGTTTATATGCAGGCGCATTGCCAAAAGCGAAAATGGGCTCGCCATGAAAGTGGAAATCCCATAAATAATGATCTGGGTCCCGTGGAGCGTCAGCCGGCCATTCTTCGGTATCTTCTATATGTACGTACTGCAAAATATCCCAAAATTGCTGACGATACTCTCCTATTGATCCTTCTTTTTCAAAGGGTTCCACAAACACAAATAACCCGTGCCGTTTATGCTTTGGATTGTTAAATAGTGTCAAAAACTCTTCCAACGCTTGAGGTAAATTTGACCAGTCCTCTTGAGAAATATAGGCATAGCGCAACTCACCTTTATTTTCACCAGCCATTCCAAAATAACACGGGAATGTTTTATCGGTCACAGTATTATGAAACGTCTGGTATTCTCTAAGAAGCCATTCCGGTAAATCATCACGTTGTGCAAAGTCTTCCTTTGTCAATAAAGCATTTGATGTTTGAATCAACGTTTTATATCCCCTTCCGAATTTCTATACTGTTTATCCGCTACCCTGTATTTTGCAAAATGAAACATATGGAATGCTTCATTCATCTCCATATCTTCCCTAATTTTAGATTCAATTCAAACGATAAGATCACTATATGCCAACATAAAAAAACACCTTATCGAATTTTTATCGACAAGGCGCTCTCTTATTGTAAAGGTTTTGGATTTCCCTGTAATTCGTCAATCGTCTGCATAACCAATGTGACGGCTTGACTCAAAGCACTTCCACCGCCAAGAGCCGCAGCTACACCAACCGCTTCCAACACTTCTGGAACTGTACAACCTGCATCCATGCAAGCTTTCGTGTGGAAAATAATACAATACTCACTATGGGCATAAACACTTACAGCAAGTGCGATCAGCTGCTTATATTTCTGACTAATTTCTCCTTCTTCAAAACTAATTTCCGTAAATGCATGGAATGATTTCATTAATTTCGGCAATTGTTCACTCATTGCACCCATACCGGTTTTATAATCTGCCAGTACTGCATCTGTAAATGTATAGTCTTCCATATAGATCGCCTCCCGTTATAGCAATAGTATGTCCGATTCTTTGTTTGCTATGCAGTGATATAGGAAATGATATATGCAATAACAAATCTAGGAGGTTCGTCATGAAAATTGTCATAACAGGAGATACACACATTCCTAGTAGAGGAAGTGTTTTGCCTTCACGGTTAACAAACGAATGTATTACGGCTGATTTAGTTTTACATACGGGTGATTGGCAATCATTTGAGGTAGTACAGATGCTTTCTGAATTTGCGGAAGTAAAAGGAGTCTCTGGAAATGTAGATGGAGAAGATATAAAAGAACAGTTTCCATTGCAGCAGGTCGTTCAAGCAGGACACGTAAAGATCGGCTTGGTACATGGACATGGAGAGAAAAAAACGACGGAAAAGCGTGCAATTGAAGCATTTGAAGGAGAGCCACTAGATGTCATCATCTTCGGACACTCCCACATTCCGATGCTTCGTTACATGAATAAAACCTTGTTGCTGAACCCCGGATCCCCGACAGACAAGCGGAAACTGCCTCATTATTCATTCGCTATCTTACATATCGAGGATGAGATTCGTGCAGAATTAATTTTCTTTGATGATAAAACGTAACCTACAAAAGAATTAGAACGTCCAGCCACGTTTATATTGAACAGGAGATTCAATTTCAACGTTAAGCTCTTTAGCTGCTGTATACGCCCAATATGGATCGCGTAATAATTCGCGAGCGAGTAATACAATATCGGCACGATCGTTTTGAAGAATTTCTTCCGCTTGCAGCGCTGACGTAATCAACCCTACCGCACCCGTTGCAATATTTGCCTGCTGACGAATTGTATCCGCAAACGGCACTTGATAGCCTGGGAAAGGATGAATAGCAGCTGGTACTACACCACCAGAGCTCACGTCGACTAAATCGACACCTTGCTCTTTCATCCAACCCGCCATTTCTGCATACTGCGAAGGATTCATGCCGCCTTCTTGATAATCTTCTGCTGAGATTCTGACAAATAACGGACCTTCCCAAACAGACCGGATTGCATCAATCACTTGTCCTAATATACGGTAACGATTTTCTGCTGTTCCGCCATATTCATCTTCACGATGATTACATAACGGAGTTAAAAACTCATTTAGTAAATATCCATGTGCGCTATGAATTTCAATTACGTCAAAACCAGCTTGCTTTGAACGGATAGCTCCTTGTTTAAATGCTTCAATTGTTTCTTCGATATCAGTAATTGTCATTTCCGTTGGTGTTTTATATTTTTCATTGTATGCAATGGGGCTTGGAGCATGAATCGTTCCGTCTACTGTCGCTTTTCTACCTGCGTGTGCTAATTGTATACCAGTACGGGCACCTTGCTGTTTCATCAAACGAACGATTTCGGTTAGACCTTTGAGATGCTCATCTGACCAGATCCCTAAATCCTCACTTGAGATTCTTCCTTGTGGTTGAACAGCTGTTGCCTCAACAATAATTAGGCCGACTTGTCCTACTGCGCGAGTCGTATAATGTGTTTTATGCCAGTCTTCTACTTTACCGTCTTGATTATGTGAAGAATACATACACATCGGTGCCATTGCGACCCGATTTTTGAACTCGACGCCACGTATAGTATAAGGACTAAATAATTTTGCCATGAATAATTCCTCCTCTAATAGTTGCTAGGGAAAGTATAGCAAATCTATGTGTTTATTTAATGTTTGAGGATTTAAAACCAACTTTATGAAACATATGGTAGGGCTCTAACGTATAGTAGACTATATAAAAGGAGGTTTTCCCATGAAACCGCTCATTTCGATATGGACACAACCTAAGCAAACGATTCGTTATGTTCTCGAATATAAAACATGGAGTTATAGTTTCTTTATCTTATTCCTTACTTCGGTCAGCGTCGGTATGACATCCTTTGCTGAAACAGATATCTTACCTGACCTTTCATTACCTGTAATTATTCTGCTCAGTATCGTTTCGTCGTTCATTGGGACGATTATCAGCTTGTTTATCAGTTCTGCTCTCTACACTTGGGTAGGTAAGTGGCTTGGAGGTAAAGGGAATTTCAAGGATATGGTGCAAATGTTGCCAATCGTTTCGATTCCGATGATTTGGATGATGCCGATTAACTTACTACTAGTCATTATTTTCGGTAAGAATTTATTTGTTGATATGATGAACAACGCTGATGCTGATGTATTTGGAACTTTGTCTACCACGCTGATGATCACTAATTTCCTCACATTTTCTCTAGGTATTTTCAGCACGGTGATCTTGTCCAAAGGTATTGGGATTGTCCACCACTTTTCTTCTTGGCGCGGATTTGGCACGATTATGATTGTTGTCGGATTCTTTTTAGTTTTGCTGATTCCAATTGTTTTGTTACTGATATTCGCTCTATTTGCTAACGCATTCTAAAAAACAAAAAACTGAAGACGACTCCACCTCTGGAATTGTCTTCAGTGTAATGCAAAGCTTAATAGGCTTTGCATTTTTTATTTATTGACCATTTTCATAAATTCTCTCATTAAACCCGGAAGATCTGGCCAAGCATGTCCTGACACTAAATTTCCTTCCGTATGAAGATCTTTTTCGATATATGTGGCACCAGATGCTGTAACGTCTGGCTTACACGCGATATATGCCGTATATTCTCTGCCTTTCATTAAATCTGGAATGACAGATAACACCTGTGCAGCATGGCAAACTGCCGCCACTGGTTTATTTTCTTCAAAGAAGTGCCGGACAATAGCTGGTAATGATTCGTCTAGACGAATATACTCCGGTGCACGTCCACCTGGAATAATGAGCGCATCATAGTCTGCAGGATTGACATCTTTGAAGGCAATATGTGAATCCAAACCATACGCTGGTTTTTCAACATATGTTTCCATTCCATCGATGAAGTCATGGGTAACGGTATATAATTTCTTTACCGATGGCGAAGCAATAGTCGTATCAAATCCTTCTTCCAAACAACGATAGTACGGATAGAAAATTTCCAGTGCTTCTACGGCATCTCCGCCAAGAATTAATACTTTTTTACTCATATGCAGATCCTCTCCCTATTCTGAAATGTATGACTACTGTACTTCATTCGACAATTTACTAATGAACCCTCTTTCTTTCAATGAGATTCTCTTCTTTATGTATGGTTATCTCAAATTCAACCATATTATGATGAGGAGGGATTTCTATGGATAAGGATATACGTCATTTGTTTCATAAAGGAACGATCAACGAGGAAATGGGAATGGAGTTTGAAGCAACTGCCGAAGAAGTTTCACGCGCTCGTGAAAATGCAAGCGGTAAAGAGTATCGAGATGCTTTGAAAGAAGTCTATCGCGCAACCGAGGATAAAAGAAAATAATCGTAAGAGGCTGGGACATAACTATCTCACCTCGTTTCCCTGCACTCCGAAAGGCACGCTTTCCGAGGGGCGTGGCTTGATCCGCTTCCTTCGCTTTGCTCCGTCCAGGGTCTCAAGACGCACGCTGATCCCTCAGGAGTCGGCCTTTCTCCGTTCCGGTACACTCTGATACTCTAAAATTTTTTTACTGATAAGAACAGAAAAAAAGCGTAAAGGACTCCCCTTACGTTTTTTCTGTTCTGTCCCAACCTCTTTTCATCTTACTTTACGAATTCCTTTGCCTTCTACGTATCATATATTGCTCAATAATGATCGCAAGAATCGTTCCTGTAATCAATCCGTTTGATAGTGTTGAAGCTACCACGGCAGGAAGTTGTGACAGGCTTTCTGCTGGGACGAACATTGTACCTACACCTACCATCAATCCAAATGCTACGGCTTGGCGCGCGCGTTCTTTTTCTGGATCAGCATCGAGTTCATTGAATGCCATCGACACCATTTTCGTAAAGATGGCAAAAGTTACAGCGTATGCAACGGGCGCAGGCAAAGCCGCAAATATGGCCATGATACTTGGAAACAACGTGATTAACACTAGGAGTGTGCTACCAATTATAAATGGTTTAATGGACGGCATACGTGTCGTGCCAACAAACCCAGCAGACCCTGAAATCGGTACGGAACCAATGGCAGAAAAGGCACCCGCAATCAGATGGATAAATCCTGAAGCAAATGCTCCTTGGCGTAATCGATCGGGCTGAGTGATTTGAAAAGATTGCTCCAATAAATGTTCCATGACACGGATCGATGCGAGCATATTCGCTACTAGCAATAATGTGATAAAGATCGCTGTAACGAGAACACCACTGTCCCATACGGGCTTTCCATAGACGAACATTTTCGGTAGTTGGATTAACTGATCGGACACTTTCGCGATGGTTGGTGTTTTCCCTAGCATTAAGAAAATTCCCCAGCCAAGTGCAATTGAAATCAATATGGCATATCTAGATATGGACGGCCGTTTATTAGCCATCGCAATAAAAGTGATTAATAAAACAATGAAACTTCCGAGTAAAATGATTGGATCCAAATGGTCTCCTGCTTCTTCGACACCCATCATGCCATTAATAAAGGTCCCGCTTAATTGTAAGATTAGCAACATTAAATAAGTGAACGTGATCGCTGGTGTGAAGAGCACTTTCATTTTCGTGATAATTCCAGTAGTTGCAAGGATAATGAATAGCACTCCGCTGTACAACATACCACTTTGCAATGCTTGCAGGGCGTCTGATGACGTTGTATAAAAAATACCGACCATGCCTGCATAGACTACATAGATTCCCCACCATAAGCCTGCGGGCCCTTCGTTAATTGGCATTCGATGTCCGAAAAATGCTTGGATCAGACAGGCAATACCGAGAACGAATATGGTTCGTTGCATGAATAGCGATGTGGCTACGGGGTCCATACCGAAGCCGTGTGCGATCGCGATGGGGGCTGCAATAGATGATGCGATGAGAAAGACGGTCCATTGTATGCCGCCCGCTAGATGTTTCATTGTAAAATTCCTCCGATAATACTTTGCAAATTAGAATCCATATAGTATACCATGTAAGATGTGTTCTTTGCTTTTTGAAATTAATCTGCGCTTTTTTTGAGTGACTGGGGCTAGAGAGGTCGTAGTTTTGAACCGGGTTAGTAAGATGCGGCAAGATCATATATTTGTCTGTTTTGAACAGAGCTACTCGTTTGACTGCCTATAGGAGTGTAATGCTCATTGGTCCCACTACGGCGCTGCTTTTCTTCCTATTAGAACCACAATCTAAATTAAATACCACTCAGTAGCGCAGGCACAACTGCGGGGTAGGCCGTGGCCAGGAGCCAATCCCCCACGTGCCAGCGCGGGTCGAGAAAGCAGACACGCACTAACTTTAGTACGCAAAAACTAGTCGAGCAGCGCCTCCAACAAAAACTGACCAAGACGCGCAGCGCAACTAAAAAAGGACCATCGCAAGAAGCAGTAAATCACTACTTTCCAGAGATGATCCTTAAGCAATTCTGATTATTTTCCTATAGGCTGCAACGTAAGTACACGACCGTCGGGAACGTTTTGTCTCATCAGTGTTTCATGGTATTGGCCTTTTGCCCAGTCCTCTGCTTGGTCGTGGAACCATTTGGATTTCAGATGTCCGCTTTGGCCGGGTCCGACGACGTGATATGTCTTGGTTAAATCGTCTAGGTCTGCAACGAAACGCCATGATGCACCGTGGTTGACGGAGCCGTCATCTTTGAAGGCGGCGGCTTGTACTGTGATATTGGATCCGCCGATTGGTTGCTTTTCAGGATTTAATAGTTTGGCGAATATGGGTGATGCACTTGCAAGTGGGTGAGGGAATGTTAGTTGGTGATAGTCACCCCATGCCCATTTTTGTTGCTTGTCACCGAAGTCATTGGCGATGTTTTTCATTGCGTTGCTAAATGAATCGAACACCCATTGATCAATGCCTTGTTTTTCTTCTAACCAGACGCTTTCTTCTCCGCTATATCCTTTACGCAGAAGTTCGTCTGTAATCTGATTTTTGCCCGGCATTAGTTCATAGACATCCGCCGGCATTTCTTCACGGAACATTTCAATTTGCAGTTGTTTCATCCACTTATGGAAAATTAGCGGAGCACTACTATCTTTTGAATCCACTTGATCCCATTCTTTTAACGTATTCAATACTTCAGTATAGTCACCTGATGGGTCTTCGTTCTCCACTGATCCAACCATGGAATCAAGGAATTCTGCTGCATGGAGGTTTTTTTGATCCATTTGCAGTTTCATCATGTCATCCACTGTGAAGTGTTCCCCTTCTCTTAACACTTCCGCTATCCGTTCAAAGCGGTATGGCTGTGCCCAGAACTTCGTGATGTGATATGGATACTTTTCATCCACCACTTCATTATTTGCTGTAGCAATGAAACCTTCTTCGGGATTCACCACACGTGGTAGTTCATCATATGGAATATATCCTTCCCAGCCATAATCGGAAGAATCTCCCGGCACTGCCAATTGTGCGTCACCTTGTTTACGGATAGGTATGCGACCGTTTGCTTTATACGCGATCGTGCCATCCGTCGAAGCAAAGACGAAATTCTGTGCAGGTGCGTGAAACTTCTCTAATGCTTTCTCAAAACCTTCCCAATCTGATGATTTATTCATCTCCATAATTGCTTCTAGTTCAAGTGTCGGCTCAAGTGCCGTCCACTGCATGGAAAACAATGCATCGGGATCTTCTTCTTTGTACATAACGTCTGAAATAATCGGACCGTGTTTCGTGACGATTACTTCATATGGTATGTCTTCGGCATCTTTAACTTTAATCGTCTCATTACGTACTTCTGCCTGCTCCCACTTTCCATCATAACGGAATTGAGCTTTTTCACTTGGATGTGGGACTTCAATGTAAAGATCTTGCACATCCGGACCAACGTTCGTAACACCCCAGGCGATTTCTTCATTATTCCCCAAAATGATTCCTGGAATTCCTGCAAAAATTACACCTTCAACATTTTGTTCAGGGGATTGTAAATGCATCTGATACCAAATAGACGGAGTACTCAGTCCTAAATGCGGGTCATCAGCGAGTAATGGTTTACCGGAAGCGGTCTTCTCACCTGATACAACCCAGTTGTTACTTCCATTGAATTCAGGCGGTGAAAGTTCCGGTAGAAAACGTCCCGCCACTGCCACATTATGTTCTTTATTAGCCGTCATGATCGATTCTGCGTTTTCGGGATACGTCAGGAATAAATCTTTCATTTTCTCTTCAGGAAACGCATTAATCGCCCAGTGGCGGAATGCTTGCGGTTGCCATCTACCTCCTAAGTCATAAGCCATATACTTCCCGATGGTTAATGAATCGACAGGCGTCCACTCTTCAGGCTCATATCCAAGAAGCGAAAATTCATAGGACAATCTCTTTTCAGATGTAGCTTCCTCAATGAATGCATTGACCCCTTCTGCATACCAGCCAAGCACCGCTTTCGCATGTTCTCCATATCCTTCATATGAAGCTTCCGCTGCATTTCGCAGACTGAATGTACGGAATAACTTATCCGTATCAACTGCCTTGTCACCGATGACTTCAGCTAGACGACCACTCGCCTGCCTGCGTGCTAGATCCATTTGGAATAAACGGTCTTGCGCTTGCACATAACCTTGCGCTCGGTACAGGTCTTCATCCGAAGCGGCATTAATATGCGGAACCCCATTGTGATCCCGTGTAACAACTACTTCTTGATCAACGAATGAAACTTGATGCTCTCCTGCTATCAGCGGTTTCGACTTTGATATGTAAGCGTTTGCAAATATAGCGACAAGAACCACTATAATTGATAGTATACTAAGTGCCCACAGCGTAATTTTCCTGACTCTTCCCATGTTAATCCCCCTCTTTAAAACTTAGTATACTATTAATATTCTGAAATTACTTTAATTATTATTCTTTAGTGCAGCCACATAATAATAGGTTGTAAATAAATTGGAGAGACGCCTCCCCGGTTAAAGTTTCAATCCGCTCTCACCGTATTAAAATTTAGATCTTACACTAAGATCAAAAAACCAAAAAAGAATGCCCCTTGAAGTCACGGACCTCTGGGACATCCTCTTATGGCACTACTTAGCGGGATTCGAAGATCTTTTGGATGACGTGATTATTGTTCGATTTTCCAAAGTTTTTGTGAATACAGCTTTCGGGCTTTTCACGCAAGATGGATGCGAAGCTTTTGGCCAGTTCCGCTTCCCCTGCCACATGCACTTCTTTCCATCCGCGCTTCTTTTTCATATTACCGACCACAGCGCCCATGTCTTTATAAAAACGATCTAGATTCTCTTTTAAGCGCAGATCAAATCCGTCTGTATGTCCTCCTACTCCCCGCTGTATGGAAGACTTGATGTTTTTTTGTTCTTTCCAGACATCGAGACCCGAATCAAATTCATACACTGTTTCGTCATGGACTCTCCCCATTGCTGTATCCAAAATCCGGACATTGCTGTAACTTGGGAGTATAATTCCCGCTTCTGGATATGCTTGTAACATATACTCTAATTCATTCGTCATCGCTTGGTTTTCCCAATGAAAGCTCGTCTTGACTGCCACTTGAACATAATGAACAGACCAAATTTCAGGATTTGCTGCTGCAAAAATGATAGCACCTTTCGCCAAATCATTTTGCTTATCTTCAATTTCCTTCATCACTCGGTCTTTCAAAGAACGAAATGCAGTCAACTCTTTTTCATCTCCCGATGCGACGAGATATTCATCAATCCTTTTCAATCCTGATTTCAAATGAATTCTCCACGCAGCTTGCTGTTGGTCAGGATCAGCAGGATTCGTGTTTAAGTATACGGACAGCACACATCGATCATCACAGTGAAATGCTTTCAACTTTTTCAACTCTTCACTAATACCCATCCAATCATCCTCCTTATTCCCTCAGCTGTAGCATGCCCGCTGAAATGAATATTACAAGGTAATTAGAGCTGTGAATTTTTTCAAGTAGAAAAGAAGTGCTGTATCAAAAATGGCCAGTTTGCAAAAAGCGTGCAGTTAAATCAGCCACTTCTCTCTGGTGATGGATTTCCTTATGACCATATGGTACCGTAATAAAATCAGCTAATCCGGCATAATAAACTGAATCCAACTCTACTCGTCCATCATTTTCCCCTTGGAGTAACTTTCCAAGCCATAAATGATTTCGGGTTCCCGCGATTGCGCCAATTGAAAAGGCTGTTATATCCGGCAAATTCAGCTGCTCAATATACGTAGCGTTCAATGAACGTAATGTTCTATAGTACTCAGTGTACCCTGAAATTTTACTCGCCACTTGCGCAAGCTGACTTCCTCGGTTTGGCGTGGCAATTTGCACACAGTGACCAATTGAATCACTCCATTGTGTTTCCTGCAATACTTTTCGAATAAGTAGACCGCCTGTACTGTGACCAACCAAATGAATAGGTGCATCGCTTTTGGAGACCATATCGGATAAATGTTTTTCCACATGATAAAGTGCTTGATCAAATTCATGATATGTTAACGGTAAGTCGAGCGATCTGCACTGAAAGCCATGATATTCTAAATAGGTAGACAACGTCTGCATATTGCGTGAGTTTTTATTAAAACCATGGAGTAAAAGAACACGTTCTTCCATGCGATCACTCCTTTATCGTTAATTACCT
This sequence comes from Sporosarcina sp. P12(2017), assembly GCF_002743035.1. Lineage (NCBI taxonomy): Bacteria > Bacillati > Bacillota > Bacilli > Caryophanales > Caryophanaceae > Sporosarcina > Sporosarcina sp. P12(2017). The sequence goes on from NZ_PDYL01000009.1 coordinate 98,654, forward strand.
GATTCGATTTTCTTTATAAGTTTCTTCGTTTGTTGATTCAGCTCTTCTACATTCACTTGCTCTCGTTGAATATCTTCCACTCCATACTGTTGTTTCAGCAGTAAAACCCGTTCGACACTTTGATTGATTCGTTGTTCTGTAAATACTCCTTCATTTAGAGCTTCTTCTAATGCAGAGAGTAGCTCGTTTACTGGCGAATATCTATGCCCAACGAGCAAAATATCTCCACCTGCTACAATAGATTGGACTGCCACCTCTCCAATCGTATAGTTTTCTCCGATAGCTCCCATGACCAAGTCGTCTGTAATAACGACACCGTCAAACTGTAATTCATCACGCAATAAGTCTTGAATGATTATTTTTGAAAAAGATGCAGGTGTTTTCGAATCATACGCCTCTACAAGTAAGTGGCCGACCATTACCGCATTGACGCCGCCCTCAATCGCTTGTTTAAAAGGAAGCAGTTCTACGTTCTTTAAACGCTCCTTATTATGCGTGATCACGGGCAAATTAATATGCGAGTCTACACTTGTATCACCATGTCCCGGAAAGTGTTTGACGACAGGTATGACATGTTGCGACGCCATACCATTCGCTTGCTGGATTCCTGCTTTACTGACTAGCTGTGCATCATTACCATAGGAACGATCACCAATCACTGGATTATCCGGATTGCTATCCACGTCTAGTACAGGTGCAAAATTCATATTCAATCCAAACGCACTCATTTTGCGGCCAATTAACTCGCCAACATCATATGCATATTTTCCGTTTTCAGCAATCCCTACTTCACGATTGGAAGGAGTTTTTACGAGTCCTTTTGGCAAACGTGTAACACGTCCTCCTTCTTCGTCTGCACTAATGAATAACGGTGTTTTGGCATTAGTATTTGCTTGTTTTAAATCATTTATCAAACTAAGCGACTGCGAAACAGACACAAAATTACGAGTAAATAAAATGATGCCACCGACATGTCTGTCTTGGATAAATGCCTTCGCCACTGAATCCAGCTGCGGACCTTGCACACCCATCAGAATCAACTGACCGAGCTTTTCATCTAGTTGCATTCCCTCTATGACAGCCTGAATGTCAGCAAGTGGCTTATGGAGGACAGCGATTTCTGCGATGGATGTATTGTTTTCTGAAGAGGTAAACAGCAAGGTTAATTGATATTCATCATTCAATTCATAAACAAAAGCCGTTTGCTCATCTACTTGTCCTAGTTTGTCTGGAGCTCCTAGTATTTCTCTAGTTTGCGACTGCGTTACATCATCAAGTTTTGATTCCACTGTACGCAATTTATAGACCATATTATTCTCTGTCAAACGAAGCTTCAGCTGTTCTTTTTCATAAACCGCATAGGTTCCTTTATTATCACGTTCTACTTTATCTGCTTCCCCCAACTGGTCTTGAACTTGTTGAAAAGTAGTTTCTCCTGCTTGCCACTGTTGGTTGGGCAGCCTTCCTTTTTTAGCGGCATCGTGAATCGTACTCAACGCTTGTTTGTTCTGCTTATTTCGTATTTCTAATTGTTTAGCTTTTTCATCCTGTTCGTTCTCTTGATTCGAACACCCTGTTGCTATTATAAAAAGGGCACCGACGACGAGTAACCGTACGATTCTAGATACTTTTCGCATAGTTCCACCTCTTCTTTTAGTCATGATAACATTTTTCAGATATCTATTGATGTCGTCAACTGTCGCATAAAATTTCGAATTTTGTCCATTATAGTCGGTAGGAGGTGGACGAACATGACGAATAAAAATAACAAAAAAACCATGAATGAACGGACACACAACCCATTGGATACGTATCAGAATAAAAACAAAGAAGCCAGTAATAGTAATAATCAACGTCCGGAGGGTCATTCATTAGAAGAATTTTCTGCTGAGTTTGGATCTAGACCCAAAAATAAGAAGAAGAAAAAATAAAACAACTGCCGTGTTCTGATCTTCAGAATGACGGCAGTTGTTTTATTTTATCCCTCTTCATTTACCTCAAAATGACGTCTTCCATACCAGTTCCCTACTTTATTGTATACGGAGGCAAGTACTTGCTGGAATAGCATACCGAAAACGACAGGCATGACGACTTTCGCCGGGAAGAACGTTGTCGCGATGACAACACCAGTCGCAATATTTCGCATGCCGCCCACAAACATGAATGTGGTAGCAATTACTGGGTCTTTCCATAGTACATGCGCAATCCATAAGGCGATTGCATAGCCCGTTAACGCTATGAATAGTACAAGAGCAATAATGCCGACCAGTTCCAAAGAAACCTTCTGAACATAAGGCGCTACTGCACTACCATTGATCGCAACAATCGCAAACAGACTTAATTTAGAGAAGGGAGCTAAAAAGGGGCCCCATTTCTTTTGGATGCTTCCCTTTGATAGTTCATTTAACGTAATACCTAGTATTGTAGGAAGTACAATCATCCACAGTAAATTTAAGATTAGTGACATCGTATCAATTGTCACACTTTCTCCTACGACGAAGTACAGCATAGCCGGTAAAATGATAGGTGCCAGTAATGTATCAATCAATATGATAGATAAGCACAGAGGTAGATTACCCTTCGATATGGTTACCCAAATCACACTCGTAACCCCCGTCGGAATAGCTACTGCCAATACAAAACCTACCGTCAGTAAATGATCATCAAAAAAGACTGTGGATAAAAAGTAAGCCCATGCAGGCATTACTATATGCAGAAAAGCGATGCTTACGAGTACTACGGCAGGATACTTCCTTACCATACGCACTTCTTTGACATTCATGCCAAGACTGCCTACAAACGTCATAAAGGCAAACAACCAGGAGACGATAAATAATAACTGCTCCCCTACTTGATGAAACAATACACCGATCACTAAGCTAAGTGGTGTTAATATGGCAATCCATCGTTGTAAAAAAATATTTAAATTACTAAACATATAATTCCCTTCTTTACTAGCCTGACGTCATGGTTGATATAGTCGTATTCTAGCATAGTAGATTGTGTGAGAATCAATAATCTAACTAACAAATATAATGGATGCATAAAAAACCCGCAGCAGTACATCGCTACGGGCATGTGATGATGAAATTATTTTGTGTATGAAAGAACTGCATATTTGCTGAAGTTCTTCATCGCGTCAGTCGCTTCTGCTTTCTCAGCATATTCAAAAATACGTACGTTTGCTTGGTCGAACAAAGTAATTACCCACATGTTTGTCAGTCTCCTTTTAATTTGTATTCATTTATCACTAGTAAAGCATCGCTTAGTATGTGTATGTTAGAACTGCGTAATTGTTAAAGTTCTTCAATGCTTTTGTTGCATCTGCCTTCTCAGCATATTCAAAGATCCTTACGTTTGCTTGATCAAATAATGTGATAACCCACATGTTTGTCAGTCTCCTTTTAATTTGTATTCATTTATCAATAGTAAAGCCAACACTTAGTATGTGTATGTTAGAACTGCGTAATTGTTAAAGTTTTTCATTGCATTTGTCGCTTCGGCCTTTTCAGCATATTCAAAGATTCTTACGTTTGCTTCGTCAAACAATGTGATAACCCACATGCTGTGTAGTCTCCCTTTTGTTTGGCAGCATAGTTCCTTGAATGGAATCTGCTAACCAATTTCTTTTGTTACTCTTATCATACTCTGTTCTACAACAAAAGAAACCGATATGTGAAGCTTTTCACAAATCATTCAAAGTCAAAACGCTTACATATGTCGTAATTGTGTCTGCAAACGTTTTCTTATCAACGAATTAGAAATTATGCATAATTTTATACATATAACTTAATTTTTTCATCAACATAAAATTACATCCTTCGACAGCGGCCGTGAACTAGCATCTCCAATTATATAAGTTCCAATTCAATTTACATGTAAAAACCGTAGCGAAGTACGCTACGGTTAAGGTAATAACTGCTTATCTTGTGTAAGTAAGAACGGCATATTCACTAAAATTTTTCATTGCATTCATGGCCTCTACCTTCTCTGCATACTCAAATATTCGTACATTCGCTTGAGTAAATAAAGTAATTACCCACATGTTTGTCCATCTCCCTTTGACATTCTTTTATATCGTTCATTATTATTAGCTATGTGTATGTTCAGTACTTTTTATTTTGTATAGGATAAAACAGCGTACTCATTGAATTTTTCCATGGCAGTGGTAGCTTCTATTTTCTCTGCATATTCAAAGATCCGTACATTTTCTGTTTCGAACAAAGTGATAACCCACATATTGTTCAATCTCCTTTTTAGTTGTATGTTGATTCACTAGGCGAGAATCTATAATCAACTTCTCTTGTCACCCTTAGTATACTATCCTTTTCAATTGGTTTGGCCACATTGTGAATACCTTCACAATTCATTCAAAGTTGAACCGCTTACATATGACTACTTTGTGAATTCTAGTCACAATAAGTTTAGCTGTTTACTCATTTTTCTTTTAAACACAAATTAGAGTTCCATACATATACTATGATGAAAATATAAGGAGAGGGATGAGTGTTATCCATCAACCTGTTTCTAATTTCATATTAGCGTGTTGGTATCACCCGATGTATATATGGCCTTGTTTCCCTGTGTATCCTTCACAGCAAATGAATCAGTCTGAATTTCATGCTGTACTATCACACCATAGTCAAACAGATTATGGTCCTATGCCTTTCACGATTAATATAGAAGAGGCAACAAAAAGGAACCAAACATTTCGCACCGCGTTATGGACAGGTGACCATTTGCAACTCACACTTATGAGTATTGCACCGGGAGAGAATATTGGTTTAGAGATACATCCCCATGTCGATCAATTTATTAGACTTGAGGAAGGGCAAGGAATGGTTCAGATGGGACGTAGAAAAGATCAAGTAGATTTCGAGCGGCACGTTCAGGGTGATGATATTATTATTATTCCGGCTGGGTCCTGGCATAATTTAATAAACACCGGTACTGTGCCCATCAAATTGTATTCTATTTATGCACCGCCAAATCATCCGCACGGTACGGTACACGAAACGAAGGCTATAGCGGATGAAATGGAGTCCACACATACTACTCACAATACGGATATATAGTTATCTGAAATCACTATGATTATGATAGTAAAAGTTAAAAAGACAAGACACCCATTTACACGGCGTCTTGTCTTTGTCATTTCTATTCATAGTGTAAAATTTTTCATAAAAATAATAAGGCTAAGCTAACTACGATAGAAATTGAGAGCGCAATTTTACTTAACAACACAAGCTCTTCACTTCTGAACTTAATAACAACTGCCAATATAGCTACTATCCCCATTACGACGGCTAGTGTTCTTTGAATTGCAAAGTTTGAAGGAAAAGTTGTAAACGCTAGGTACGATAAAAGCAGGCCAAATAACATATTGATTATAATTATACTGTTATTGGATTTACTTTTATATAATACGACTTGAATTCCTATCGCTAGGACTATTAAAACTATATACATGATTTCCAATATGCCTAATGCCATATGAGTACCCTCCTCCCTATTATAAATAACTAATTCAGTAATTGTAACATGAAGTCGATACTTAGGATATTTCTTCATTAACTGTTGCATAATTAATTCAAATTCCGCATCGGTTCTATGATGTCCACATTTTTATGAGTGTATTCATCTGAATCACGTCGGACATATTAATTTTTATAAAATTTCCGGAGATTATAGGATGCCTCTTAAGGTAGAAAATAAGAAGATAAGAGAAAGTATTGGTCTAATTTTAAATTATAACAGTATATTTATATTTATATATGAATATCATCGCAAAAACCGAAGAAATTATTGACAGTGTTAAAGCAAAAATTTCTTTGGACAAAGTTGAGGGTCTTCTAGGAAAAGCATAAAACGGTTTTAATCTATTACTAAACATTAAGGGCCTTACCTTTCATTAATATATGAGGGATCAGGGTCCTAATTTTTGCTCATTTTATAAAGTACTAGCAAATGGATTTGATCATTTCATGTGGAAGGTGTATCAAAGTTTTAAGGTAGATTACGGATTTCGAAGGTTTTTAACAAGAGAGAAACAAAGTGTGAAGGTAGTGTTTATGCTTCTTTTTTTGGCAATACACTGAATAAACTTTGCAAAAATATCCAAACTTATTTTTTTAAGTATCACTCTCAATAAAGTTAATCTTTAATCAGAGGGGGCTCGATCCCCCACTGATTAAAGATTAACCACTGTTCAATGAGAAAGCGAAAGAGGAGTGGGACCTTACTAACTCATGAAAATTGTTAGCTAAAATGCTATTCTGAAAGCTCTTGATGACAGCTGATGAGTGTGAGTTCCAGCCATGAGAAGTTCGATTAAACGTACTTAAATAAGTGTAATAAAAATAAAGAATCCATTCTACGCAAGAAACCGTTTGCGCAGAATAGATTCTTATTTTGTATATAAAATGTTGGTAATGCATTCATACACGCAAACACATTGTATTTCAGCAAATTATACTTTGATTGAAGAAAAATACTTCTCTACGTCTTCATTCGTGACTTCCGCAATTGATGGTGGATTCCATTTTGGAGAATGATCTTTATCCACTAATACCGCACGAACTCCTTCATAAAAGTCTGCAGTCTCCATAAAATGAAGGGCCATATTTCTTTCCATTTCCAAACATTCTAACAGCGATTGGCTTTGTCCGTTGATTAATTGCTGGAGGGTAACTTTTAAAGACGTAGGCGATTTTGAAAGAATATTTTTCACTGTTAATTCTGCCCATTCATTACCTTTAGCCTTTGCATTTTGCAAAGAATCCACGATTTCTTCAACTGTTTCAAATTGGAAATGCCGTTCTATCTCTTCCTTTTCAACCGACAACTGTGAGCGACCTGGCGTTTCAGTAGAGTAGGATTGAATAAACGCATCTAAATCTACCATGATTGATTCAGCAGACCATTGTTTGGTGCGCATTTCACTTTGGATAGTTTCCCAATTGGCACTCTCCATATAATAATCTGCAACATTCATATAAATAGTATCACTTGCGGGTATCACTTTTGAAGTGAGTGCTAGGTAACGTCCAGTATAGCCTGGTAGTTGATTCAGGAAAAAGCTAGCCCCTACATCTGGAAAGAATCCTATATTCATTTCAGGCATAGCCCATTTGGTTTTCTCCGTTACGATTCGGTGTGATCCCCCTATGGAAAGACCAACACCACCGCCCATTACGACACCATTCATATAAACCATAATCGGTTTTTTATAATGATGAATCGTAGCATCTAATCGGTACTCTTTTGAAAAAAATTCATTTGCATAGGATTCGATGTTCTCATTTTTCAAATCGTAGAACTTTCGCATATCCCCTCCCGCACAAAATCCTTTTTCTCCTTCACCTGATAAACAAACGAAGACTACGCGATCATCATTTTTCCATTTTTCAAGAGCTTCCGTTACTAGTTCAACGACTTCGATATTGATGGAATTTAAAACTTTAGGACGGTTGATTTTTATCCAACCTACTCCATTGTCCACCTCTGTTAACACCACCACATGCTTCACCACCTAAACTATTTGGATGTAATTATTTCAATATCTTGCCGTAAGCATTTTTCTTCTTGTATAGAAATTGACTCCGTCTTTTCCATTTGCATGAAGATCTCCATAGAACGAATCTTTGTGACCAGAGAACGGGAAGAAAGCCATTGGAGCTGGTACACCCAAGTTCACTCCTAGCATTCCTGCATCCATTTCTTCTCGGAATTGTCTTACTGCTTTGGCGCTATCTGTGTAGAGACATGCCCCATTCGCAAAATCAGATTCATTGGAAAGTGCTATAGCTTCATCTAAAGTTTCCACCCGAACGATGGATAGTACTGGAGCAAAGATTTCCTCTTTCCATATTTTCATTTCTGACGTCACGTGATCGAAAATAGTAGGTCCTACATAGTATCCTGATTCCTTTACCTGGTCATTACGACCATCACGAATAAGTCGAGCTCCTTCTTCCTCACCTACAGAGATGAAGTTTTCAGTTCGCTCTTTATGTGAATCGCGAATGACTGGACCTAAAAACACATTATCTTCCAGCCCATTGCCGATAATTATTTCATCTGAAGCTTTTACAAGTCTATCAACTAATTCATCCGCAACGTTTCCGACCGCTACAACTACGGAACATGCCATACAGCGCTCTCCAGCTGAGCCAAATGCAGCACCGATAATATTTGTAACTGCGTTATCCATGTCTGCATCCGGCATAACGATCGAGTGGTTCTTTGCCCCAGCAAGAGCCTGCACACGTTTTTTATTGGCTGCAGCAGTCTTATATACGTATTCCGCAACAGGTTGAGAACCAACAAACGAGATCGCTTTCACATCTTTGTTCTCCATTAATCCATTTACCACGTCATGTGCACCATGTATAATATTCAATACTCCATCCGGTAGACCCGCTTCTTTGAAAAGCTCAGCTAGACGATTGGCTAGGAGTGGTGTTCTTTCAGATGGCTTAAGAACAAATGTATTTCCAACTGCAATTGCAAGTGGGAACATCCAACATGGAACCATCATCGGGAAGTTAAACGGTGTGATTCCACCTACCACACCTAAAGGATAGCGGTACATACCCGACTCTACTCCAGTTGCGATGTCAGGTAGCTGATCACCCATCATAAGCGTAGGAGCCCCTGCTGCAAATTCCACACATTCAATTCCACGCTGCACTTCTCCATAAGCTTCCGTGTAACTTTTACCATTTTCAATAGTAATGATTTTCGCCAATTCTGACCAGTTATCGACCAACAACTGTTGATAACGAAACAGGATACGTGCTCGTCTAGGGACTGCCACTTTACTCCATGATTTAAAAGCCTCTTTTGCAACTGCTACCGCTTGATCTACGTCTTTTGTGGATGAGATAGGTACAGTGGCAATTATTTCGCCTGTTGCTGGATTAGGCACTTCTTCGTATTCTTCAGTATCCGCTATCACCCATTCACCATTAATAAAGTTCTTTACTTCTTCTACGTTTGTCTTGACAGTCATCTAAACCGCCTCCTTAGTTTGTTTGTTGAGCAAATTGTATTTTCTCACTAAAGTCATAATGATAACACTTTTGATATAATTCTATAATTTCATCTGCAGAAGGTATCTTAGGCGTATTTGCTGGACTCCCACTTTCAATTGCATCCGCTGCCATCTTTGATAAAGAACTTGTAAATAATTCTTTATCTATTCCATATGTTTTCATATTAGGAATGTCTAAATCAAAACAGAGTTGCTTTAATTCATTAATGACTTCGATTGCTAATTCTCGATTTGAGTAAGTGTTCGCATTTTTAACAATTCGCTGTCCAATTTGTGCGAGTCTATCAATTGTTGCTTCCATAGTAAATTCAAGCACAGCTGGTAGTAGCATAGCGTTAGAAATTCCATGAGGTGTATGAAATAGCGCTCCTATAGGTCTAGACATTCCATGAACGAGCGTCACTGAAGCATTAGAAAATGCAGCCCCTGCCAGCATGGAACCTAGCGCCATGCTTGATCTCGCGTCCATATTCGTCCCCTCTTCATAAGCGGTTCGAATACTTCCGATGATATGATCAATAGCAGTCAATGCTAATACGTCAGTAACGGGATGCGCTTTCCTTGATATATACGCTTCAATTGCATGACATAATGCATCCACACCAGTCGCTGCCGTAACGCCTTTCGGACACGATACGGTCAGATTCGGATCTACAATAGCAACTGCTGGTAGTAAACTTGCATCGGCCAGCATCATTTTGATGTCTGTTTTGACATCTGTGATCACTGTTACCTTTGTCACCTCAGACCCTGTTCCTGCAGTTGTAGGAACTGCAATAACCGGCAGTGGTTCCTTCGTAAGTTTTTTTCCTGTCCCAAAGTAGTCTGTCATTGTACCACCATTTGTCATCAATACTGAAACCGCTTTCGCAGTATCAATACAACTCCCCCCACCAATTGCGACAATGTGATCACATTTTTCATGGGAGCAAATATCAATAGCTTCTTTTACGTGTACATCCGTCGGTTCTGAATCGACATCCAAATACGTTACGTAAGACAATCCACTCTCGTTGAGCAAGTTCTTACACTCTTCCACATATCCTAGTTTCTCCATTATGGGATCACTGATAATTAAGGTCTTCCCACCCAATTTTGTCGCTTGTTTTCCTACTTCTTTGAAAGAATCAATTCCATAAAGGATCGTGCTTGGCATTAGCAATTCGTAAAAAGTATTCATCAATTTACACCCCTTTACATCTATCTGCTTGAGTAGTATTTTTACGTTTCGTTACGACTTAAAAACCGGTTTACGTTTTTCAATAAATGCGTTAACACCTTCTACCATGTCTTCTGTCACGAATAATTGAGCCCACTGCTCTGTTTCGATTTCTAGTCCTTCAGAAAGTGTTGTTTTTGTACCTTCATTAACTGCAGTGATCGCAGCTTGAATAGAATGTGAGCTTTTATTTAAAACAATGGATTCGGCAAGTTTCTTCGCTTCATCTAATAACTCTTCAAGTGGTACAGATTTATTGACTAAGCCTATTCTTTCAGCTTCTACCCCACTTATAAATTGACCAGTCAGTATTATTTCGAGTGCTTTTGCTTTATTCGTTAGACGTGGCAATCGCTGCGTACCACCAAATCCGGGAATCAGACCTAAGTTTAATTCCGGTTGGCCTAGTTTCGCTTCATTTGCTGCAATACGAAGATGACAGCTCATGGCAAGTTCAAGACCTCCGCCTAAACATGCACCATTAATCGCTGCTATGACAGGTTTAGTTAAGCTCTCAATTTGATTTAATACCGCTTGTGCATCAACAGATAATTTCTTACCCTTTTCTTTATCATGGAAAGCTTCAGTAAACTCTTTAATATCTGCACCTGCAACAAACATCTTACCTGTACCTGTTAATACAGCAGCCTTAATGCTTTGGTCAGATTCGATAAAATTCATACAATCTGACAAACCTTTAATAGTCGTTGAGCCTAATGTATTTGCAGGAGGACAATTAATAGAAACATAACCTACTCCATTTTCCACTTTTAAATCAATATTTGTAAATTCTCTAATTTTTACACTTTCCATCAACAATCACTCCATTTCAATGATATAAATTCATTTATAACTTTTAGAATGTTTAACTTTAGAAATTTGTGTAAACTTCACTCCTCTTTTATCTTCTACACCCCTTTCTAAATTATTCAAATTAATAATCTTCTTTACACTTTTAGTTTAATATGAATATCTAACATAGTCAATAAAAATTTGACCGGACAGAATAAAAATAAATATTGTTACCTTCAAATTAAGGAAGGTTCACGACATAACGGCAATAAGCATACAATTGGCCTTGTGGTGAATTGCTAATTAATGATATGATTTTACTATAGAAGCTATTTTTTCAGTTATGAGTACATAACAAAAGGACTTTCCTTATACTGATAGACACTCCCATTATGTACTTGAACATATTAATATCGATTTAGGAAATTTAAAATTGGAAGGTGAAGTAAATGAATGCTAGAGCAGAAGAGAGAAGAAAACAAGTATTACGCGCAACACTGAAAGCAATTAGCGAGAAAGGTTTTAACGCAGTTACCCTTCAAGATATCGCTGACTATGCTGATGTCAGTAAAGGAGTTATTAGTTATTATTTTAAAAATAAAGAGGATGTCTTTTATCATTTGCTTGAGTGGATGACTGATCGTATATTTCAAAATGAATATGCTGCAATCCAAAAAGAAGAGCTCGCAATTGATAAAATGAGAGCATACGTGAATGCAGCTTTCAAAAGTCCAGAGGATAACCGTATATTTTACAGCGTCTACTTAGAATTCCTTGCTCAAGTGAACCAAAACGAACGGTTTCGTGAAGTCAATAATATGTTCTATAAAAATTGCTGGTTTATCGGAAGTGAAATCATAAAAAAAGGTAAATCAGAAGGGATCTTTGAAACGATAGAAATTGAAAGCGGAAGCCATATGATTCGCGCTTTGATTGATGGTTGCCTTCTCCAGTGGTTGATGAGGAATGACAAATCACTTCACTCTCGTTATAGAGACAATTGTTTTGAAACCATCGTTACTTATTTAAACTGCAAGCAGTCCTAACATTCTCTTAATCCCAAAAAAGATTGACCGGTCACATATCTGTTGTATAATAGACGTTACAGGCTTTATAATATTGAAACAAGATATATCATCTTTTAGATCCTGGTAGGCTTGAGATGTATAGGGGGTATATCTGCAAGAAAATTAGTATGACCAGTCAAAACATTTCAAACAATAACATCTACATTGGAGGGATTTTAAATGAACGATTTACAATTTAGAGCTTTACTAGTAAATAAAGATGAAAATGACTTTTCTTCAACAATCACTACTTTAAAAGTAAGTGACTTGCCCGCTGGCGATGTGATCATAAAAGTTGGATACTCCAGTATCAATTATAAGGATGGGCTAGCAGCAACTCCTAATGGTAAGATAGTCAACGCTTATCCCCATGTGCCTGGAATTGATATGGCAGGTACTGTCGTTTCCTCTACAGATTCCCGCTTTAATGAAGGGGATGAAGTTATCGCAACGAGCTATGAAATTGGCGTTTCGCATTTTGGCGGATTTAGTGAGTACGCTCGAGTTTCTGCTGATTGGATTGTTCCATTACCAGATGGTTTATCCATGCAAGAAGCTATGGCTTTCGGAACAGCTGGTTTTACAGCTGCACTCTCTATACAACGATTAGAAGAAAATGGAGTGACACCTGATAAGGGACCCGTTCTGGTCTCCGGAGCCACTGGCGGCGTCGGAAGTTTCGCAGTATCTATGCTTGCTAAGCTAGGGTATCATGTAGTTGCAAGTACTGGAAAAGAAACCGAGAAAGAATTCCTCAATGATATTGGTGCGAATGAAGTTATTTCACGTCAAGATCTACAACCAGAAAAAATAAGACCTCTCGATAAACAACTTTGGGCTGCAGCCATCGATCCAGTTGGCGGCAATACACTTTCTTATATAGTTAGCACACTGCAATATGGCGGTTCGGTTGCTGTAAGTGGATTAACAGGAGGAACTAATGTCCCGACGACAGTCTTTCCGTTCATATTAAGAGCAGTTAATGTACTTGGGATTGATTCTGTTTATTGTCCCATGTCAACACGCAGTGCGTTATGGAAACGAATGGCGACTGATATGAAACCTGATAATTTAGATGTACTTACAACTGAAGTAACTTTAGATGAGTTGCCTACTACTTTGTCAAAGATTTTGGAAGGTCAAGCAAAAGGAAGAACTGTTCTTAAACTATAATAGATCACTTTGAATCAATCTAGGAATACATGCACAGCTAATTATACTATCGCCCCATGAATGAAGTAGGCATATGTTTCGCCTCCATTCATGGGGCGTTATAACGAACATTATCAACTATATTCAGCCGTCAAAAAGCCCACTATGATTTCATAGCGGGCTTTTTAGTGGAAGCTTACACTTTCTCTGTTCCCTTTAAAAATGCACCTACACCCTTCTCACGAATGATTCGGCCTGCTTCCGCAAATTCTTGTTCCTGGCTTAAGAAGAACATAGAAATTGCCGTTTCAATATTGTAATCAAGCGATTGTTTTAAATTCATCATTTCATATGTCTTATTAATTGTCATTTTTGTGATTTTTAGTGCAGATGGCGGTATATTGACCATTTTTTCCGCCATCTTTATAGCTTCTGCCACCAATTCTTCTTGCGGCACAACCCGATTGAAAATACCTAGGCGATAGCCTTCCTCCGCATCAACGGAATCACCGGTATAGAGTAGTTCTTTAGCTTTTCGCATGCCTACTATCCATGGCATCATCAACGTAGCAGGTGCAGCGCCAAAACGAATCTCAGGTTCACCGATCATAGCCGTATTAGACGCAATGGCCAGATCTGCCGAGAATATCCAATCCGCTGCTACACCGTAAGCGTGTCCATCCACTGCTGCAATAACAGGTTTTTTCAAGTCCCATAATTTTAGTCCAACCCGTAAGAACGTCTCTAATTGTGCACGATATACTTCTGACGGTTCATCGCCAATAGGAGACGGTAAATCCATAGACTCTTTAAGGTCTGCACCAGCAGAGAAGTTTCCTCCAGCTCCTGCCAAAATTACCACTTTTACATTCGAGTCCTTTTCTGATTGATCCAATGCATCCCAGACATCTTCTGTCATTTGCTCGGTTACCGCATTTAACTTATTCGGGCGATTTAAAGTAATCGTCGCAATGTTATTTTCAACTTTATATAAAACTGTTTTATAATCTTTCATATTTTTCTTCCTCTCTATTTTCAAATTTTACAATACCACTATCCAAACGCTGGTCCGTTATGATTCCAAGATTTTCTTTTTGTAAATTGATACTGACTGATCCTAGGTTCTCCTTTTCCAAACTTTGAATAACAACTTCAGCTTCTTCTAACTCCGTATCCTGTTCAAGATGCGCTTCTGTTTTCAGCATTCTCATTAAAGAAACGACAAGAAGTAGAATCACTAAAATAAAAGGCAGCGCTGTTAAAATTGAAGCCGTTTGTATTGTTTGAAGATCTCCTCCAAGAACCATCAAAGTAGCTGGCAGGATAAACAAAGTAATAGCCCAAAACAATCTATTCCATTTAGCTGGCTCCTCATTTATTTTAATTTTAGGAGTAGTTGCCGATGCCATCATATACGCAGCAGAATCGAATGTCGTAGCTAAAAATATTAAGGCAATGAAACTAAATACTAATACAGCCAACCAGCCAAAGGGAAGCGTATTGATGACTTCAATAATTGCGGCCGGTGCACCTATTTGCTCTACCAAGCTAGTTACCGATAAAGCATTCGTAAGTTGTAAATTCATGGCGTAATTACCTAGTACCGTGAAATATGCTGTACACCCCAACGAACCCCATGCAATTCCTCCCAAGATCACTTGTTGAATTGTTCTTCCTTTAGATATCTTGGCAATGAATAATCCCATAAATGGAGTGTAAACAATCCACCACGCCCAATAAAAAACAGTCCATCCTTCAACAAATCCTGAATTTCCTACTGGATCTGTGTACGTATTCCAACGTATAAAGTTACTAAATAGCATTCCAATACTGTTTGTTCCCATTTTCAATATAAATTCAGTCGGTCCAACCATAAGGACATAGCTTAACAAGAGGATGGAGAAAACAATAGCTATATCACTTAAAACTTTCAATCCTCGTTTTAAACCCGAATAGGCACTCCATGTAAATAATGCTGTACATAATATTAGTATAAACACATTCATTCCCATGGATGCCTCTATACCTGTTAGCTTACTTACTCCTGCAGCGACTAATGGCGTCCCTAAACCTAAAGATGTACCAGCTGCTCCTAAGATTCCGAACATAAACGCAATATCAATAGCCTTGCCTAATAGGCCATCTGCACGCTTCCCTATCACATTTCTACAAATTTCACTTAGTCGTAATATAGGTACTTTCAAGATATAGTATGAATATGCAATTGGAATAGCCGGTAAAACGAAAAATGCCCAAGCCGATGGGCCCCAATGGAATATTCCATAAGCGGCTGCAATTTCTGCTCCATTAACAGTTCCTGCTTCAATGCCATATGGAGGCGCTTTAAAATAATATGCCCATTCAATCGTAGCCCAGTAAACTAACCCAGAAGCAACTCCAGCACAGAATATCATTGCACCCCAACTAAAATTTGAAAACTCTGGTTTTTCATCTTTTGTACCAAACTTTATTTTCCCATGTTTACTAAAGTATAAGTAAATTAGAAAGGCGAATCCACCTGCTCCTGCCCAAAGAAAAACCATACCGAACTTTTTTGTGACAAAGCCATTGGCTATATTAACCAACTCACTACCCTTTTCAGGAAACAGAATCAATGGTAAGCAAATTGCAACAATCAATACAAATGTGGAGATGAATATAAACCAATCAATTTTAGTTTTTCTCAAATCTATTACCTCCCTGAGGATACATAGAACTAATTTTTCTGCAACGATAATCTGTGTATTTTGGTTCATCTTATTTAGTATACATATCGAATTTTTTACCTAATCAATTCTCCCTGATGTTCTTTAACAGTTTTTTTTACGGATGCTAGAACATCCAATGCGACCACTCCAGTTGTACGAACGGCTAACGGATTAATTTCAAATTCCACGATTTCCTCATACTTTTCGGTAGCCATTTTACCCATTTGTATAATAGACTGAACTAATGCCTCTTTATCTAATGGCGGATTCCCCCTAAACCCTTGAACATTTTTCCAAAGCATAGGTATACTACGGATCATGCGCTCTGCTTTTTCAGTTGAAATCGGTGGAACTGCTAAGACTACCTCATTAAATAATTCTGTGTAGATGCCTCCTAACCCAAATATAACAATCGGACCATACTGAACATCTGTTTTATAAGCTAAAATGGTTTCAAATCCGTCAGTTACCATTTCTTGAATTAAATAAAATGGGGAATTGAGATGTGCCATACCTTCCCATGCAGCTTTCAACTCATTTGCATTATTTATATTCAGAGCGACTCCGCCTACATCTGTTTTATGTGCTAATCCTTGTGCTTTTAACACGACAGGATAGCCAATCGAATCGCCATATTCAATAGCATCCTGAAGAGCGGTTACCACTTTTTCTCTAGGTGACGAAAATCCGTTGTTCTCAAGCAACTCTCTTCCTTCATCATCATGTAGCAGAGTCGGTTGAGATTGATCTGTCTGTTCGAATGAATAAATCCGTGTATGATTTTTCCGATCTAAGAAATCTGCATATTGGAATAATGCACGACAGGCAATCAGCGCATTTCGACTACCTTGGATCACTGGAATTTGTGCCTCATCCAAAATCGCCAATACCCTTGGATCGAACTCTGTTTGAATATGACTAAAGTATAAGAACGGTTTATCTGATGTTTTTCGTAACTCCGCAAGATCTTTTGCAGGAGTACCCGTAAAATCAAATTCATGATCTCCTTGTCCGTTAGGTGCATCAATCGCAACTGTAATGAGACCAATATTCGGATCTTCCGTTAAAGATGTTAAACAAAGATTTGATACCTCTGAAAAATCCTTGCTACTCTTCCCCCAAATATCTAATGGGTTAGATAACACACCCAATTCAGGAAGCTCATCGCCCACTTTTCTTATTGTATCTTCAGAAAAATCGGCAAATTCAACGCCATAATCTTCTGCCAAGTCAAGCAATAATCCAGCTTGCCCTCCTGATACGGTTAGTGCAGAAACTGTTTTTTTAGTAGGAAGATATGGTTGAGATAATAATTGAGCTACTGCAACCGCTTCATCAATATCATCAACAAATATCACTCCGTGTTCTTCAAGAACCAGCTTCTCGATCCTATAATCTCCAGCAAGTGCTCCTGAATGTGCATTTGCAACAGCTGCCGACTTTATTGTTCTACCTACTTTCATAGCAATGACAGGTTTCTTATTGCTACTGCATAGGTCGAGTGCTCGTAAGAAAGCTTGATGATCTCTAATGGCTTCAATATATAAAATAAGGACAGATGTCTCAGGATCATTGGCTAATAAATTTATATAATCAGCCATTTTGATATCTGCTTCATTCCCAGTGGAATAAATTTTATTGATACCTAGTCTAGAGGCAATAAAAGCATCATTAACTGAACCGCTCTGTGAAACAATAGATACTCTACCTTTCTTTAATGGACGTAGCGGCCTATGCAATGTCCCAATGTATGGTGTGAAACGATTCTGCATATCAAAATATCCCATGCAATTCGGTCCTACTACTCTCATTCCCGTTTTTGAAGCGCTTTCAAGAATGTGGTTTTGAATTTCTTCTCCCTCACGTCCACTTTCTCCATAGCCTCCACCTGGGATCACGAGAACTTTTGCTTTGATTGCACTAGCTGCACTAGCGACTTCCATCATCAAGCGAGGATTCACCAGTCCAATGACAACGTCAATATCTTTATCAATATCTAGTAGAGATTGATAGCACTGAATGCCACCAATATTTTCATATCGAGGATTTACAAGATAAATAGTACCCTGATATCCCATCTGCTTTAAATTATCTAGCATTACAAGTGTGGCAAAACGATTATTCGCTCCCACAACCGCAATTGTTTGAGCTGGACTTACTAACATTTGAAGATTTTGATCTTTCATTTCTACACCTCAATTCTCAATTTTGCATATACCTTTTAAAATAATGTGAATATTCAACAATTTAATTATATCCCGTAAAATTTGACCGGTCAATCTTTTATTTAAATAAATATATTCAGTAGTACAAAATAATATGATCATCAAAAATATTTCGGAATAGTATCTTTAAAATAACATTTCTATTATACAAACTATTTACCTATTTGTTATACTTATCAACTTTTTACTAATAAAACTATAGTAGATCCTAAATTAAACTTCTTAACATCCACCTCTCTCAAAATTCTGAAAAATCTCCCCTAATTGTAAACCACGTTTACTGACCAGTCAATCTTTTTTATAGAGCATTTTATTAATAATACTAGTATTCAAATAACAGGTCTACGCGTATAAAAAAACGTAGCCAGAAAAGACTCGGTTATTTATCACCGTCATCTTTTCCAGCTACGTATTGTAAGAGTGCTTAGTGGCGCAATTTAAGCATCAGTTTTATGTCCATTTTTACGGGGCTTGACCACATGTACATAAAAATCAATATATAGAAACTGTCTCTCGTGAAATTAAAGTTTAAATTGCAGCACCATTCCGTTCAGTTTCTCGGCTAGTTCGGCAAGTTGTCTGGAACTTCCTGCTACTTCTTCCATCGAACTGCTTGTTTGTTGTGAGGAGGCAGAGGTTTGTTCTACTCCCGCGGATGATTCTTCAGAAATTGCTGCAATTTCCTCAATGGAACCTCTCATCTTCTGACTGTTTCCTGCAATCTCAGATAAGTTTTCCGTGACGGTATGAATATGCCTAACCATTTCTGTCACAGCATTACTAATTCCATTGAATGTCTCAGTCGTATTATTTATTTGATTCGTGCCTTTTTCTACTTCTTCATAACCCTCTAGCAATGATCCTGCTACAGAACTTGATTCATTTTGGATACTCGTTACGTTGTCTGTTATATCCGTTACAGACACAGTCACCTGTTCTGCAAGTTTTTTCACTTCCTCTGCTACAACAGCAAAACCTTTTCCATGTTCACCTGCTCTTGCTGCTTCAATTGCGGCATTTAAGGCCAACAGATTCGTTTGATTAGCAATATCCTTTATCACGACAACCAACTTGGATATTTCTTGGGATTGTGCATCCAATCCTTGGATTTTCTGAACTGCTTCCTTCACAATTTGGTCAATCTTAGCCATTTGTTCATTCGAAGACTCCATTAATTGACTACCTTCTGAAGTCATAGAAAGCACTTCACTTGAAGCGCGTTGAATATGTTCACCTTTTTCATTCGCCTCTTCGACTTTACTTGTAAAGGACTCCATCATAACAGCCAGTTCACTTGCACTCCTAGCCTCCCCTTCGACACCGACAGCCAACTCTTGCATCGTAACTGCAATTTGATGCGCAGCTGCATTCACCTCATCCGCTGACTGGATTAATTCTTCACTTTGACCTGTTACGGAATCGGAAACTATATTGATTTGATTTAATAACTGACGCGTATTGTTGCTCATTTCATTTGTCGCATTGATAAGTTGAGCGATTTCGTCTCTAGTTCGTGTTCCAAGCATTTCTCCACTTAAATCCCCTTTTGCTATTTCATCCATTCGATCCCTCACCATTGTTATCGGTTTGGTTATCATATTTGCAGTCAGAAGAGCAGCAGCTACGCTAAGTACAATCACTAAAATGGTGACGATTGCAACAATACGAAGTGTTGCTTCTCCCCCAGCAATAATTTCTTGCTCAATCTTATTGATAGTTGTTTGGCTGTCTTCAGCCATTTTTTCATAACCGGCCATGATCTCACGAACCATAACGGTAGCTGCATCCAAATTTTGAATCGCTACCTCTGTGTTCCCTTTATCATACTCGTCAAAGACGTCTGAAGCAATCTTCGTCCGCCAAGCAATCGTCTGTTCGATAAGCTGATTGAATTCCTCTGTGGCACCAATCTCCTTTACTATATCCCCATAGTATGCCCCTTGTTCCGTATATTCGTTGAAGCGATCTTTGTAGTCCCCTCCGAATAATACATACCCACGAGCAGTCCCTATCCGATTTGCCATTGATAATGCCAATTGATCGTTGGCAATTAACAGCGGAAGCTCTTTCTCTACAATATTTCTCGCTTCTTTATTGCTCTTCATAATTACTGAAATGTTATAAACACCCAATAGAATGACTAATAAAATAACAAGTGAAAACGCGAATAACAATTTAATTTTGATACTTTTGAAGTTAAACATTTTCTCCAATCCTCTTCTCCGATTTATTCATATCATGTCTTCTACTAACTTTATTAATATCGGATTATTTTGCCTGGTTTGAAGTGATAAAATGCCTTTCGTTTTTTACCAATTATCCATTCCGGGTACATAAGTGACTGTCACTCAAAAATAATTTTAGGTCTCCCTAAATTATGTTCAATTTATATAGGAAATGAATTCTTCATTGTGCCCGATTTGCACTGTGCAATGCTATTCAATTTCGTTTTTTTTTCGGTCAATTACTTTTTCGCCTCGAAAGAAAACTTTACTTATACTTTCAACACTTGTAATTTCTAAACCTGGAATACCTTCAGCTACTAGGAAGTTGGCATCCAATCCTTGCTCTAATCTTCCAAAACTATTTTCCCGGCCTAATAATGCTGCTGGATTTGCAGTAAGTAATGCCAAAATTTCATTTTCACCGTAGTTATTTTCTTTTAAAAGGTTCATGGCAGGATGGGCAATTAACATTAATACATCAGGCCCCCTCAATGTCTGATCCTTAAATGGCAGCCAAGTATTTCCTTGATATGGCGGTAAATAAGCATCTGTTGAAATTGAGACAGTAATATTATTATTCACTAGTCTAAGAACTTCTTCTGGAGAATTAGGAGGCAAATGAGTTCCACCCATAGGGGGCAACTATTTCCACATGTTGTTTTGAAGCCCGTTCTATTAACCGGTCCGTGATGCCATGTGCATGGTGCAAAACATCCACTTCGGCATCTAGTGCCATTTTTATTCTATACTCACCAGCTACATGAACACCAACCCGCTTTCCACACTGATGGTATATTTCTACAATCCTTTTTAATTCCTCTAATGTATAAATGACTTCTCCTGCCCTTGGAACTTCATCTACAGTAAAGTTTGCCGGCGTTGCATTAATAAATATGTTTTCGCCTGGATAGTCACTTGCTTGCGCAATCATTTGTACCAAATTCGGGTCAATTAAATCTGCTTTCTCGACGATTTTTGAATGTGTAACTGCCGTGAAATGAGCTAGCTTTTCGAAGCCAATCGATATGCTTGTCGTTGCAAAAGAAACATCCAACGGCATATTTAAAACAGCCTTCCGGTAATCGTTAATAGAAAAATCAAAGTGTGGATGTCCACATATTTGTTCTCCCACTGCTGTTATTCCTGCTGATAGAGCATCTAAAAGAAGTGCTTTACCTACATCAAAATGATCATTTGGTAGGTCAGGATATAGTGAAGATGGTGCAAACTCTAATAGATGAGTGTGGCAATCAACTAAAGAGGGCGTAATGACGTAAGCCGAGTAATCAATAACAAAGAAACTCGGATACCGTTTTTGAAGCTTCCTCCAATTTCCTAAATCTAAAATTTTCCCATTTAAAACTACCAAAGCCCCGTTTTCAATCGTCCCTAACCTGCTGACAGTAACAATCTTTTTCCCTTTTATGATATAACCTGCACTCTTCATCTAGTTCACCAAAAACGGCGTTAAGAAGACCGCCAATGCCCAAGTAGTTGCAAATCGAAGGATCAAGCCTATCAATGTGGCTTTTAAAGCTTCTTTTTCGTTGAGATTGGATGTTTCTACCCAAGTTACAGGTACCTGACCAAAGATAACGGATAAGGGTAAACCAGAGTTTGCCAATACAAACGCTCCTACAATCAATTGGGGATCTACTGTACTTGGTAACTCTGCAAGTTGAGCAACCGCCAGCGTAGGTGCCGCAAGTATTGAAATAATTCCCGTCGCGGGTTCAATACTCATAAATGTTAAGACAGTTGATAAAGATGCTTCAATAGCACCCCAAACACCAAAAAACTTTAATGCTCCTATAAAGAAAATACAGCTGCAACTGCTGGAATTATGATTAACAAAAGAAGCTCTACACAATTGACAAGCGAATTAGGAGCGAATAGTAAAATAAGCAATGAGAGTAACACTAACAAGACCCCATTTTTTTCAAAAACATACTATTTAGATCTCGAGGACTTAACCTTAGTAGATACTTGTTTGTTCTTCATATCATGCCCTCCTGCCGTTTTACTAATTTATGTGCGAATGCACCAGTTTGTATATGTCTAAGTAAAGGGTACCTGCGTGACAAACAAATTGGTATGCAAAATCACCTGCCCACGTTCTAATTCACAATCACCTTCATAGAATGGATATATACCAACACTCATTTTAAATAAGGGGATTAGAAAATGTATGCCATTCATTATTTTGAAAACAAAATTGAAGTTCTCAATGTAGCATCACGGATAATACCAGCCGTGGATGAAAGCGTGAGGATAAAAGGGCGTAACGGAAAAGTCATAAGTGTTGAGAAGATAGGAGAAACTAAATACTTTGTGGTTGTCGAGTTTGAAAAGAATGTTGAAAAAGGCAACACAAACTTCAGAAGTATTGGTATGAAAAGAAAATGACTTTTTATTGATTACGTTCATGGTGATAATTCAAAATGCCTGTACAACATTGAATTCAATGTAGCACAGGCATTATTTATTAATCGTTTCTGACCATCCACGACATTACATTCTTCATTTTCCTGTATGTAAAATCACAAAATCAATTCCGTATTCTATACCTTCTTGCTATGCATTATAGGTAACAACAAAAAGCGTGTTTGTAGACTTTACACTTCATCTATATGAACATTGATATAACGACAAAGCTAATTTCATTCCAGCTAACATCTTAAATATTCTTTATATTAATTCTTATTGAACTAAGGCCATCAGTAAATCCCCCGAACCGTTCGTCCGAGGGGAAACATAAAACACACTTTACTATTCAACTGAAAACCGATAAATCTAACGCTACCAAACTATGTCAATTCCAGCCAAGCTACGCACTCCACATGACTACTATGCGGGAACATATCTACCGGCTGGACTTCCTTCGTGCGATAGCCCCCATCTTCAAGAATGCGTAAATCTCGCGCCAATGTTCCTGGATTACAAGACACATACACAATCTTCTTCGGCTTATACGTTAGAATGGTTTCTAGTAATTTTTCATCGCACCCTTTACGTGGTGGATCAACGACTAATACATCAAACTGCTTACCTTGCGCGTACCACTTTGGAATAATCTCTTCTGCCGGACCTGCTTCAAAGCGTGCGTTGGTAATATTGTTTAGTTCCGCGTTACGCTTTGCATCTTCTATCGCCTGCGGTACTATTTCAACTCCGTATACTTCCTTCGCTTGTTTAGCCAAGAACAATGAAATCGTTCCTATTCCACAATACGCATCCACTACCGTTTCATTTCCGGTCAGGTTCGCAAAATCAAGTGCCTGTTGGTACAATACTTCCGTTTGTACAGGATTTATTTGATAGAAAGATCGTGCTGAAATCTCGAATTCAATATCTCCAATTCGATCAATGATGACATCTGCTCCATATAGATTAATCATTTCATTCCCCATGATGACATTCGTTTTCGCTGTATTCACATTTTGCATAATAGACGTCACATTCGGTAATTGTTGCTGAATTAATTCGACTACCGCGTCTTTTTGCGGGAATTTTTTATGTCGAGTCACGAGTACAACCATCACTTGACCTGTCTGACGTGCTTTTCTAACGATCAAGTGACGCAGCATGCCTTTGTGTGTATGTTCATCATATGTCTCGATACCCAGCTGTTGAAGTTTATACTTAAGCATCGCCATCAGTTCGTCTGCTTCTATCGTTTGGATCAGACAAACATCTGTATCCACGATGTGATGCGTACGAGCTTTATAGAAACCCGTAATTACACGGTCGTTCTCCGTATCGAATGGTATTTGTGATTTATTACGATAACGCCACGGATCATCCATCCCCTTCACTTCATGCACAGGTACGTCAGGAAGCTTAGCGATCCGGTCCATTACATCGCGGACAGATTTACGTTTCTGAATCAACTGGCTCTCATAGGACAAATGCTGCAATTGGCAGCCTCCACATGTCGGGAATACATGACAAGGCGGTGTCACACGGGATGAGGATGGTTCCACGATATTCAGTAACTTCGCAAATCCGTATTTTTTCAATGTCTTCAATACATGGATATCGACTGTTTCCCCAGGCAATGTCCCTTGAATAAATAAAGGATAGCCTTCTACTTTCGCTACGCCCGCTCCATCATGTGTTAGATCTTCTATAGTCACTCGTATTTTTTCATTTTTATTTACTGCAAAGCTCATGATCTTTCCTCCATCTTTCAGATACTCCTAGTGTACCATGGGAAGCAAACAAAAAAACAGACGGAATCACACGTCTGTTTTTTCACTGTTTTCATATTCATTCTTTGTCACTGCATCGTCCTTCAAGACTACAAAGAACGATAGTGCGATACCTGCGATAATGACCAAAAAAGGTGCATAGAAAATCAAAAATTCATTCATCTTAATGCCCCCTTATGCATGGTGATTTTCTTTTCCTTTTACATATTCTTTATTGAACAAGAACATACGTAATAGTAAATAAAGCGATGGGATCAACAGCAATAACCCACATATGAATGCAATGATTAAAGCAATCGCCATTGCTTGGTTCGTAAAGCTATCGTAAATAGTCAAGTACGGGTAGAGCAAGTATGGATAATGTGATGCACCATAACCGAAGAAGGCGAACATGAACTGTCCTATTAGTAATCCGAATGCTACACCATATTGATGCTGTTTCCAAATGAGGTAAACCGTTCCCAGGAACAGTATGAACGATATTAGAAACATCGGCCAGAATGTTTGAATACTCTCGTAATGTAGCGGGTTATGTTTACGTAATTCGAATATAATCCCACCTGCAGCAATGATCGTCGGCAATGCCCAGATGAGTGCATATTTCCTCAAAAGTTGCGTCGCCTCCCGATCCCCAGCTTTATTCGCATACCACGTCAAAAATGCTGATGAGATATACAGTGTTGCCGCTATGCTAAGGACTACAATTGACCAAGTAAGCGGGCTGGTGAACAACTTCCAGTAATCTAAAACCGGCTGCCCATTCACTAATTCAATAAATCCGCCTTCAGAAATCGTCAATACGATCGACAGTGATGCCGGAAGTAATAAACCCGTCGAACCATAGGCAAAAGAATATCCTTTATGGCCACGGGCTCCATACGTCTCAAATGCATAGTAGGAACCCCGTACTGCCAGAAGAATAATGGCAAAACTAACCGGGACTAGCAATGTAGTGCCATAATAAAAGGCGGTTTTCGGGAAAAATCCAATAATCCCCACGAAGAAGAAGACTAGAAAAACATTCGTTACTTCCCAGACTGGTGACAAATAGCGCTGAATGACATTAGTCAATATTCGCTGTCGGCCCGTAAATAAACTGTAAGCGTTGAAAAAACCTGCTCCAAAATCAATCGCACCAATCATAATGTAGCCGAACAAAAACACCCACAATACCGTAATCCCAAGAATTTCGATATTCATCGAATGTCACCGCCTTTCTCCCGCTGCCGATCTATGATTTCTTGTTCTACAGGATTCCCGATGAACATTCTTCTTAATACAACCACACTACCGATACCGAGAACGAGGTATAGAAGCGCAAAGAGTACAAGCATAGTCGGTACCTGCCCACTAGTCGTCGCACCTTCAGCAGTTCGCATAATATTACGTAATATCCACGGCTGACGGCCTACTTCTGCTAACCACCAACCCGCTTCGAGTGAGATGAAAACAAGCGGTCCTCCTATAACGATTAGCCACCGGAATAAGCGAGACTCGATAAATGACCATCTTCGCCACATACCTATCCAGTATATAGCCGACAACATCATTAACATCATTCCGATCGTTACCATAATATCAAAGAGGTAATGGATATACAGTGGAGGTGTATCTTCTTCAGGAAACTGATCCAACCCAACGACTTCAGCACTGGGTGAACCGTGCGCTAAGATGGAAAGTGCATATGGTATTTTAATGGCGTATTTAACTTCCCCATCCTCCAACACACCGTACAGAATTAAGGGAGCATTTTCTTCCGTCTCAAAATGCCATTCCGCAGCCGCCAGCTTTTCAGGTTGATACTCCGCTAAATACTTTCCTGATAAATCACCAACCAGCGCTGCACTCACGCTAAAGATGAATCCCACTTTCAAAGTGAGATATAAAGCTTTTTTATGGTAGACATGATTTGAACCACGCAACAAACGAAACGCTGCAATGGCAGCCAATAAAAAAGCGGATGTCATATAAGCTGTCCCGACTACGTGTGCCACTTTTGTGGGCATGGCAGGATTGAACATTGCCACAAGAGGGTTGACGTTGATCAATTCCCCATTAACCAAATTAAAGCCTTGTGGTGCATTCATGAAGGCGTTTACGATGGTTATGAATACTGCAGAGAATGAAGCTCCAAGCGCGACTGGAATAAGGAGTAGAAAATGTTTCTTTTGGTTTTCAAAACGATCCCATGTATATAGGTAAATACCGAGGAAAATCGCTTCAAAAAAGAAAGCGAATGTCTCCATGAATAATGGTAAAGCAATTACATTTCCCGCCAGCTCCATAAAGTTTGGCCATAATAAGGACAGCTGTAACCCAATTGCTGTTCCTGTCACAACCCCGACGGCTACAGTGATGACGAAACCGCGCGCCCAACGTCTGGCCAGCAAGATATAGTGCTCATCGTTTTTCTTGATACCAACCCACTGGGCCAGCATGATCATAAGTGGGACACCTACCCCAATCGTTGCATAGATAATATGAAATGATAATGTCAATTCAGTCAACACTCTGGAATAAAAAACTGAGTCCACACAGCCCACCTCCTTCCTACGAAAATAGTCTTCCAATAATTGATAGCAGCATAATACCCGCGACAATAAATGCCAACCACATCAGATGCTTTTCTTGTCTTTTATACACACCATCACTCCCTACGTAGTTCTATTTTAGGGTTTCCCTTAAAACTCATTTCAATAACCTGTTTCCCAAAAGAAATTTGTCGAAATTTAGACGTATTTTCATATTCAGAGCACATCTAATTGTTGTATAATAATCGATTAACTCATTTCACTTGTATTTCTCATTAATTTACAGTATAATGGATTGACTAATGAGAGGTGAAAGTGAATGAAAAGAGTAAAAAGAAAAGTATTAGCGTATATTACAAAAGGGGAAGGCAGACACCGTAAATTGCTTGTTTATGAGCAAAAAGATCAGCCTGAAGCAGGTTTACAAGTTCCTGGTGGTACAATCGAACGCAACGAACTACTATTGGATGCTTTGTATCGAGAAATCGAAGAAGAATCCGGTATCGTGCGTGATGAACTTATACTAGAAGGTAAAGTTAAAGCTTCAAAATACTTCCCAGAAGATAAAAACGTTATTTATGAACGTACGATTTTCCATTTTTCTTATCTAGGAGAAAACAAGCATGAATGGGAATATATCGTAGAAGGTGAAGGTAAAGACGCAGGTCAATTATTCAGTTATCGTTGGATGCCGTTGCAAGAAGTTCCAAAGTTAGCTGCTAAACAAGGAGAAGCGATTGAATACATCTAATATCGACCTGATACGATGCGTATTGCATCGGGCTCACCCAATTAATTTTTCACAATAAAAGACTATTCCATCCGAACGTTAGAACTTCGACTGGAATAGTCTTTTTACTTTTTCTTTTATTTGATTTTCTTCACTTGATCCTGCGGACGTAACTTCTGTAGTGGTACAAACATCTCGACATGTTGATATAAATTCTGGAAAGTAGCGGGCAACACGCCACCGTACTCTCCATCCAAGTTCAATAACACTTCATTTTTGGAAGTCACCACAATTTTTTCCGCCTTCGCTGAAACAACTAAAGGATCATCCAAATGTTCTCCACGAGAAGCTAATGTAACCACACGAATAAATTCTGCGATATTGCATTTCTTTAATATAAGCAATGTGAAATATCCATCATTAATACTCGAGTTAGGTGCTAATTTCTCAAACCCACCAACTGAGTTGGTCAAACCAATCAAAAACATCATAGCTTCTTCATCAAACACATTTCCATCATACTCAATACGGAGATGACTGGAATGTATAGAAGGTAACATTTCAATACCTTTTAAATAATAAGCCAGCTGGCCAATTACTGTTTTTAGACGGCTTGGTACTTCATATGTCAATTCCGTCATTCGACCGCCACCCGCTATATTAATAAAATAGCGATCATTCATCAAACCTACATCGACCGGAATGGAATCTCCTTGGCAAATGATATCTACAGCATCATCAATCTCTCTCGGAATACGCAACGCTCTTGCGAAATCATTCGTTGTACCCATAGGAATCAAACCGATTTTTGGACGTTTATCAAAATGGCCGATACCTGCAACTACTTCATTGAGCGTCCCATCGCCGCCAGCAGCAATAATAACATCGAATCCTCTGCGAACCGCGTCTCGTGCTGCTACTGTAGCATCACCTTCACGAGTTGTAGCGTGAGCGGATGTTTCATAACCCGCATTCTCCAATTTTTCGAGGACTTCTGCTAAATGTTTACGGAAGACTTCTCTTCCTGCAGTAGGATTATAAATAATGCGTGCACGTTTCATACACTTTCCCCTCGATCCTTTCGCGTCTGAAACAAGTCAGACCTTTACCATTTCCAAATGGTTTCTTACAAATAGTTACTTAGACAATTGTAAAACAGGAAGCCATGTTGAACGAATATCACTATAAACAGCAAGCCAATTCTCAGGTTTAGATGTATATTCAGACATCAACTGAGAATAAAACATTTTTTGTTTCTCTTCAAAATTAGGTGCATCTTTAGCCGGTAACTGCGCGCGACCATCCATCACATATTTCTGAAGAACCGGTGCTCGAGGTCCCCACTTTTCGACTACCTCACCTGCTGCATTTAATAGTAGATACATGGGAATTGAGCGTCCGCCATTTGTCAAATATCGGTCAATCAGCTCTGGATTCTCATCCCTCAACACAGCGCGAACATTTATATTAGCAGCTTCCGTAATCTTTCGAAGGATTGGATTATTCAGCATCGCATCACCACACCAGTCTTCTGTAATGACTAATACATGAGGTTGTTTTTCTTTCAGCAATTCAATAAATTCATCATCCTGTGGTACTTCAAATGCATTATAGATCAAAAAACTGTTTTCCTTATGTGTTTCCATTTTGTCCATATACGTTTGAAGTGATACAGCTTCTTCAAAATATTGTTGTTCTGTTTTCAATACAATCCCCCCTGTTTCACTGAATAAGTTAACGTAGAAAAACGTCCAGGTTCAGACTATTTTGGCCTCTCCTGGAACGTTTTCATTTGATTAATAAATTAACGCTTCTTGATCTCTTCCATCAATAATTTATTAACAAGCGGTGGATTGGCTTGTCCTTTTGTTGCTTTCATAACTTGTCCAACTAAGAACCCAACTGCGCGATCTTTACCATTTTTAAAGTCTTCAATTGATTGTTCATTGTTGTCCAAGATGTCAGTAATGATTGTACGCAATGTACCTTCATCAGAAATTTGAACAAGTCCTTTTTCTTTGACGATATCAGCAGGATTTCCACCTTTTTTCACAAGGTCAATAAATACTTTTTTCGCGATTTTAGAAGAAATTGTACCATCTGTAATCAATTTTACAAGCTGCGCCAAGCTTTCAGGTGTCAATGGAGTGTCATGTAGTTCTTTCGATTCTGCATTTAGATAAGCTGATACATCGCCCATCAACCAGTTGGAAGCCAATTTTGGATCCGCTCCAGCTTTTACTGTTGCATCAAAGAAATCAGACATTTCCTTTGTTAAAGTTAGTACGTGTGCATCATATTCCGGTAAATCCAGTT
Organism: Sporosarcina sp. P12(2017); assembly: GCF_002743035.1. Classification (NCBI taxonomy): domain Bacteria; kingdom Bacillati; phylum Bacillota; class Bacilli; order Caryophanales; family Caryophanaceae; genus Sporosarcina; species Sporosarcina sp. P12(2017). The sequence goes on from NZ_PDYL01000009.1 coordinate 128,885, forward strand.
CAGATACATATCGTGCTTTACGAGCATCCGGTAATTCTGGGATTTCTTTACGAACACGATCAATCCATTCTTGTTCGATGTGAACTTCAGGCAAGTCTGGATCGTTGATAAAGCGGTAATCATTGGCACTGCCTTTGATTCGCATTAATACTGTGTCACCAGTTGCTTCGTCATAACGACGAGTTTCTTGTTGAATAGTACCACCAGACAATAGAATTTTCTCTTGACGTGCTACTTCATTCGCAATGCCGCGGCGAATAAAGTTAAACGAGTTCAAGTTTTTCAACTCTGTTTTTGTACCAAATTTCTCCTGACCGAATGGACGCAGTGAAATATTTGCATCACAACGAAGTGAGCCTTCTTCCATACGTACATCAGATACGCCTGTATATTGAATAATCGCTTTTAGTTTTTCCAAAAATGCATATGCTTCCTCTGGAGAACGTACGTCTGCTTCTGTAACAATTTCAATTAACGGTGTTCCTTGACGGTTCAGGTCTACTAATGAATGACCATTTTCTGTATGCGTCAGTTTTCCTGCATCTTCTTCTAAATGTACACGTTCAATGCGGATTTTCTTCTTCTTACCGTCTACTTCAATTTCAATCCAACCATTTGCTCCTACAGGACGCTTGTCTTGAGAGATTTGGTATGCTTTCGGATTATCTGGGTAGAAGTAGTGCTTGCGGTCAAAGTTCATGATCGGCGCAACGTCACAGTTCAACGCCATAGACGCCTTCATTCCAAATTCAACAGCTTTTTTATTTAACGTAGGTAAAACACCAGGATATGCGATGTCTGTAACGTGAATATTCTTATTTGGCTCTGCACCGAAATGAGCAGGTGCTGGAGACATGATTTTAGTGTCTGTTTTAAGCTCTACGTGGATTTCTAATCCGACAATTGTCTCGAAGTTCATGATTATTTCCCCTCCTGAATCGATGGAGTACGCTTGTGGAAATCTGTAGCTTGCTCATAAGCATGAGCGACTTTGTATAATGTTTCCTCGTCAAAGTGCTTACCCATAATTTGCAATCCAACCGGTAGTTCATTAACGAAACCACATGGTACGGATAATGCTGGACGGCCTGTAAGGTTCGCAGGTACAGCCAAAACATCATTTGCATAATGAACGAGCTGATCTCCGCCAGTTTCGCCAAGCTTAAATGCCGTTGTAGCAGTAGTTGGTCCGATGACTACATCATACTTTTCAAATACAGTATCAAAGTCTTGTGCGATCAATGTACGTGTCTTTTGTGCGCGTACATACAAATCCTCATGATGATCCGCACTCATTGCATACGTTCCGAAGATAATACGTTTTTTCACTTCATCGCCAAATCCTTCTTGACGTGTACGGAAATATGCTTGCTCTAGGTTTTCAGCATTTTCTGTGTGATAGCCATAACGCAATCCGTCAAAACGTGAAAGATTGGATTGAGCTTCCGAAGAAGATATTACATAATACGTAGTTGGCGCATATTGAATATGTGGCAATTCCACTTCTTCACAAACCGCTCCAAGGGATTCCAATACAGTAATTGCTTCTCTTACTGCTGTTGCGATTTCTGCATCAACACCTTCACCTAGGTATGGTGTTGGAACTGCAACTTTTAGACCGTTAATATCGCCTGTAAGAGCTGCCGTGAAATCCGGAACCGCTTTTGCTGAAGATGAACTATCATTGTCATCTTCACCTGCGATTACGCTAAGCAATAATGCATTATCTTCCACAGTGCGTGACAATGTACCGATTTGATCAAGTGAAGAAGCAAACGCTGTTAAACCGAAACGTGAAATACGACCGTATGTAGGCTTCATTCCAACAATTCCACAGAATGCAGCTGGTTGACGAACCGAGCCGCCAGTATCCGAACCAAGGGATAGTGGGACTTCTCCTGCTGCTACTGCTGCTGCAGAACCACCTGAAGAGCCACCTGGCACATAATCTGTATTCCATGGGTTTAATGTATTACCGAAATAAGATGTTTCAGTTGTAGAACCCATGGCAAATTCATCCATATTGAGCTTCCCCATATTAATGGCACCGGCAGCTTCTAATTTATCTATAGCCGTTGCATTATAAACAGGTACGAAGTCTTCCAACATTTTACTTGCACATGTTGTCGTCATATCTTTTGTTACAATATTATCCTTAATTCCGATTGGAACTCCAAAAAGACTGCCACGTGTATTAGCAGCTTCTTGATCAAGCTGTTCTGCACGTTTGGTTGCCTCTTCTTTTGCGACATGAATGAACGCGTGAATTTTCTCTTCTCGTTGTTCAATCGTTTGTAATGTTGCTTCTGTTATTTCTTTAGCAGTAACTTCCCCTTTTTGTAAAAGAGCTTGAAGTTCTGTTGCTGTTTTACTAGTTAACGTCATCACTTTTCCTCCTACTATCATTGTGCCATGAATGGTATTCTATACTGCGAATTCGATTACAGAATATCTGGGACCTTGATAAGTCCATCTTCCTGATCTTCTGCACTGGCTAGCATTACTTCACGGTCCAAGATATCTTTTGGCTCATCTTCACGTAAGACGTTGATCATAGCAACTGGATGCGTCATAGGTTTTACGTCTGTAACATCCACTTCTTTTAAATTACTTACACTTTCAATCAAATCTGCTATCTGTGCAGAGAATTTTTCTTTGTCTTCTTCGGAGAGGCCAATACGGACGAAATCCGCAAAATACTTGACGTCTTCATTCGAAAATGTTGTCATACATTGTTCCTCCTCATTTTGCAATCGTACAATTAATCATACCATTTAATCAGTTTCTTGGAAAGTTCGTGTTACTACCTAAAAACTGTCAATATCCATAGACGTGTACAAACGGTTCTTCTCGATCATTGTCATTCACAATTAGCACTTCGGGTCCATTAACTGACGTTACACTTACTTCGATGGGAACATCTTTAAAATGCGTTTTAACCAGTGAAGTCAAGTATTGCGAAAATCCAATCAGCTCTGTCTTGCCAAAAAATTGTATAGGAATTTCCACTCGTAATGAATATAGTTTCTGGTCTTTATAGAAAGCTGTTCCAATGACATTCACAAAGCTTGGGAAGTAATCATCAATGTCTTGTTTGAAGTTCTTGAATGTCGTATTCAAGTCACGATAATTTCCCGTTGATGAAGACGCGGGAAGTAATACATATTGCTCGTCCACTTCTTTCCAACCAGTAAATTCTTTTTTTCCTTTTGCAGCAAATGAAGTGGCAAAATATGTGCCTGGCACAATATCGTTTCGACTTTCTTGCTTAAACAACCCGACCGCTATTGGAATATCCGCAAGCTCCGGTTTACTACGCAATCTACTCAAAATAATATCTGCCATCTTCTTGCCTTTTTCTTCAATTGTCTTATCATCAATCCGGCGTTCGCTGCCTTCACGTGGATAATAAATCGAGTTCATTGCAAGTCCGATAGATATCCCCGCTAATTTCACTTTTTTGTCATCTGTCATTTGTAAGTAGTTTTGCTCTACGATATGCGCAAGATAAATCGGTGCTTCATCCGCAATTTGAGCTGGTGACATATCATCAGTAATTGCAGGATTGAGACCTGCTTCAAAGTTTGATTTTCTGGAGATCCATTGCTTCGCAGTATCGCGGTCTATATACTGACCTTCCTGGAAGAAATAATCTTTAGGATCGTAATATAGCGAAGACAAGCGCAATAAGCCTTCCTCTGTTTCCTGAATATCATACTTCGTATTGAGATTATTGACGACCAACCCTCGGCTTGCACTCTTTTTAAATGGAACTGGTGTCCTGTAGTACTCCTTTTTAACTTGAGTATCAGGAATGAGCACCATTTCCTGCTCACTTTCTTCTGTTTCTTGCACTGCTTTTTCCGAATCATCGCTCGGCGCCGGTACACACCCTGTCAGCAAGACTGCTGACAGAATGCCCGTCATAAGCCATTTAGTCGTTGTTTTCATTCATATCCACTCCAAGGGCATCAAGCATGGCTTGTTCGTCCCAAATTTCAATCTCTAATTCTTGCGCTTTCGTCAATTTGGAGCCTGCATCTTCGCCTGCAATGACCAGATCCGTTTTCTTACTGACACTGCCACTGACAGTCCCGCCAAGCGATTCAATTCGTTCTTTAGCTTCTCCACGCGTCAATTCCGCGAGCTTACCTGTTAGGACAATTGTTTTTCCAGCGAAAGGTCCGGTAGTTGGCAACTCTTCACGTGTGGCACCTTTATAAACCGTATTCACACCATAGGAACGCAACTTGTTCATTACTTCCTGAACTTCTTCCGTACTAAAGTAAGTAGTCACAGAATCAGCAACAATCGCACCGATTTCAAAAATATTTACAAGTTCTTCTTCTGTTGCTTGTTCTAACGCATCGAGGGTACGATACTCTTCCGCTAAGATTCTTGCGACTTTTTCACCGACATGGCGAACGCCCAACCCAAATAGCAATTTCTCTAATGAATTCTCTTTAGACTGTTCAATAGCCGTCAAGATATTTGTTGCGGATTTCTCTCCGATCCGTTCCAAGCTCAATAGTGACTCTTTCGTTAAGGTATATAAATCAGATACATCTTGTACCAAATCAGTAGTATACAATTGTTCAATTAGCTTTTCACCAACACCATCGATATTCATGGCTCTTCTTGAAACGAAATGGATTAATGCTTCTTTCATCTGCGCAGGACATTTAGGATTCACACAACGCAGCGCCACTTCCCCTTCAATCCTAACAAGTTCTGAATCGCATACAGGACAGTTATCAGGCATATGGAACGGTTCTTCTTCACCCGTTCGCTGTTCTTTCAATGCCATGACGATTTCGGGAATGATATCGCCTGCCTTTCGCAACACGACGTGATCACCAATACGAATATCTTTCTCACGGATCAAGTCTTCGTTATGCAAAGATGCTCGCCCCACTGTTGTACCTGCTACAAGAACCGGTTCCAGAATACCTGTTGGTGTCACTACACCTGTCCGGCCTACGCTTAACTCAATATCCAACAGTTGAGTGTGCACTTCTTCTGCAGGAAACTTATAAGCAATAGCCCATTTAGGACTCTTTGCTGTATAACCCAGTTGTTCTTGCGATTCGAAGTTATCAACTTTTATTACAATACCATCAATTTCATAATCGAGGTTGAGTCTATTTTCTGTCCAGTAGGCTACGTATTCTAATACTTCTTCAATTGTCGTACAGCGCTTACGTTCCTTATTCGTCGTCAATCCTAGTTCATCCACTTTATTGAGCGCATCCGAGTGACTGTCTAAGCCATATACTTCCGCATCGCCGCCTACTGCATAAATGAAAGTAGCTAAATTTCTACTCTCCGCTACTTTTGAATCCAATTGACGAAGTGATCCTGCAGCTGCATTTCGTGGATTGGCAAAAGGTACTTCACCCGCTTCATCACGGTCTTCATTCAATTTAACAAATGAATTCTTGGGCATATACGCTTCGCCACGCACTTCAATTGTTAAAGACTCATCCAATTTATGCGGTATCGAGCGAATAGTTTTTAAGTTGGCTGTGATGTCTTCTCCGACTGAGCCGTCTCCACGAGTAGCGCCTTGTACAAGACGACCATTTTCATATTGCAATGAAACGGCAAGACCATCGATCTTCAGTTCACAAACGTACACAGCATTCCCAGTCGCTTCTTTCACACGCCTGTCGAAATCCTTTAAGTCTTCTTCGTTAAATGCATTTGCCAAACTAAGCATCGGATGACGATGAACGACTTTATTAAACACCTCGAGTGGTGCTCCGCCAACTCGTTGTGTCGGTGAATCCGGGTAGATTAAGTCAGGATGTTCTTCTTCAATCGCCAACAATTCCTTCATCTTCTCATCATATTCTGAATCGGGAACGATAGGGGCATCCAACTCATAGTATGCACGCCCGTATTCATGCAAGGTTTTATTGAGCTCCGCTACCCGCTTCTCTAGTTCTAGAACATCATCCATCTACTCTCCACACTCCTTAGGAACGCTTTATTCTTTTTCAATCGGTGCAAATTTAGCTAATAGTCGCTTGATACCTACTGGGTTAGGGAATGCAATGTCCAGTTCCATATCATCTGCCTTCCCTTTCACACTCACAACCGTTCCAGTTCCCCATATTTTATGGGACGCCTTATCTCCTGGTTTCCACTGCATTTTTTCTCCGCCACTTTCATTATAGGCCGGACGTTTGACTGCAGGACGTCTGGTTTTCGCTTTAGGTGCTTGAGCGAAAGGCACACTCATGCCATTCCCATCTGCCAATAGCTCTGTTAGTTCGTCTGAAATTTCATTGAGAAAACGAGATGGTTGATTGAAGTTTGATTTACCGAACAACATCCGGTGACCTGCACTTGTCAGGTAAAGGCGCTGTTCCGCGCGTGTAATCGCAACATACGCGAGTCTTCGTTCTTCTTCCATTTCTTCCGGATCTGCAAGTGCTCGAATATGTGGGAATATGTTTTCTTCCATGCCAAGCACAAAGACCACAGGGAATTCTAAGCCCTTTGCTGCGTGCATCGTCATTAGGACGATTTTCTCGGTGGAAGTGTTCTCTTCTTTATCTAAAGTATCAATATCCGCTACTAAAGCGAGGTCAGTCAAGAATGCAACGAGGGAAGGTTCTTCCTCTTCTTCAGCTGCACGTTTCTCAAACGCTTCTGTAACCGATAAAAACTCTTCAATGTTTTCAAGACGGCTTTCTGCCTCGATTGATTTTTCTTTTTCCAACATCTCACGATAGCCTGATTTGTCAATAACTTCTTTCACTAGTTCGGTGATTGATAAAAATTCTTGCATTTGAGTGAATCCATTGATCAATTCATGGAATTTCACCGCTTCTGTTAATGCTCTTTTAGGTAAGCCCATAAAATCTACTTCCTGCAATGAATCGAAAATGGAGCGGTCATTTTGTAATGCAAACGTCGCCATACGTTCAAATGAAGTTGCACCGATACTTCGTTTTGGTTCATTAATAATTCTTGCCAGCGCTAGGTCATCATCATGATTCGCAATTAGACGTAAGTAAGCGAGTAAATCTTTAATCTCTTTTCGATCATAGAATTTCGTGCCGCCTACAATTGTATAATCAAGGTTTGACTTTAATAAGTATTCCTCAATTAGACGGGACTGTGCGTTAGTTCGGTATAAAATTGCAAATTGATCCAATGGTAATCCGAGTTTTTCTTTCAATTCAATGATTTGTTGGACAACAAATTGTGATTCATCTTTTTCATCGCGCGCTTTATAAATGGAGATTAATTCACCCTCGGGGTTATCTGTGCGCAATTTCTTATCATAGCGACTTTTATTATTGTCGATCACTTCATTTGCTGCTTGCAAAATTCTCTTGGTGGAACGGTAGTTTTGCTCTAAAAGAATGACATTCGCTTCTTTATAATCTTTTTCAAAAGATAGTATGTTACCAATATCCGCACCACGCCAGCGATAGATCGACTGATCGGAGTCACCTACTACACAGACATTACGGAATTTTGATGCCAGCATTTTGACGAGACGATACTGCGCATTGTTTGTATCTTGGTACTCATCCACATGAATATACTGAAATTTATTTTGATAATACTCAAGCACTTCAGGAACTCGTTCAAACAAGACTGTTGTCATCATGATCAAGTCATCAAAATCCATCGACTGGTTTTGACGTAACTTTTTAGTATAACGATCATAGATATCAGCTACTGTACGTTCATGAGGGTTTTGAGGATTCGAATTTTTACGGAATTCAATCGCGTCTATACATTCGTTTTTCGCATTGCCAATAATTCCGAGCATCGCACGTGGATCATTCTGTTTCGGATCGAGATTCAGTTCTTTCAATACACGTTTCATTGCAGTCAATTGATCCGCACTGTCAAGGATAGTGAAATTTTTAGATAAGCCGATTCGATCTACGAACCTGCGTAAAATTCGAACACACATCGAGTGGAAAGTTGAAACCCACATACGTTCTCCAGAGCCTGGACCTAGTAATCCATCAATTCGGTCACGCATTTCACGTGCCGCCTTATTTGTAAATGTAATGGCTAATATATTGGACGGGTACACTTGTTTTTCCACAACCAAATATGCAATTCGGTGCGTCAATACACGAGTCTTCCCTGAACCTGCACCCGCCATAATGAGCAACGGTCCCTCTGTCGTTTTGACTGCACGCGCTTGCTCGGGATTCATGCCTTTTAATAAATCATCTGATAGTTTATTCATATTAGTACCGCCTTTTAGGAACGTTTGTTCTAATTATATACTACTCACATAGGTAAAGGAACAGATTTCACAGCATCGACTGTTTTAAGAGCCACTTGTAGATCATCGTATACAACATTTCCTACCACTACAGTATCTGCAATGGCCGCCATTTCTTTCGCTTGTTCTGTTGAGCGAATTCCACCACCATAAAAGAGACGCGTGTTAGTAAGTAATTCTTTTGCTGACCGAACAATTTGTGGATCGCCGTATTGCCCACTGTACTCTAAATAAAAAATCGGCAAGGTAAATAAGTGCTCAGCCATCCGTGCATATGCTTGTACATCTTCTTCATCCGGAACACGGTCTACGCCAGTCACCTTTGCAGCTGTACAATCCAGATTAAAAATGCAGTAACCTTCTGTAACCAGCTCATCGAAGTTCATCATATGGCCGTATTCCCGAAGGGCTTCGTGATGCAAGCCGTTCAGCCATTTTGAATCCGTTGTGTTTAAGACAGTTGGAATGAAGTAATAATCGAATCCTGGCGTGACGGATTCAACAGTAGATACTTCCAATGCAAGTGGTACGGAAAAACGACGGAAACGTGCAAGTAAATCAAGTACGTTTTCCAATGTGACACCGTCAGACCCACCAATGATGACTCCATCCGTTCCAGACTCCGCTATGGCTTCTACTTGTTTATCTGATATATTTTTCGCTGGATCAATTTTAAATGCATGTCGCCATGTTTTATAGTCCATTTTTTATTTCCACCTTCTTTTGTCATAGTAGTTATATATAACTTTTAAAAAACCGGTGGGGTATTATCCCTGGCCGGTTGTGTTAGTTGTTTTTTGTTTGATTGTTTTGAAGTTCAGGGTAAAGTCGATCCAACATAAGGTTGTAGCCACCAGACCCGTAGTCTACGCAACGGCGTATGCGGGAGATCGTAGCTGTACTTGCGCCTGTTTCTTGTTGGATGCTGTCATAGGTTTTTTTCAGTTTGAGTTTATGGGCTACATCCAGTCTTTGTGCCAGTGATTGGACTTCACTCATCGTGCAAATATCATCGAAAAACATATAACATTCTTCTACATCTTTTAGTTCTAGAATTGCTTGGAACAACTGATCTATTTGTTCTCCGCGGATTTTATCTATTTGCATGTTCTCGCCCTCTCTCTATGTCGATCTTACGGAGTATAAGTGACGGAAGTAGAAGGACCTGATAATGATGGCACAATGTGGATCCAAGTTTTCCCGGCTGTTAATTTAACAGGTACACCTTGTTCCACTGGAGTTAAAAATCCATCTTTATTTTGCCATTCGATCGGTTTAGCGATCCCTTCATGAAACAGCATAGCTTGGCCGCCAGATTCTAGATCAATTGTGAGCCTGCCTTGTTGATCAACTGTTTGATGAGCCATTTCCATCACGATGATATTCGCCAGTTCTATACGTCGTTCGTTTAACTTATCTACTGTATCAATACCGTTTACAGATCGATAATACCGATTTTCTTCTTGATCATATTGATACGTACTAATGAAATTCGGATCTGAACTGTACGATACTTGAACCGCTGATGCTATATCCCCTATTTTATCACTTTCATCAGGATTAAGGAAAGAAAAGGACGGCTGTGCAGTGATTTTTTCAGATGCATTCACAAGACCAAATGCTTCTGCAATATGTTTCTTTGAAATATACGAGTTATGCGGAGCTTGACGATCTGCTGAACGTTCGAATAAAGTCCCGTCATGATTTATGCCATTTATATGATCGACTACCCGATCATCAAGTAATTTCTTTGCATCCGGACTATAACCGTGAGCGATATAAAATGCATCCATACCTTCTGCTAAGTTTACGAAATAATCACGAGCACTTCGAATAGGACCTATCTGATCAGGTACTTTACTTTGAAATAGTGCAGCGAAGCGCGTAACTTGACCTTCTGCTAAGAATTCATATATCTGATCTGCATCTGAAAGTCCCGACTGTGGACGAGCAGCAGGTATATTACTAATTGTTGCTATAATAGGACGGTTGTCGATTGCATCTGTAATTTCACCTGTAAAAGGAGATACTTCAATCGAATTTTGTTGTTCCTCTGGTTCAGGTTGACCTTTCGAAGAACAACCCCCAAGACATAACAAGCTAACCGCGGCCGTCAAGAGTAACTTTCGTCCATTCCATCTCAATATATGTTCCTACCTTTCTACATGAGGTATTAATAGTTCATTTTTCATTACTTGCACGACACCAATCGGCGTGATGCGGACATACGGCAAGTGAACAGACTGAAGGAATAACAGCGTATATACGGCATCTCCATGCGCATAGCCACGCTCTCTTAATGCCTTTTTCATAGCTAACTCTTCTTCAATGATGGTTTCCATCGGTTGAACAGACAATCCGCCGGCAACTTGTAGTGGTAACGTTTCAATTATCTTACCATTTTCAGCGAGTGCCATGCCCCCGCCTATTTTCTTAATTTCATTAAACGCTCTCTTCATCTCTTGCCAATCCTGCCCAATCAATAATACATCACCCGTATTTGAATAGGAAGATGCAAAACCTTGCAGATTATTCCCGAACCCTTTCAACATCGTATTGACTCGCCACTTGCCTTTCTTATCCAATAACATCAAATAGCATTCATCACCAGAAGCAATAGTTGGACTACTGAGATCCAGTTCGCTTTCATATACTTTCGTAATCACATCATTCATCATTTGAATTCCCATTGAAGATGGGAATGTGAAGTCTTCATCTGTCAGTTTATAAGGTAATTCAAATGCCGGCAACGCTTTCCAGTCCACCGCTTTGAAAGCATCAGAAGATATACTATCTCGGAGTACCCACTTCCCTTTTGATAATACATCAGTTGGCACTGGATTATGTTCATCCTCTAAAAAGTTCAATGTCGCAAAACGGCCTGTCGCAATTACACTATGCAAATCCGTAATATCGTAGTACCTCGCCACGTTATATGATGCCATTTGATACGCATCGATCGGTGGTACTCCCGCGTCAAGTGCTATCTGAATGCATTGGTCCATTACGCCTTCACGGTAGAACGATGGTGTGGAACCATCTGTCGTCATCATCAAATGATCAAAAACATCCCATTCCTTCTCAACAATACCTTTCAATAAATCTGGAAGGTCTGGACGAATTGAAGAGTAGCGTAATGTGGCAGCATAGCCTTGCTGCAATCGTCTTTCCACTTCGTCCACAGTCATCGCCTCATGATCGCCGTCTGCTCCAAGCAATTTCATTCGGGCCAGTGTACGTTCCGATGCGCCTGGGAAATGTCCTTCGATCTTTTTACCAAGTCGTTTTGATTCCATTAAAGACTGCATGATATTTTGATCACCTTGTAGTAGTCTAGGCCAACCTGTCAGCTCTCCTGTCATCAATACATCAGGACGCTCCATCCATTTCACAATATCTACGGGATTGAAAAGCTCTTTTTCATTTTGCAATACAGTTTGCGAATCAACACGTGCCCACCAATAAAATGAGAATGGCAGTTCATTCAGTTGATCAATAAACGTAAACGCTGTTTGCTGATCCAGCATCGAGAACAAGATGAGATTATCTGAGATAAAAGTTGTTGTTCCTCGACGTGCTGCATAGTCAGCAAATGTTTCTGGATTATATAATTGGAAGGGATGAACATGCGGCTCGATGTATCCCGGGACTATTTTCTTGCCGAAAGCATCAACACATTCTGTTCCTTCAAGCATAGCCGGCATGCGCTCCCCTACATAAATGATTCGGTCACCTTGAATCCAAATGTTTCCTTGCGCCCATTTCTTGAATATAGAATGTAAGTACGTAGCATTTTTAATTACGATATCAGGAGCTTTCTGTCCATCAATAATTGCAAGTTGTGACTGTATTTCTTTCGCACTCCACATGCCGATCACCGTCCCTAAAAGTAGTTTTCTAGTTTGTTAACTATTGCTTTATCGTAACATAGCAATTCAATCTGGAATAGCTACGTCACATAAATGTTGTCCACAAGCGACTTTTTATTAATCCACAAGATACTGAATACTTACACACATTACCAACAACTTACTCACACTTTCTCCACTAACAAACCACAAATTATATAATATGTTGTGGATAACTTGATTTTCCCAAGCTGAATAAATTGTATGCAGCATCTACTACATGTTTACAGACTTCAAACGCCTTCCTATAGTATTAAAAAAGACTGTCTTAGAAGTAATACAACACTTCTAAGACAGTCCCATTTAATTTTTTATTCAAATGTACGCCATCCAATATCCGTACGGTGGAAGAATCCATCCCATGATTGATCAGCAAGGCCATTGTAGACTTTCTCCTGTGCTTCCTTTAACGTAGCTGCTTTCGCTGCAACAAGAAGTACACGCCCACCGTTTCCGACGAAGTGATCATCTTCTAGCTTTGTGCCTGCATGAAAGACGTCAAGTCCTTTATCAGTCAGTACATCAAGGTTTGGGAGTGCACGGCCATTCACTACATCAGAAGGATACCCTTCCGATGCAATGACAACGCCTAACATCGCTTCTTCATACCATTGAAGATCGAATGATTCTCCAGCCATTAGTGCTTCCATGAACTTACCAAAATCCGATTTCATCCGCGGTAAGACAACTTGCGTTTCTGGGTCACCAAAGCGGGCATTGAATTCAATAACTTTTGGACCTTGTTCAGTAAGTATTAAACCAGCATAGAGGATACCTGTAAAAGGAATTCCTTCTTCCGTCATAGCCTCGACAGTAGGTACGACTACGCGATCATATGCTTCTTGCACAATTGCATCCGAAATTTGCGGTACTGGAGAATATGCTCCCATTCCGCCAGTGTTCGGACCGCGATCACCGTCATACGCACGTTTGTGATCTTGTGCAATTACCATTGGGTAGATTTGTCCGTCATGAACGAACGACATATAAGAGAACTCTTCACCATCGAGAAATTCTTCTACCACCACACGTGATGATGATTCACCGAACTTTTGATTGCCGATCATGTCATCTACCGCATCTAACGCTTCCTGTAATTCCATCGCGACGATTACACCTTTTCCAGCTGCTAATCCATCAGCTTTCACAACAATTGGGGCACCTTGTTCGCGGATGAATGACTTTGCTTCTTCAGCATCCGTGAATGTTCCATAAGCCGCTGTTGGAATATCATACTTGTCCATGATTTCCTTGGCGAATGACTTACTGCCTTCGATGCGAGCAGCCGCTTGAGTCGGGCCGAATACTGTTAAACCTTTAGCTAAGAAATAATCAGCAATTCCTTCCGCTAGCGGCTGTTCCGGTCCAACGAACGTCAACGTAACACGCTGTTCGATTGCAAAATTTGCCAAAGCCTCAAAGTCTGTAGCTGCAATGTGCACACATGTTGCATCTTGCTGCATACCGTCGTTGCCAGGCGCGACAAATACTTCTGATACAGAAGGCGCTTGGTTAAACTGTTTGGCTATCGCATGTTCACGACCGCCACTTCCAATTACAAGAACTTTCATGTTGATCTACTCCCTGCACTCTTAGTGTTTAAAATGACGTACACCCGTGAATACCATCGTAATGCCGTATTCATTGGCTTTTTTAATGGAATCTGCATCTTTTACTGAACCACCCGGTTGAATGATTGCCGTAATACCTGCTTTTGCCGCTGCTTCAACTGTATCATCCATAGGGAAGAATGCATCAGATGCAAGAGCTGCTCCTTTTGCACGTTCGCCTGCTTGTGTCAGAGCAATTTTCGCAGCACCTACACGGTTCATCTGACCTGCACCTACACCGATTGTCATATGCTCATCTGTTACGACGATCGCATTGGACTTCACGTGCTTGACAACTGCCCAACCCAGTTTCATCGCATTCCATTCTGCTTCAGTCGGCTCTCGGTCTGTTGCCACTTTGATATCTGCTTCTTCAAAACCATGCGCATCAGGTTGTTGCATCAACAATCCACCTTCAACGGATACCGTGTTCCACTGATCTTTTTTCTGCTGTTCAAATGAAATCGTTAAGAGACGAATGTTTTTCTTCTTCGTTAATGTCTCAAGTGCTTCTTCTGTAAATGAAGGAGCAATGACAATTTCAAGGAATATATCAGCAAGTTGCACGGCTGTTTCCTGGTCCACTTCTTTATTCAACGCAATAATTCCACCAAAAATAGACGTAGAATCCGCTTCATAAGCTTTTTGGAAAGCTTCTGCAATAGTCTCTCCTGTACCTACACCACATGGATTCATGTGCTTAACCGCAACGGCTGCAGGCTCAGTGAATTCCTTTACAATTTGAATCGCTGCATTCGCATCCTGGATATTGTTATAAGATAATTCTTTTCCGTGAAGCTGTTCTGCATAGGCGATCGAGAAATCCGATCCAAGCGGGCGACTATAGAATGCTGCCTGCTGATGAGGATTTTCTCCATAACGCAATGGTTGCTTCAACTCGTATGTATAGGTAACTTGTTCTGGGAATTGTTCGCCTGCAAGATCTGTCAAGTAGCCTGAAATCAATGAATCATAGGCTGCTGTATGACGGAATACTTTAGCTGCTAAACGACGGCGTGTTTCAAGAGTCGTCTTGCCATCCGCTTTCAGTTCGTCGAGTACCGCACCGTAGTCAGCTGCATCCACAATGACAGTTACGTATGTATGATTCTTTGCAGATGCGCGAAGCATTGCTGGTCCACCAATATCAATATTTTCGATCGCATCTTCTGCTGATACGTCTGGTTTAGAAATCGTTTCTTTGAATGGATACAAGTTAACACAGACTACATCGATTGGCTGGATGCCGTGTTCTTCCATTTGCGCTTGATGTCCAGGGTCATCTTGTTTTGCAAGTAATCCACCGTGAATCATCGGATTCAATGTTTTCACGCGGCCTTCCATGATTTCTGGGAATCCTGTTACTTCATCTACAGCCGTTACAGCAATACCATTGTCTTTCAAATGCTTCATTGTACCACCAGTAGATAATAATTCATATCCAAGCTGTTCGAGTTCTTTCGCAAATTCTAGTATTCCACTTTTATCCGATACGCTTAACAATGCGCGTTTTTTCAAAGAAATTCCCTCCAGTTTATAAAAAAAGCCTGTCATCTCAACAGGCTCTTCATTTTTTAAATAAGTTTTGCAATGTTGTGGTATATAATTCATGTTCCACGGCATGGATAGCTAAAGCAGTTCGCTCGGCATCGCCATCAATAACGTCCACTGCACGTTGTGCTAAAATCGGACCTGTATCCATTCCTTCATCTACAAGATGAACTGTAACACCTGTTACTTTAACGCCGGCAGCTACAGCTTGTCCAATCGCATCCTTACCTGGGAATGAAGGCAATAACGATGGATGGATATTGATGATCCGTTCAGGATATGCTTCTAATAAAACAGGACCGATCAATCGCATATAGCCAGCCAATATTAGCCACTCCACTTGTGCTTCTTGTAATGCTTCAAGTACTGCTTGCTCATATGCTTTTTTTGTTTCGAAATCACGAGGACGAATGGCCGCAATTGGTATACCTATTTCGTTTGCCCGTTCATTGACGAAAGCATCCGGTTTATCTGTCACCATTAAAACGATTTCAGCTGGAATGCGCTCCGCTTTACAAGCTTCTGCCAAAGCGGCAAAGTTACTGCCGCTCCCTGAAGCAAATACTGCGATCTTTACTTTATTCATTATGACAATGTCCCGTCATGCTCACCGTTAAATGTTACGCCTTCTTGCTTCGTAACACGTCCGATTACATATGCTTCTTCACCATGTGCTTTAGCGATTTCGATTGCTTGATCAGCTTCTGCTTCCGGTAAGGCTACGACGAACCCAACACCCATATTGAATACGCTATATAAATCACGATCTGTTAATTCGCCTTTTGCTTTCAACATGTGGAATACAGGAAGTACAGGCCAAGCACCTAAATCTACTTCTACTCCAAATCCTTCAGAGAACATACGTGGAAGGTTTTCGAAGAATCCACCACCCGTAATATGACCCATGGAGTGCACATCAAGCTTTTGATGCATTTCAAGTACCGGCTTTGCGTAGATCTTAGTTGGCTTTAACAATGCATCCGCTACTGTACCGAGATTTTCATGGCCTTCAATCGTACCGTTAATATCTGCGCCCAATTGTTCAAATACAATATGGCGTACTAAAGAGAAACCGTTCGAGTGAATACCGCTCGATGCGATTCCAACTAATACGTCACCTTCTTGTACACGCTCGCCTGTAACCAGCTTGCTCTTTTCACAAGCTCCTACAGCAAAGCCAGCCAAATCATATTCATCTTCTTCGTAAAGACCTGGCATTTCAGCCGTTTCTCCACCTATCAAGGCCGCACCCGATTGTACACAACCATCCGCTACACCTTTAACGATTGCTTCCACTTTTTCAGGGACCGCTTTACCTAGTGCAACATAGTCAAGGAAATACAATGGCTCTGCACCTTGTGCCACGATATCATTCACACACATTGCGACACAGTCAATTCCGATCGTGTCATGACGGTCCGCCATGAAAGCCAATTTCAATTTCGTTCCAACACCGTCTGTACCGGAAATGAGTACCGGTTCTTTATATTCGAGCGCAGATAGATCGAACATTCCGCCGAACCCACCAAATGCACCTGCTACCCCTTTTCGGGATGTTCGTGCTACGTGAGACTTCATGCGTTCAACTGACTCATAGCCAGCTTCTATATTAACTCCCGCTTTTTCATATGCCTTCGACATGGAAAGGCCTCCTATCGTACGATTTCTTTTTCGTGCGGCATTGTCGTATCCGAATAAATCTCTGTTGGATACTCACCCGTGAAACAAGCTAAGCATTGTCCGCAGTTTTTCATTTCAGCTGACCGACCATTCGATTCCAGCATTCCATCTATTGATAGGAATGATAGGGAATCTGCGCCGATCTCATCACGCATTTCTTCTATAGTACGACCCGTTGCAAGTAATTCTGAATCTGAACTAATATCTACACCGTAATAACACGGAGCGATCAAAGGTGGTGAAGCAATGACAACATGTATTTCTTTAGCGCCCGCATCGCGAAGCATTGAAACTATTCGTTTAGATGTTGTACCACGAACGATTGAATCATCAACCATAACCACACGCTTACCATCAACGACTTGATGTACAGGTGATAGCTTCATCTTCACACCTTGTTCACGCAGCGCTTGAGATGGTTGAATAAACGTTCGTCCGACATAGCGATTTTTGATTAATCCGAGCTCATACGGAATACCGCTTTGTTCAGAGAATCCAATTGCAGCAGAGATGCTCGAATCTGGAACCCCTGTGACGACATCTGCACTAATCTGTACTTCACGAGCCAATTGTTTACCACAACGTTTACGTGCAGCATGAATATTAATTCCGTCGATATTTGAATCAGGACGGGAAAAGTAGACATATTCCATAGAACACATCGCATTATCTGCCGGTTCTGCAAAACGCTCGGACGATAATCCTTCATCATTGATAATCAGCAATTCACCAGGTTCCACAGAACGAACATGTTCAGCACCGATAATTTCAAATGCACAAGTTTCGGATGCAACAACCCACGCATCACCAATTTTCCCTAAAGATAATGGGCGCATACCGTTTGGATCTTGTGCAACCATCAAACCTTCATCTGTCATTAAAACGAATGCAAATGCACCTTTTAGAATACTAAGTGCCTTTTTCACCCGTTCTCGATGATTACGTGAACCACTGCTACGTTTGATCAAGTGAGCGAGTACTTCAGTATCGGATGTACTTTGGAAGATACTACCTTGACGCTCCAAATGTTCTTTTAAATCTGTCGCATTGATCAGGTTACCGTTATGTGCGATTGCCAAGCTACCAGTTGTTGAACGGAAAACTAGCGGCTGAACATTTTCTATACCACGTCCATCTTTTGTCGTATAGCGAACTTGTCCAATTGCGCCACGTCCTTCAAGTGAATTCAGTTTTTCGCCTGAGAACACTTCATTGACTAGACCTTCACCTTTCACTGCATGGAGACCGTTATCGCCTTTAACGACGATACCGGCTCCCTCCTGTCCACGATGCTGAAGAGCATGCAATGCGTAATAGCTGAGCTGTGCAGCATCGTCATGTCCCCAAATACCAAATACGCCGCACTCTTCGTTTAGTCCTCTGAGTTCAGCAAGCATGCAATAGCCCCTTTCCAAGCAGTTTGGAATTCTTCTACCGTCCCTTCTATTAGGACAGTTCCTTCTGCATCTTTAATGACGATTTCTTCGCCATCTGTCACTGTTCCGATTTTCACTGCATCTTGAACTTTCCCTTCAAACGCAGCTACTTGATCAGCTTGTACCGTAACCAAGAAACGTGACTGTGTTTCACTGAACAACGCAGTGATTGCTGAGCCTTCCACTGTTACATCAGCACCCAAACCTTGTGAACCGAATGTACCTTCACAAAGCGCTACTGCAAATCCACCTTCAGACAAATCATCAGCCGATTGAATCAATCCCGCTTGGATTGCTTCAAGAAGTTGTTGCTGACGAGTTGCTTCTATATCCAAATCGATTGCAGGTGATTTACCGAAGATCTTTCCTTCGATCATTTGTTGCAGTTCACTGCCACCGAATTCTGTTTCTGTTTGACCAATCAAGTAGATCGCATCTCCGGCTTGTTTGAAACCAGGTGTTGTCACTTGACTTAAATCATGAACGATTCCTACCAAACCAATTGTTGGCGTTGGATAGATTGGCACACCGTTTACTTCATTGGAAAGAGATACGTTACCGCCAATGACCGGTGCATTCAGTTTACGACACGCTTCAGAAATACCGTCAGCTGATTTTTCCAACTGCCAGAATACTTCAGGCTTGTCCGGGCTACCAAAGTTCAAGCAGTCAGTCAGCGCGATTGGCTCTGCACCTGAACAGACAAGGTTACGTGCAGCTTCAGCAACGGCAATTTTACCGCCAACTTCCGGATCCAAATAAATGAATCGAGAGTTACAATCCGCTGTCATCGCAATACCTTTATTTGTTCCTCTAACACGGATTACACCTGCTGATGCTCCTGGTGCTAGTACTGTATTCGTTCTTGCACCTGTATCGAATTGATTGTAGACCCACTCTTTTGAAGCAATCGTTGGACGTTGCAATAAATCGAGTAGCGTTTCTTTCAAGTTCGTTACTTGTGGTTCTGTATTTTCAATCGCCTGGTTTTCCGCAAACGATGTAGGTTCTTTTGATTCTTTCTGATAGCTAGGTGCATCTTCAGCTAGTAGATCTGCTGAAACTTCTGCTGCGACTTCGCCTTTATGAAGCAAACGGAGCATTTTATCATCTGTTACATGACCGATAGTTGCTGCAGTAATTCCGTACTTCGTGAATAATGCAATAACTTCTTCTTCACGACCCTTTTTCACAACGATCAACATACGTTCCTGAGATTCAGACAGCATCATTTCATACGCTGTCATATTCTCTTCACGCTGTGGTACAAGATCCAAGTTCAATTCCACACCATAACCAGCTTTTGAAGCCATCTCAGCTGCTGAAGAAGTAAGACCTGCTGCACCCATATCCTGAATACCGATCAACGCATCTGATTGAACTAGCTCTAAGCAAGCTTCCATCAATAGCTTTTCAATGAATGGATCTCCTGCTTGCATTACCGGCAGTTCTTGCTCTTCTTCAATAGATAGTTCGGAAGAAGACATGGTGGCTCCGTGAATTCCATCGCGACCTGTTGTAGCGCCTGCGTATATCACTGTGTTGCCAATACCAGCTGCGACACCTTTTTGAATATCTTCATGATTCAACAAACCGACTGCCATTGCGTTGACCAACGGACGCTTAGAATAGCACTGATCGAACTGAACTTCACCAGCTACTGTTGGAATTCCCATCGCGTTACCGTAACTCGCAATTCCAGCAACTGCTTCTTCAAACAAGAATTTATCACGAGGATCTGTTAAATCTCCGAAACGAAGTGAATTGACTAATGCTACCGGACGCGCACCCATAGAAAATACGTCACGAATGATTCCGCCTGCACCTGTTGCTGCACCAATGAAAGGCTCGATTGCTGATGGTGAGTTATGAGATTCCATTTTAAACACGGCAGCTTGATTATCACCGATGTCTACAATTCCAGCCCCTTCACCTGGCCCTTGTAGTACACGTGCACCTTCGGTAGGAAATCTGCGTAATACAGACTTTGAGCTTTTATACGAACAATGCTCTGACCACATAGCAGAAAACAGACCTGTTTCTACGTAATTCGGAGTACGTCCAAGTTTTTCTACTGCACGCTCATACTCTGCATCTGTCATGCCCATTTGGAGATATAAACGATTTTCTTTGATTTGCTCCGCTGTAGGTTCGTGATTAATTGACATGCTGTTCACCCCGATTGTTCATGATTGATTGGAATAAAGCTGTTCCATCTGTTCCACCGATGATTTCTTCCACTGCACGTTCAGGAAGTGGCATCATACCGAGTACATTACCTTTTTCATTCGTGATCCCTGCGATTGCTTCTGTACTGCCATCTGTATTTTCATTCGCATATGTGAAAACGATTTGATTATTATTTTTAAGTTCTTCTACTGTCTGTTCGTCAGCGTAGTAGTTACCAAATTCGTTAGCTACTGGCAATGTGAGCACTTGACCTTGTGTATATTCTTTGGTGAAAGCTGTGTTATTATTTTCCACTCGTACTGTTTCTCGAGCTGAACGGAATTTCAAACTCTGATTACGTAAGAATCCACCTGGAAGGATACCTGCTTCTACTAAGATATGGAAACCATTACCTACACCCAGAACCAATTTACCTGATTCAGCAAATGCTTGTAACTGTTTACAAGCAGGTGAACTTTTCGCCAATGCACCCGGACGTAAGTAGTTGCCGTATGAAGTGCCTGTCGGTAATAGAACCGCATCGAATTGATCGAGTTGATCGGCTTCTGTATGCCAAACGTATTCAACATCTTGCTTTACTGTTTCCTCAATTGCATGGTACATATCAAGATCACAAGTAAGACCTGGGAATACTAAAACGGCGAACTTCATTTGCTGGCAACCTCCCCGATTTCAAAGCGATAATCTTCAATGACTTTATTAATCAATAGATCGTTACACATTTCATTCACACGTGCTTCGATTGTCTCTTCTGATCCATCAAGCTGTAATTCGATCAGTTTTCCAACTCTTACACTTTTCACTTCTTCATAGCCAATCTTTTGAAGTGCTTCAGTTGTCGCGATGCCTTGTGGATCTACAACACTTTCACGTAGTGTTACATAAATAGTTACTTTCGTCATTGTCGGTTCCTCCCAAAGTGGAAATAATAGTTTTTTATTAGTTATTATCTTGCCATATACCGGACTGCTCAATTTCTTGCAATGTTTCATCAAGATTTTCCGTCATGATCGTGACATGACCCATTTTACGTTTTTCTTTTACTTCTGCTTTGCCGTATAAATGAATGGACCAATCTGGATAATCCGCGATGCGCTCTTGAAGCGGTGCTACATGTTCTCCAAGTACATTCACCATAATGGATGGTGCCCATAACTTCGGCTCACGTAACGGCCAACCACAGACCGCACGGATATGCTGATGGAATTGTGAGATGTTACATGCCTCTATTGAGTAGTGACCAGAGTTATGCGGGCGTGGCGCTAATTCATTAATAATGATTGTACCGTCAGGCAGTACGAACATTTCAACTGCTAGTGTCCCTACTAACTCTAAATGGCTTGCAATTTTCTTTGCTGCATCTTCGGCTTGCTCCAAAACCGCCTCATCTACTCGTGCCGGTACAATTGATTCGTGCAGGATATGATGCTTATGAATATTCTCTGCTATTGGCAGGCAATAGGTTTGTCCTGCTAGATTTCTTTGAATAATAACGGAAATCTCTTTATCAAAAGGAACGAAAGCTTCTGCTATACAAGAAGAGTGTGTAAAAAGATCTTTGGCACTTTCAATTTGCTCTTTCGCTTCAAGCTTCACTTGACCTTTACCGTCATAGCCGCCAAAAGCGGTTTTCACGATACAAGGGAATCCTAGTTCATCAATTTTCTGTACTAACTCTTCATATGTCTCAGCGGTTATGTAAGGCGCAACCGGTACTCCAGCCGCTTGAATCTCAGCCTTTTCATTGATACGATTTTGCGTGATACGGACTAATTCAGCACCTTGGGGTACATAGGCTTTCTTTGTCAGCCGTTTCAATCCTTTATAATCGATATTTTCAAATTCAAATGTAATGACATCACTTACTTGGCTTAATTCATTCAACGCTTCTTCATCATTATACGGTGCAACGATTTCGATATCCGCCAACTGTCCGCAAGGGGAATTTTTTGTTGGATCAAGTACCGCAATCTTGAAACCAGCCTCTTTTGCTGCAAGTCCCATCATCCGCCCCAATTGACCACCACCGATGATACCGATCGTCTGTCCTGGTTTAATCATTTTCAATTCAGTTCACCACTGCTTTCCAACGAGATTTTCTTCATTTCATCGCGTCTTTGCTGCAGTTTATTACGTAATTCTCCATCTTGTACACAGAGCATTTGAGCCGCTAAAAGGCCAGCATTTGTAGCACCCGCTTTACCGATTGACACAGTCGCTACAGGTACGCCTCCTGGCATTTGAACGATGGATAATAGCGAGTCCATGCCATTCAATGCTTTAGATTGCACAGGCACACCAATAACAGGAACTAGCGTTTTTGCTGCAACCATCCCTGGTAGATGGGCGGCTCCGCCTGCTCCTGCGATAATAGCGTGTAATCCTTTTTTTTCTGCTTGTTCCGCATAGTCAAACATAAAATCCGGCGTACGGTGGGCTGACACTACTTTCTTTTCATAAGAAACGCCTAGCTCATCCAATACGTCGCATGCATGCTTCATTGTTTCCCAGTCGCTCTTACTGCCCATAATGACACCAATTTTTGGTTCCAAATCTAATCCGCTCCTTCATGCACAAGATGATTTAATATAAAATAATAAAAAGGTCCTTGAAAACTCCACTTTTCACATGCACAAAAAGCAGAACTTTCAAGGACCCTTACCAAAATGGATACATAGCTAACATAACTTAGCCATTCTCCATGATTATCCAAGAAAAATTGCTTTCCCACATAGTGTAGACATTTACGGTGTCATGGTAGAAACGCCACAGCCAATTCTGCAGCATATACGGGGAACTCATTTACTCTTATTATATTATCAATTATTACATAATCCGTCAACTAAAAGACGAACATTATAATATAAGTCTTTTACAATCATTCGCTTTTAAGTTGACATATGAATGAATAACCATCTGTTCTCTTTCTACTGACAGTTATTAGCTATTTTTGATCCCTTGAAACTGTGTTTGCTGTCTAATCGGAATATACTCTTCTCCAACCTGTTTAAATAGTGGCTTCTCACGCCTGGCAACAACGGTATATCCCAAGCTCTGAATTCTCTCCAAACATTCCTCGAGTGTTTCATTTTCTTCTCTATCAAACCACATCTTTTGTTTACTCATTTAAATAACTTGCCTCTTTTCACACTCTTCACCCAGAATCCACCGTGTATCGACTTAGGCTCATACGATATAATAAATGCTTTCGGATCGAGTTCCGTTATCGTTTTATACAGTTGCACTTCATATTTACGAGGCGTCAGAATCTGCATTGTAGAACGATTACCACTTAATCCATTAGCTGATGAGTCTGTCACACCATAACCTAGTCGGCGCAATTCAGCAGGCATTTCCTTATCGACATCTGCTGTTATCACGTTCACCGTTATATATCCGAGTGCTAAACGTTCTTCAATTTTCGAACCGATAATAACCCCGATACCATACCCAAGTGCATAAGCTATCAAGTTTTGGATTTGATCTAAATTATCCAGCACCAATCCAAGCCCGATGACGTATACTACCGTTTCAATCATACTCACTGTTGCGGCAATATAACGATAGCCTTTGAGTGTCAGGATTATTCGTATTGTCATAAACGTTACATAGACAATATTGATCGTGAAAATAATTAATATCATTACCATTGCACCACTCCTTTAAACAAGTAGGATAATCGTATCGCGCCTTCGTTAAAAACTCAAGGAAAGTCTTTTAAATAGTAGAGTATGGTGAGAGACTGTGAGGGTTGTGAGATGGATAGAGTTATTGACTCAGTTTGTAGAGCGGAGTGTGGGATGTATAGAGCAGCACTGTTTTTCTTAGGGTGATTGAGCGGATAGGCGCGACGCTTGAGCGCTTGCCTGGAGTCGTTGAGCGGATACGCAGGGCGATTGAGCGTTTGTCTTGGGTCATTGAGCGGATAGACGGAGCGATTGAGCGCTTGTCTTAGGTCATTGAGCGGATACGCGGAGCGATTGAGCGCTTGTCTTGGGTCATTGAGCGGAACACGGTAAACATAGAGCACACGACCGAATTTATTGAGCGGATATTGAAAATGCATGAGCATTTACTGATTTTACAGGTTAGGTATTGAAGAATTATATATGATTTCCTTACAACTCATTAAGCAACAGTATTTTATAAAACACAAAAAAGCCATTCCACAAAGGGAATGGCTTCGCGTGCCTAGCAACGTCCTACTCTCACAGGGGGAAACCCCCAACTACCATCGGCGCTGAAGAGCTTAACTTCCGTGTTCGGTATGGGAACGGGTGTGACCTCTTCGCCATCGTTACTAGACTCTTTGAGTAAAGC
>NZ_PDYL01000010.1:0-153747 GCF_002743035.1 Sporosarcina sp. P12(2017)
CATGTATTAGGCATGCCGCCAGCGTTCGTCCTGAGCCAGGATCAAACTCTCCATAAGAGAAATTCGATTAGCTCGAGTTTCATTTGCTGGCATCAATTAAGATACTCATTTTGTTTATGTCATCGTTAGATGCACAAACTGTATTTCGTTAACGTTTTGCTGTTCAGTTTTCAAGGTTCATTTCGTTGGTCTCTCGTAAGAGGCAACTTTCTTATATTAACATCTCATCGTTTTGTTGTCAACACTTTTACTCAAAAAGTTTTTCTTGTTAAGTTTGATGTTTTCGTAACTGCTTGATGCGACGCTTATAAATATACCACCCTATTTATGAGAATGCAAGCACTTTTATAAATTATTTTAATTAAATCCTTGAAAACACCATACCTACAATGAAATACGGATATGATTCCACTATAAATTCCAATGTAGAAATGCACATCCGCATAAAATAGCTTACTTTCCTCATTGTTTACAAAGTTATTCTATTAAAAGATCTTAACTATAGAGATCCTTCTATTAGACGATAGATCAGTATGCGTGCCCGTATCTAGAACTTTCACGATTGGACGCAACGGGAAGTCACGGTGCAAGTAAATGACTTCTGCTATCTCGTCAGTCGTAAGTTTTACTTTTGTTCCAATCGACAGCTTATTGATCAGTTCGTGAAGTACTTCAATTACCTTCATATCAAACTTGCCGAATTCCTCTTCCCTCATTAACTCGATTACTTTAAAAGAACTTTCCTTCTGTCTGTACGGTCTTTCGGATGCCATAGCGTGGTACACGTCCGCCACTGAGAGTATTTGAGAGATTTCTGTAATCTCCTGCCCTTTCAGTCCTCTTGGATAACCGCTACCATCAAAGCGCTCATGATGCTGCAAAATCGCTACTTTCATTTCCTGACGTACTAATGAAGAATCGTTGACCATTTGGAAACTGTGAATGACATGCTTTTTCACTTCACTTAGCTCTTCACTCGTTAAAAATGCTACTTTATCGATAATCTTTTCATCAATTTTTGCCATACCACTGTCTGCCAGTACGCCAGCTATTCCAATTTGAAGTACTTGCCCTCTTGGATACCCCATTGCTTCACTTATTAAGGCTGCCAGAATGCCAACACTAATAGAATGGTGTGCGCGATAGTTTTGCAATGTAGAAAACTCATTTAGTCTTCTGACATAGTCCTTATTCTCCAAAAATGCTTGAATTACAGGTAAAATAATTGTGCGCACGGCTGCAACGTCCAATTTCTTGCCTGATCTATAACTAATGAATTCTTTTCTGTATGACTCTACTGCTTCATCGTATAGCGTTTCCAAAGACCTTGATTTTGGAGGAGCATTTTGAGTCATCTGCTTCTCTACTTCTGGAGTTAATTTTACCTCCGTTATTTTCTCCGTCGGTCCTTGTTCTATTTTACTAAGTGCCTTTGACTCGACCAGCACCCGGGTAATACCAAATGAATGAAGTACTTCAAAGTGCTCTAGCATTAACTTGGTGTCTTTAACCATAATGGGATTTCGTGTATTGGCATACAAATCCTCTTTAAGAAAACTACCTGGTATTAATTCATTTACCTCTTTGTAAATATCCAACGCTATCACCTAATTTCTTCTTTGCTCTACCTATTAGTATACAATATTCTCAATTATATGGATAGATACCTGAGTATTTTTTCCTAATAAAAGCAAAAAAAGTTATTGAAGAGACGTATTACGCCCCTTCAATAACTTTTCTTTATTCTTCTGAATCTGTTTCAGCTTCTAAGTCTGTATCTGGTTGTACCTGTTTAGTCACTTCCAGTTGGCCTTCTATTTCTTGTTCTAACTCTTCTTCAAGGTCATCATCTTTTTCTACCTTTGCGACCGTTGCTACACGTTCGTCATCAGCTAATCGAATGAGTCGTACACCTTGTGTTGATCGGCCAAATATAGAAATATCACCAATTGACATACGGATTAAGATCCCGTGAATCGTAATTAACATTAAATCTTCTTCGCCGTTAACCGACTTCATCGCGACAATACTACCATTTCGATCCGTCATATGCATTGTTTTTAATCCATAACCGCCACGTGATTGAGCTCGGTATTCACTTTCATGTGTGCGTTTGCCATATCCCTTTTCAGTAACTACCAGAATATCGTCACCTTCATCTACGATATCCATGCCAATTACTTCATCCTCTTGACGCAATCTAATACCACGTACACCCGCAGCAGTTCTGCCGAGCGGACGGATGCTTTCCTCGTCAAAGCGGATCATCATACCTTGTTTGGTACAGATTGCAATATCTGACTTTCCATCAGTTGATCTAACAGAGATCAGTTCATCGTCTTCACGCAATCCTAATGCAATTAAGCCGTTCGCACGAATATTGGCATAGTCCATAATCGACGTTCGTTTAATAACACCTTGTTTTGTCGAGAAGAATAAATAGTGATCTTCAGTAAACTCATCGATTGGGATCATTGCTGTAACCTTTTCGCCTTTTTGGAAGTCAAGTAGGTTAATTATCGGCAATCCTTTGGCAGTTCTGCTGTATTCAGGAACTTCATAGCCCTTTTTACGGAATACACGGCCTCTGCTCGTAAACAGTAAAATCGTGTCATGCGTTGAAGTATTTAGTAAGTGCTCTACAAAGTCATCTTCATTTGTGCCCATACCTTGGATTCCACGACCGCCACGTTTTTGACTGCGATACGTATTAGCTGGCAGTCGCTTAATATACCCTTGGTGAGTTAATGTCACAATGGAGTTTTCCACTGGAATTAAATCTTCATCTTCAAGCATTTCAGAACCGCCAAGCATAATCTCTGTTCGACGTTCGTCAGCAAAACGTTCTTTAATTTCGCTTAATTCTTCACGAATAATTTCAATTAATTTCAGTTCATCCGCTAAAATTGCACGTAATTCAGCAATAAGTGTCAGCAACTCCTGGTACTCCGACTCGATTTTGTCTCGTTCTAATCCAGTTAAACGCTGCAGACGCATGTCGAGAATAGCTTGAGACTGGCGATCAGATAACTCGAATGTCTCCATCAAGTTTGCTTTCGCTTCAGCCGTTGTCTTGGATGCACGGATTAGTGCAATGATTTGGTCAATATGATCAAGCGCTATACGTAATCCTTCCAAAATATGTGCACGATCTTCTGCTTTATTCAAATCAAATTGAGTACGTCTGCGAATGACTACCTTTTGGTGTTCTAAGTAATGGTATAGAATTTCTTTCAACGACAATACTTTTGGTTGCTTGTCTACCAGTGCCAGCATATTGATTCCAAAACTAGTCTGCAAGGCAGTTTGTTTATATAGATTGTTCAATAATACGTTGGCATTCGCATCTCTTCTTACTTCAATGACAATACGCATACCTGTACGGTCTGATTCGTCTGCTAAGTGTGTAATGCCGTCAATCTTCTTATCACGCACGAGCTCTGCAATTTTCTCGATTAACTTCGCCTTATTTACTTGGAATGGAATTTCATTAACGATAATCGTTTCCCGGCCATTTGCAGCTGTCTCAATTTCCGCTTTTCCACGAATGATCAATGAACCCCGACCCGTTTCATAAGCACGACGAATTCCACTACGCCCAAGTATCATACCGCCAGTTGGGAAATCAGGACCTGGAATGATTTCCATTAGTTCTTCGGTTGTAATTGCGCTATTCTCTGCCAAAGCAAGTACAGCGTCTATCGTTTCACCGAGGTGATGGGGTGGAATGTTTGTTGCCATTCCTACGGCAATTCCCGATGTACCGTTTACCAACAAGTTGGGATAACGACCTGGCAAGACGGCAGGCTCTTTTTCCTGCTCGTCATAGTTTGCTTGGAAGTCGATTGTATTTTTATTGATATCACGCAATAACTCCATTGCAATACGAGACATACGAGACTCCGTATACCGCATTGCAGCTGCTCCGTCACCATCAACAGAGCCGAAGTTACCGTGTCCATCTACTAGCATATAGCGATAACTGAAATCTTGAGCCATCCGTACCATCGTGTCATATACCGCACTATCGCCGTGCGGGTGGTACTTACCAATAACGTCCCCTACAATACGGGCTGACTTTTTATGCGGTTTCTCCGCAGTGATGCCCAAGTCATGCATAGCATACAAAATGCGGCGATGTACGGGCTTCAAACCATCTCGAACATCCGGAAGCGCACGAGAAACGATAACGCTCATCGCATAGTTCAGAAATGAAGTCTTCATTTCCGTATTAATATTTATTTCCTGCACTCCGCCTTTTGGCAAATCTGCCATGTTGTCAAGCTCCTTTCACCACTTACATCTATGAGTTCGGTCATTGCTAAATAATCTGTCACGATTAATCAAGTATCGATATTTTGTACGTAAACTGCATTATCTTCAATGAACTTTCTGCGTGGTTCTACTTCATCACCCATTAGTTCTTCAAACGTTTCATTAGCTTCTATTGCGTCATCCATACGGACTTGTAGGAATGTGCGCTTATCAGGATCCATTGTGGTTTCCCATAGTTGCTCAGGATTCATCTCACCCAAACCTTTGTATCGTGTAATATCCGGCTTTGGTGAGGCAGGCATACTGCTCAGGATTTCTTGCAACGTTTCTTCGTCATAACAATATTCTTCTCTTTTTCCTGAACGTACACGATAAAGTGGTGGCTGTGCAATATATACATAGCCTGCTTCAATTAGCGGACGCATGAAACGGAAGAAGAAGGTTAATAATAATGTACGGATATGGGCGCCATCAACGTCAGCATCTG
Organism: Sporosarcina sp. P12(2017); assembly: GCF_002743035.1. Lineage (NCBI taxonomy): Bacteria > Bacillati > Bacillota > Bacilli > Caryophanales > Caryophanaceae > Sporosarcina > Sporosarcina sp. P12(2017). The sequence continues at coordinate 4,763 of NZ_PDYL01000010.1, forward strand.
TCATGATGACTAGCTTATGATAACGAGCTTTATCTAAGTTAAATTCAGGTCCGATCCCTGTACCGAGTGCCGTAATAATCATACGAATCTCTGCGTTCCCGAGAATACGGTCCAAACGTGCTTTTTCTACATTGAGGATTTTTCCTCGTAGCGGCAAAATTGCCTGGAAGTGACGATCGCGACCATTCTTCGCAGAACCTCCGGCAGAGTCACCCTCAACGATATACAATTCACTGATAGCTGGATCTCTTGAGGAACAATCTGATAGTTTTCCCGGTAAACTCGAAATTTCTAACGCCGATTTGCGACGTGTCAATTCACGAGCGTTTTTCGCAGCCATACGTGCTCTTGCAGCCATCGTACTCTTACCTACTACCTGACGCGCAACTACTGGATTTTCAATTAAGAAACGTTGCAGTGCTTCGGAAAACAAAGAGTTCGTAATCGTGCTAACTTCTGAGTTACCCAATTTCGTTTTGGTTTGACCTTCAAATTGAGGATCAGGGTGCTTGATGGAGACGATAGCCGTCAGACCTTCACGCACATCATCTCCGGTTAGATTGTCTTCTGACTCTTTCAATAAACCGTTTTTACGTGCATAGTCGTTAATCACGCGAGTTAATGCAGTTTTGAAACCTTGCTCGTGTGTTCCGCCTTCATACGTATGAATATTATTAGCAAATGACAATAAATTTTCACCGTAGCCGCTGTTGTATTGCATAGCGACCTCAACAGTAATACCATCGCGTTCGCCTTCAATGTAAATTGGATCTTCAAAGATCGGCTCTTTATTTGCATTCAAATGCTGAACGTATGATTTAATTCCGCCCTCATAGTGAAACATTTCGGATACGGGTTCCTCACCACGTTCATCGGTAATACTAATACGCAAACCACGGTTTAAGTAAGCAAGTTCACGCAAACGTGTGGCTAATATGCCATACTCGTATACCGTTGTTTCGGTAAAGATTTCAGAGTCCGCCTTAAAACGGATTGTAGTACCTGTTTCATCTGACTCACCAATGACTTCAAGCTCTTTTGAGACAGGGCCTCTAGAAAACTCAATTGCATATAACTTTTTATCCAGTTTAACATAGACTTCCGTCTTCTCTGACAAAGCATTGACGACTGAAGATCCTACGCCGTGCAAACCACCGGATACTTTATATCCACCGCCACCAAACTTACCACCTGCGTGAAGTACGGTCATAATGACTTCAACAGCTGGTCTACCTGTCGACTCCTGAATGCCGACTGGAATTCCACGGCCATTATCGGCTACTTTAATCCAGTTATCTTTCTCTATCGTTACTTCAATATGGTCACAATAACCTGCGAGAGCTTCATCGATACTATTGTCTACTATTTCCCACACAAGATGATGGAGCCCTTTTGCACTTGTTGTCCCAATGTACATACCAGGACGTTTACGGACAGCTTCAAGACCTTCCAACACTTGTATCTGACTTGCATCATAAGAAGTCTGCATATCCTTTTCTTCCATTGCCAAGGTGTTCACCTTTCCTTTCCAATACTATCAAACCGCAACAATCTAATCTCTAGGTAAAACAGATCCATCATGCACTTCAAAAATAGCTGCTTCCTGGATCGTGTTATGATCAATCCCTGCGATATTGGTTGTCGTCACAAATGTTTGAACTTGTCCTTGCATCGTACTCAACAAGTGTGACTGTCGGTAATCATCCAATTCGGATAACACGTCATCCAGCAATAAAATTGGAGTTTCGCCCACTTCTTGCTTTACTAGCTCAATTTCCGCCAGTTTCAAAGAAAGTGCGGTCGTCCGTTGCTGTCCTTGTGAACCGTACGTTTGAATATCGTACCCATTGACAAAAAACTGCAAATCATCACGATGTGGACCTACCAGTGTAAGCCCTCGTTCTAATTCGCGTCTTCGCACACTCTTTAACTGATCAGCAAAAATCGTCTCCATCTCTTCAGCAGTCTGCCCAGAATGTAGGTCTTTTAAAGTCCCATATGAAACTTCCAGTGTTTCAAGACCACGTGAAATTCCTTGATGAATCGGATTTGCCCATTTTTGTAGTAATTCCATAAAGTAAAAACGCTTTAGAATAATTTGAACTGCCACTTGAATATATTGTTCTGTGTAAATATCGAACATTACATCCTGGAGATCCAATTTACCGCGATTTGCTTTTAACAATGCGTTGCGTTGCTTTAATATTTTTTGGAAATTGACCAAGTCATGCAAATAGACTCTCGAGATTTGTCCAATTTCCATATCTAAAAAACGCCTGCGCAGCTGTGGACTGCCCTTTACGATATTCAAATCTTCAGGCGCAAACATGACTACATTCATTTGGCCGACATACATACTCAAACGGTTTTGTTCCAAATGATTGACTTTGGCTTTTTTCCCTTTTTTAGAAATCGTCAGCTCTATCGGCATATATCCAAATTTACGTTGGACGTCCCCTTCTATTTTACCACACTCTTGTTCCCAGCGTATCAGTTCTCGATCATTTGATGTGCGGTGGGATTTTGCCATTGCTAATACGTAAATAGCCTCCATGACATTGGTTTTCCCTTGTGCATTTTCACCGATCAATACATTCATCGTAGGAGAGAAATTTAATTCCAGAGCCTCATAATTTCGATAGTTCGTTAATTTAAGACGATCAATATGCATCCGACTGTCCAGATTCATCCGCTGACAGTTTGAATTTTCCTGCACCCGGGATATTTACTACATCTCCGTCATATAATTTCTTACCACGTCGTTGTTCTGGTTCGCCGTTCACGTAGACGATGTTTTCACCTAAAAACCATTTAGCCATTCCACCTGAGCTAATAACATTCGTCATTTTCAATAATTGACCTAGCGTAATATATTCTGAATTAAACTGTACGATTTCCATTTTTACTCAATCCCTCATAAAGTATTCTGTCTCTCTAGTTTACCTAACTTTTCTCAATAAGTAAAAAGGTAGCCAACATGTTGACTACCCGATTACAAGATATTTTCTTTAGTTACAAATTAAAACGTTCTAACCGGCAAAATTAATTGTAGAATTGCTTCGCTGTCAATTGACTTCAAGATGAATGGGCGCATGCTGCCGGTGAAATGAATCTTTAAATCTTGGCCGTCAATTGCTTTCAAGGCATCCATCATATATTTTGCACTGAATGAAATTTTCAAAGGTTCCCCTTCAATATCCACAGCTTCTACCAACTCTTCTACATTTCCGACATCCGGTGAGTTAGAAGAGATTTGCACATGTGGACTACCATCTGTTGAGAAGTGCACGATATTATTCCGATCTTCACGAGCTAATAAAGACGCGCGATCAATTGCTTGTAATAAATTTCGTCCATTAATCGTGATAGACGTTTTGTATTCAATTGGGATCAGACGAGATGTGTCAGGGTAATTACCTTCCAGTAGTCTTGAATAGAACAAAACGTTGTGAAGCTTAAATAATACTTGCTGATTCGCAATAAAAATTTCTACAGCTGTAGAGTCGTCAGGTAATATTTTGCTTAGTTCCTGAAGACTTTTACCTGGTATTACCGCATTGAATGGTGAGTTTGCTTGAATCTCAGGTGTCACAATTCGTCTAGCCAATCGGTGACTATCCGTTGCAATACAATACAGCTCATGCTCTTTCATAATCCATTGAACACCAGTAAGAACTGGGCGTGTCTCTTGTTGGGATACTGCAAATACAGTCTCTCTAATAAGTGATTTCATTAAGTCCGCAGGCATTTCAAAACGCTCTGCATCTTTTACATCCGGCAAAATGGGATATTCATCAGCACTTTGGGCAATGATATGAAATTCAGACTGTCCAGAACGAATATGCGTTTTCATTCCATCACGTAACTCAATCATGACTTCATTTGTTGGGAGCTTGCGAATAATCTCGTTGAAGACTTTTGCTTGTAACACCAATGTACCTGGTTGGATCGTTTGAATAATTTGAGTACCATCTTCTTCTACTGGAATGAAAGTGGATATCGTAATATCTGAATCACTTCCAGTCATCGTTAATCCCTTTTCAGTAATCTCTAATTTGATACCTGTCAAAATAGGCGTCGTTACTTTTGAACTGATCGCTTTCACAACATCGCTCAATCCATCCAATAATCTGTCTCTCATAATTTCAAACTGCATATAGATACCTCGCTTATATAATAATAATTAAGTAATTAAATATAGTAGTAATAGTAGTAGGGCCTGTGGATATGTGGAAAAGTCTTTTGAATGTATGAGAATCATAGTTTCCCACATGTGCATAATACGTGGACGACCCTGCACTACTTGTCCACAGTTATCCACAGTACATTATGCTCTTCCTAATACCTTTTTAATATCTTGAATATCTTGTAGCAATGCTTTGTCTTCATCGAGCTGTTTGGAAATCTTCTCATGCGCGTGAATGACAGTTGAATGATCTCGGCCGCCAAACTCCGAACCAATCTTCGGCAATGAGGAATCTGTCAGCTCTCTTGATAGATACATCGCAATTTGACGCGGAAATGCAATAGCGCGCGTCCGTTTTTTTGCTACAAAGTCTTCTAGTCTGATATTAAAGTGCTCACCGACTGCCTTTTGGATGTCCAGAATGGATATAATACGCGGGCGGGAATTTGGAATAATATCCTTTAATGCTTCAGCTGCCAGGTCAGTGGTGACATCAGCATTTACCAACGAGGAGTATGCAACGACGCGGATTAACGCGCCTTCAAGCTCTCTAATATTGGTATCAATCTGATTAGCAATATACAACATAACATCATTTGAAATGTCTACTAGACCGTCTGCTTTTGCCTTTTTTCGTAAAATCGCAATTCTCGTTTCCAAGTCAGGTGGAGCTATGTCTGTGATCAATCCCCATTCAAAGCGGGAACGTAAGCGGTCTTCCAGTGTGGGAATCTCTTTTGGAGGACGATCACTGGAAATAATAATTTGCTTTGATTCTTCATGCAACGTATTAAATGTATGGAAGAACTCTTCTTGTGTTTGTTCTTTTCCAGCTAGGAATTGAATATCATCAATTAGAAGAATATCTACATTGCGGTAACGATCTCTAAAATCGCCCGCTTTATTGTCCCGTATGGAGTTAATGAACTCATTCGTAAATTTTTCAGATGATAAATAGACTACCTTTAATGCAGGGTTTTGCTCCAGTACGTAATGGCCGATTGCATGCATCAAGTGTGTTTTTCCTAATCCAACACCACCATATATAAAAAGTGGATTGTAGGCTTTTGCAGGTGCTTCAGCAACTGCAAGGGAAGCAGCATGGGCAAAGCGATTTCCTGATCCAATGACGAATGTATCAAAGGTGTACTTTGGATTTAGCATACCCGCTGAGTTGATCATGGGTGCTTTTTCTACTGGTTTTGGCTGTGTCTTTGGTAATTTAATATCGTTCTCCGCCAGATCTTGCGGAACGATAAATTCAACGATTCGATCTTCACCTGTCAATTCGGATAAGATCCCCGTGATCAAATGAACGTAATGTGTCTCGAGCCAATCTTTGGCGAATGAATTTGGAACAGAAATAGTTGCATGTTCAGCTTCATACGTCAGTAATTTTGTCGATTTTAACCACGTTTCAAAACTGGGTTTCGAAACCCTAGCTTCAATATTCTTTAATACTTGCTCCCATAAACTCGATAGATTTTCCAATCGTGTGCCTCCTTTACAATAAAATATTAAAAAGCCCGGAATACGCTTATGCACAGTATCCAAGGCTGTGGATAAAAATTATCGAAACATGTTGAAAAAACTATCCACACTGTATTCACATATGTGGATAAGATTTTAGCTATAAATTATATACACAACAAAAGCTTTTTAATTGTAACAGGGAAACTGAATATTGACAAGGAGTCCAATGATTTATGCACAATCCCATTAACTGTGCATAAAGTAGTTATCCACAGGATTGAATATGTGAAAAACTTGTCGACAAATGCCAGATTAAAAAATCTACAAATTTAGGCATCAACATTCCATCCAGAGCATAACTTTCTTCCGCTGTGGATAAGTATTGCATGGTAATAAAAATTATTGTGAGTAGATCACCCGAGTAGGAATAGAAAAGCATTGACATTCTTTTACTGAATCGCTATACTATTCAAGACTGTCACAGTAGGAAAAGAGACAATCAAAGCAGGAGGTGTCTTACGAAATGAAACGTACATTCCAACCAAATAAACGTAAACGCGCTAAAGTCCACGGCTTCCGCCAAAGAATGAGTTCGAAAAACGGCCGTAGAATTTTAGCAGCTCGTCGTCGTAAAGGAAGAAAAGTTCTTTCAGCATAAGGCCACTGACATCAGTGGTCTTTTTTTTAGCTATTAGAGCGATTCCGAGTGACTATCAGATCTCCTCTATATAGTGGATCAGCAGATTAAGACGGTAGAAAATAAAAGCAGGTGCTATTATGAAGAAAAGCCAGCGAATTAAAAAGAATAAAGAATTTCAAACAGTATTTAAAAAAGGAAAGTCTTTTGCCAACCGACAGTTTATTGTCTATACCTATAAGAAGGAAGATCAGCAAGAATTTAGAATTGGCCTATCCGTCAGCAAAAAGGTCGGTAATGCCGTTACGCGTAACAGGATTAAACGTTATATCCGACAATCGTTCCTGGAAATGAAAGATGAAGTAAAATCTGATCTAGATTATGTTATTATCGCAAGAAATCAAGCTGCCACGCTCGATTTCCATACGGCCAAAAAAAATCTGCGACATGTTTTAAAAATTGCAAAAGTCTTTAAGTGAAATTATAGTTCCACTTGGATGTAGAACGATCAAAGCCATCGTGTTACACTGAAAAAAATTTAAATTGATCTTGCAACTGTTTGGAGGAAAAAATGTTGAAAAAGAAATTAGTGTTCCTTTCATTACTTGTTGTTGTCGCCGTATTCATGGCAGGTTGTTCGGAATTCCAAAAGCCGATCACAGCAGAAAGTACAGGAGTTTGGAACGAATATATTGTTTGGCCACTTGTTACATTAATTATGAAATTCAAATCATGGCTAGGTACATACGGATTAGCGATTATCGTCGTTACAGCGATCATTCGTACTGCATTGCTTCCATTGATTATTCAACAAACGAAAAGTTCAAAGCGTATGCAAGAGATTCAGCCAAGACTTAAAGCGTTGAAAGAGAAATATAAATCAAAAGACGCTGTCACACAGAAAAAGTATCAAGAAGAAATGCAACAGATTATGATCAACGAAAAGATTAATCCAGTTGCAGGATGTCTACCGGTTATCATCCAAATGCCAATATTTATTGGTTTCTACCACGCGATCAGCCGGATGAATGCCACACCAACCATTGAGTTAGGCAACTTCCTGGGTGTTGCACTTGGTTCACCAAGTATTATATTCGCGGTCATCGCTGGATTGTTCCAATTAACGGTTTTACGTACAGGACCCGCAATGGATAACCCACAGATGAAGATGATGATGTACATCATGCCATTTATGATCATGGTATTCGGTTCATTCTTACCAGCAGCACTCGCTTTATACTGGATTGTTGGGAATATCATTTCACTGCTCCAAAACATTTTCATCTATAAGCCGTTTGATAAGCCGAAAAACGTCGAAGTAGTGAAAACAGGAGGGAAAAAGAAATGAAACAACTTACACAAAGGGCAGCAACCGTTGAGCTAGCAATTGAATCAGCTTTACAGGACCTGGGTGTAACAAAAGAACAAGTAGAGATACAGGTAGTGGAAAATGGCAGGAAAGGTTTTCTTGGTTTTGGCGTAAAGCAAGCGGAAGTGCTTGTAACTGTCTTAGAGAAATCGAAACCAAACCCTAAACCTGCTATCGCTCGGGTAACTGAACCGACACAGACGATTACAGATGACAGTGAAGTATTATCTTCCGTTACAAAGGCACCGCAAGTTGTTCAACAGCCTCAAAATAAAGCAAAGCCATTAGAAAACGTTGTGGATATAAAGGAAAGTGAAAGAGTACCTGAAGCTAAAATCTATAATGAAAAAGATGCTATTGAAGAAACGAAACAGTACATTGAGGACATGGCAAAAGAAATGGGTATCGAAGATTTGGTTATTACGTATGAAACAAAAGGGAAGTACATCAATTTCCAGCTTGAAAGTGAAAAAGCAGCATTCTTAATAGGCAAAAGAGGACAAACACTCAATGCGATCCAGCAATTAGCGCAACTCGTAGCCAATAAGGTAACAAAGCAATTCAAAATTGTTCGAATAGATGTTGCAGATTACCGTGAGCGCCGCGAGCAATCGCTCGAGCAGCTGGCAGATCGCATGGCAGACCGTGCAGTACGTACAAAACGTCAAGTTGCGCTAGAGCCGATGCCTTCCTACGAGAGAAAGGTCATCCATAACGCGTTGTCACTCAGACTTGATATTGAGACATTTTCAGAAGGAAAAGACCCATATCGCCACATTGTCATCAAAGGAATTGAATAAAACTAAACCCCGCAGCATTTTCTGCGGGGTTTTTAATGCGCCTAAAATAATGATTTGAATACGAGGGGATTGCACATTCAGTTAGATACGCTTTGCATGTGACGTGAATTGAGCTGCTTTCTTCGCTAAGGGCATATCTATGCACCGGCGCTCACCGCGGATCCATAAGACACTCGACCGCCTAGAGCAAGATCCTTCATGGAGAATGGATTGTGAAGCATAAGCGAAGCGTTGAGAGTACATCCTGGCACTTCAAATCACCACCTCAAAACTACCTTCATTTTCGGGCATATTTTCTGCGTCCCACATATTTCTTCAAGAAACTTTCTACACTAGAAAGCTTGAAACGACAGTGTTCTTTGTCGACTGCTAGCACATGATAAATTACCGTGACGCTTGGTTCAAAATTCCTGAAATTATCCACATGTTTTAAATTCGCGTGCTAGGAGAATCCGACGCTTTATGATAATATAGGTTGTTAGAAAGTAGTATTCGCTATAAAAGATATGCACATGTGCACAACAAAGCCAGGAAGGTGAAAAACTTGCATTTTGATACGATAGCCGCCATTTCCACTCCCATGGGAGAAGGAGCGATTGCCATCGTTCGTCTGAGCGGCGATGACGCATGGAAGATTGCAGACCGTATATTTCAGTCACCAGCAGCCAAACCACTCTGCGAACAACCATCGCACACGATTCATTATGGACATTTACATGATCCCGTCACTGAAGAATTAGTGGAGGAAGTCATGGTATCGATCATGAAAGCGCCAAAGACTTTCACGCGCGAAGACATAGTGGAGATCAACTGTCACGGAGGTATTACTTCGGTCAATAGGGTACTTCAATTGGTATTGACAGAGGGGGCTAGATTAGCAGAACCCGGCGAGTTTACTAAACGAGCATTTCTTAATGGGCGGATTGATTTATCGCAGGCCGAAGCAGTTATGGATTTAATCAGAGCCAAAACAGATAAAGCCATGAACGTTGCACTTAACCAGATGGAGGGGAAACTATCCCACTTGATAGGTGAATTGCGACAAGCACTACTCGAAACACTTGCACAAGTGGAAGTTAATATAGATTATCCAGAGTATGATGATGTAGAAGAAGTGACGATTCCTTTGATGATTGAAAAAGGGACGTGGGTAATGGATGAGATTGATGAATTATTGCGTACATCATCACAAGGAAAGATCTTGCGTGAAGGATTGTCGACCGTAATTGTAGGACGTCCGAACGTTGGAAAATCATCGTTGCTTAATAGCTTAGTGCAGGAAAACAAAGCGATTGTTACGGATGTTGCGGGCACTACTCGTGATATTATTGAAGAGTATGTCAACGTTCGTGGAGTTCCATTGCGTCTTGTCGATACTGCAGGAATCCGGGAGACGGAAGATATTGTCGAGCGGATTGGTGTGGAACGTTCAAGGAAGGTACTGAAAGAAGCGGATCTCATACTATTGATGGTTAATAGCTCTGAACCGTTAACAGATGAAGATGAGCGATTATTCGAAGTGGTTGCCGGCATGGATATGCTCGTCATCGTCAATAAAACGGATTTACCAACAAAGATTGATCTGGAACGAGTCTACGAAGTGGCGGGAAGAGATCGCGTGATTACTACTTCCATTCTGCAAGAGCAAGGTATTACCGAGTTAGAAGAAGCGATTGCCGCACTGTTTTTCGAAGGTTCACTGGAATCCAATGACCTGACGTATGTATCCAATGCTCGCCATATCTCGTTACTAAAACAGGCACGCAATACGATTAACGATGCGGTACAAGCAGCACAAGCAGGAGTTCCTGTCGATATGATTCAAATAGATGTTACACGCACATGGGAAGTCCTCGGTGAAATAATCGGTGATACCGTTCAAGACAGTTTAATTAAAGAGTTGTTCTCAAAGTTCTGCCTCGGAAAATAATGATTTTATAAATGGGAAGGATGAACGAACATGCCACAATTTGAAGCAGGCAGGTTCGATTGTATCGTCATCGGAGCTGGACACGCAGGCGCAGAAGCAGCCTACGCATCAGCCAAGATGGGCGCATCGACATTAGTTTTAACAATGAATTTAGACATGATTGCTTTCATGCCGTGTAATCCTTCATTAGGAGGACCTGCAAAAGGTATTGTAGTGCGGGAAATAGACGCACTTGGCGGTGTGATGGCAAAGGTCATAGACAAAACGCATATTCAAATGCGTTTATTAAACACAGGGAAAGGTCCGGCAGTGCGTGCTTTGCGTGCACAAGCGGATAAAGTACTGTATCAGCAAGAAATGAAGCGGATACTGGAAGAAGAGCCAAATTTGACACTTCGCCAAGGGGTTGTCGAGCAGTTGATCGTAGAAGACGATGAAATAAAAGGCGTAGTGACACAGATTGGTGCAATTTTCCGTGCGAAGACTGTCATTATTACAACAGGTACATTTTTACGCGGAGAGGTTATTATTGGAGATCTGAAATACTCCAGTGGACCGAATAACCAAATGCCGTCCATCAAACTGGCGGAACATCTGCAGGAACTGGGTTTACAGACGGTTCGATTCAAAACTGGAACACCACCACGTATCAACAGCAATTCGATCGATTACAGCAAGACAGAGATTCAGCCAGGAGATGACGTACCGCGTTCATTCAGCTATGAAACAACGGAATTCATTGTGGACCAGTTGCCTTGTTGGTTAACGTATACAACTCCGGAAACGCATGAAATCATCAATGAAAATCTTCATTTATCTCCGATGTATTCGGGGATGATTAAAGGAAAAGGACCAAGCTATTGTCCATCTATTGAAGATAAAATTGTGCGTTTTGCGGACAAGTCACGTCATCAAATTTTCCTCGAGCCTGAAGGTCGTAATACAAAAGAAGTCTATGTGCAAGGGTTGTCAACAAGTCTTCCTGAACATATACAGCATCGCCTAATTGCGAGTGTACCAGGACTTGAGAAGGCTGAAATGATGCGTGCTGGCTATGCAATTGAGTACGATTCTATAATCGCGACTCAACTATGGCCAACGTTGGAAACGAAAAAAATCAAAAACTTGTATACAGCTGGCCAAATTAATGGAACATCAGGGTATGAGGAAGCCGCGGCACAAGGATTGATGGCGGGAATCAATGCAGCATGCAACGTACTTGGCAAGGAAGAGGTCGTTCTTGGACGCAGTGATGCGTATATCGGTGTACTCATCGATGACCTGGTCACTAAAGGTACGAGTGAGCCATATCGTCTATTGACGTCACGAGCGGAATATCGCCTCTTACTTCGTCATGATAATGCTGATATGCGCTTAACGGAAATTGGTTATCAAAACGGCATGATTAGTGAAGAGCGCCATACGAAGTTTTTGGCGAAGAAAGCACAAATTGATGCGGAGATTGATCATTTACGCAAGGTTACTGTGAAACCGACCGAAGAGATACAGGCGATTATTGCTGAAGTTGGTGGAACAGCACTTCGTGAGCCAATGAAGGCGGCTGATTTACTGAAGCGGCCGGAAATGAAGTATAGCGAGTTGCGTAAAGTAGTACCACCACTTGACGAAATTAACGAAGAAGTGGCGGAACAAGTAGAGATTTTCATTAAGTATGAAGGATACATCGAAAAGTCCATGCAGCAAGTAGCAAGAATGAAAAAGATGGAGAATAAGCGGATTCCGGAAAATATTGATTATGATGCGATTTCAGGTATTGCGAAAGAAGCAAAGGCAAACCTTAAAGAAGTACAACCATTGTCGATTGCGCAGGCATCGCGTATTTCCGGTGTCAATCCAGCAGATATCTCAATCTTGCTTGTCTATATTGAACAAGGAAAAATTGCGAAAGTATCCGGTTGAGTCTATGACTGGCGCTTAGGAGCGTCAGTCTTTTTGAAAAGGAATGAGAACATGACGGAAGAACAGTTTTACGAAGCTCTGCAAGAGAAAGGCTTTGAATTGTCCGATACACAGAAGCAACAGTTCAAACGCTATTTTGAAGTACTCGTCGAGTGGAATGAAAAGATGAACTTAACGGCAATTACGGATGCACCTTCCGTATACTTAAAGCATTTCTACGATTCCGTTACAAGTGCATTTTACGTAGACTTCAAAAAGTATGAATCTGTGTGCGACGTAGGGGCCGGGGCAGGTTTTCCAAGCATCCCGTTGAAGATCATCTATCCACACCTCCACGTGACGATTGTAGATTCATTGAATAAACGTATTACATTTTTAAATCATTTGGCGGGTGAATTAAAGCTTGAAAATGTGGCATTCGTCCATGCTAGAGCTGAAGAATTTGGTCGTAACCCGAAGTACCGTGAACAGTTTGATGTAGTGACTGCACGCGCGGTAGCAAGGTTATCGGTATTGTCGGAACTTTGCATTCCACTTGCCAAACAGGGAGGGCTTTTTGTTTCTATGAAAGGTGCAGCTGCATCTGAAGAAATGAAAGACGCCACTCGTGCTGTAAAACTACTAGGGGCAGTTTTGCAGAATGAACATGAATTCGTACTACCGCAAGAAAACAGTGAACGTCACATCTTTGTATTTGAAAAGAAAAAGCAGACACCTAAGAAATACCCGAGGAAACCAGGCGTACCTAATAAAACACCGATTACAGCAAACTGATTGTGGGAAATGTTTCACGTGAAACAATTGTATAGAAGAGAAAAAAGGGAATAGTTTCGAAAAGGTGGTGCAGAGGTTGAAAAGTACTTTTTCGCGTTTTTTTGGTGGGGGAGAAAAGATGACTACAATAGAAGAAGTAGAAGTTCATCATCTGGAGAAGGTAGCACAAATTGCAATTGATTCGATTACACCGAATCAATATCAGCCACGGACAATTTTTCATGAAGAAAAAATTGAAGAACTAGCTCGAACCATTCATACACACGGTGTTATTCAACCCATTGTCATTCGAACAAAAGATGACGGATCATACGAAATTATCGCAGGGGAACGAAGATTTCGAGCGATGCGTAAGCTTGGTTGGACAGAAGTACCGGCAATTGTGCGGAACTTGGATGATAAAGAGACAGCCTCAATTGCTTTAATCGAGAACTTGCAGCGTGAAGAACTGACGGCGATTGAAGAAGCGCATGCTTATGAACGTTTACTAGAACTACATGAATTAACGCAGGAAGCATTGGCGCAACGGCTCGGTAAAGGCCAGTCCACAATTGCGAATAAGATGCGATTGTTGAAGTTACCTGAACCCGTTCAAACAGCAATTTTGCAAAAGAAGATATCTGAACGTCATGCACGTGCATTATTACCATTAAAAGAATCCTCTCTTCAGCTGAAAGTGCTAGAAGAAATTAAGATGAATCAATATAACGTCAAAGACCTGGAAGCTAGAATTAAAGAAATCATGTATCCAACGGAATCAGTTGAGAAAGTGCAGCCTGCAAGAAGACGCGGATCTCGACAGAAAGCTGTTAGTAAGGATGTTCGTATTGCAGTGAACACGTTGCGAGAATCTCTTGCACTGATTGCAAAGAGTGGGATTGAAGTAGCATCCGAGGAAGTGGATTCTGAAGAATTCTACACGGTTACGGTAAAAATATGTAAAAAGTGACGAATGGAAACTCTTGCTGATTTACTAGCAAGAGTTTTCTTATATATCAATAGAGTTCGTACAGTGAAGATGATAAACTGAAATAGACCACATAGAACATATTCTTTGTCAGGCATTTCAAACATATGAAGCAACAAGTAAAACTTTGGTATACTAGTAAGATAAACGAAATAGGAAAGAAAGCAGGTGCAAGAGTGGGTAAGATTATTGCTATAGCTAATCAAAAAGGCGGAGTCGGTAAAACGACGACTTCTGTAAACTTAAGTGCATGCCTTGCCCATTTAGGCAAAAAAGTGCTCTTAATTGATTCTGATCCGCAAGGAAATGCGACGAGTGGGGTCGGTGTTAACAAAGGTGATGTACAGGACTGTATTTATAATATGCTAATTGATGATGTGCCAGTACGTGACGTTATTCTACCAACGGAGATTGAAAACCTTGAAATTGTTCCTGCCACCATTTCACTTGCGGGTGCTGAAATTGAACTCGTCTCTACGATATCACGTGAGGTTCGCATGAAACACGCAATTCAAGACATAAAAGATGACTATGACTATGTCATTATCGACTGTCCTCCATCTCTTGGCCTTTTAACGTTGAACGCATTGACGGCTTCAGATTCAATTATTATTCCGGTACAGTGTGAATACTATGCGCTTGAAGGACTAAGTCAATTGCTCAGTACGATTCGTCTAGTCCAAAAACATTTGAATGAAGCACTTTATATTGATGGCGTATTATTGACGATGTTTGACGCCAGGACCAATCTAGGCATTCAAGTTATTGAAGAAGTAAAGAAATACTTCCAAGACAAAGTGTATAAGACAATCATTCCACGTAACGTTCGCTTAAGTGAAGCACCAAGTCATGGTAAGCCGATTATATTATATGATCCACGATCCAAAGGTGCGGAAGTGTATTCAGAGCTGGCAAAGGAAGTGGTGGAGAATGAGTAAAGGTCTAGGTAAAGGTCTTAATGCATTATTTCCTCGTGAGACATTGGAAAAGGTAGAGCTTTTACGTCTGAAAAGCATTAAAGTCAATCCATATCAGCCACGTAAAGAATTCGATGAAGTGTCGTTAAATGAATTAAGCGAATCAATTAAAGAACACGGAGTTCTGCAACCAATTATCGTACGAAGTGTAGGTACACAGTATGAAATCGTTGTAGGGGAAAGAAGATTCCGTGCTTCTGAACTGGCAGGCAAAAAGGAAATACCAGCAGTTGTACGTGATCTAACAGATGAACAATCAATGGAAATGGCTATTCTTGAAAACTTGCAGCGTGAAGACTTATCTCCCATTGAAGTAGCAGAGGCGTACCAGAACTTAATGGAAAGTCTGAAGCTAACACAAGAGCAACTTGCCTTTAGGTTAGGTAAAAGTAGACCACACATCGCCAACCATATTCGTTTACTCACGTTGCCGGAGAAAGTGTTGAAAGACATTTCCCACGGAATACTTTCAATGGGACATGGGCGTACACTTCTCGGGTTGCGTAAAAAAGAACAAATTTTATCTATTGCTGAAAAGACCAAGACAGAAGGGTTAAATGTTCGTCAATTAGAGAAACTAGTTCAACATTTGAATGAAGATGTTCCACGTGAAACAAAGAAGGAAAAGAAAAAAGATATATTCATTGAAGCACAGGAAAACACACTACGTGAACAATTCGGTACAAATGTAACGATCAAGAAAACGAAGAGAAAAGGTAAAATCGAAATCGAGTTTCACTCGGATGAAGACTTTGAACGTATTCTTGAATTATTGAACGCTGAGTGATGATACACAAACCTATTTTGCTTTCATTGCAGAATAGGTTTTATTCTTGAAAAGAACTTGGACGTGACTACATGATATTGTTTGGTTCACTGTTTAATGTATTAACGATTATAATAGGTACGTTAATCGGAAGGTTTTTATACGGGATACCGGAACGAATGAAAGAAACCATCATGTATGGAATTGGAATGGCCGTAGTAGCAATCGGTTTACAAATGACATTTGAAACAACACAAATTGTCATTGTGATTCTTAGTATTGTGATAGGCGCAATCCTCGGCGAATGGATTGACCTCGATCAAAAGGTTAATCAATTGGGACGATGGATTGAAAGAAAGTTACCGGCTAAAAAGGAAGGACCGGGAATTGCGCAAGGATTCGTTACAGCTACGTTGTTTTTTTGCGTAGGATCCATGGCAATCATCGGTGCTATTGATAGTGGTCTCCGCAACGACCACAACGTTTTAATAATGAAAGGGATATTAGATGGTTTCACTTCAATTATCTTTAGTTCTACATTAGGCATTGGTGTAGCGTTTGCAGCTATCCCTCTACTGATTTACCAAGGAAGTATAACCTTTCTTGCCACCATCCTCAGCCGGTTTGTCCCAGATGAATTAATGAAGTTATTCATTTCTGAAATGACAGCTACAGGCGGCTTGATGATTGCGGCGATCGGATTAAATCTAATCGGCTTGACGAAAATCAGGGTAGCCAATTTTATCCCAGGTATTGCGGTAGTTGCGATCATCGTAACGATTGTATATGCTTTTTGAAGGCTGACGATGATGTGCTAATTGTAAGGCACGGCCAATCATACGACTCATTTCGAACGGTAGATGAAGACGAGTACTTTGTAAAACGGCTTGCTCCATGAAACCGCCGACATTGACGATTCCTTTGACAGATACATCACCAACGAGAGGAAGTTCTTTTCCTACAGCTTTCCCAGGTGCAATGGGACCGCTATGAAACAGTAGATCACCAACTGCATCCTTCTTACTCAGGCAGGCATCGATTGCCACTACAAATGCATCGGGATATAATGATTTCGTGAGTTCAATCCGTTGTTGTAGATTAAGAGCGTGCAGCGGCTCTTGTAACGTGCCGACTACTGTATAAGGGAATAGACTTAGCTCTGACAAGTAGGAGCCTGTCAAAGGACCGAGTGAGTCGCCAGTAGAACGATCGGTCCCGATGCAATAAAAAATGATTGGTTGTTGCTTAAACGGAATATGTTGCATGAAATAAGAACTTAATTTCCACACGACACCGGTTTCTTTACTAGAAATACGGTAATGATAAGAAGAGGGTTCGGCTGTATACATAGGGAGACACCAGTCCTTTGTGATATATTTACGCTGAAATTTATACTGCGCACGTATTGCTGTGCAGTATATCCTGAGGGGTAAGGGTTTATACGAAAGGAGGATTTCTTTCAATGGCATCAACTTCTGCTACAAAAGAAGAAGTGAAAGAAAACCTAGAAGTTCTAGACGAAGCAGTTCAACAGGTAAAAGAAACTCTATTTGACGCGGAATTTTGGCTAGGTACCGGATTCTTTGCAATCCGCATTATTTTAATAATTGTCGTGGCAGGTATCGTCGTAAAAGCCGGACAAGTATTGATTCGCCGATTTTTTGCCATTAAGCTAAAAAGTCCGATGCGTAAAACAGAACGACGTGAGAAGACTATGATTAAGCTTTTGGAAAATGCATTGAAATACATCGTCTATTTTTCCGCTATACTAGCAGTTTTGACAGAGTTTGAAATAGATGTAAAAGGCCTTCTTGCAGGTGCGGGTGTGCTAGGTCTAGCTGTCGGTTTTGGAGCCCAGAGTTTAGTGAAGGACGTCATTTCTGGGTTTTTCATCATTTTTGAAGATCAGTTTGGAGTCGGGGATTATGTGCGTATTAATTCGGGTGAAGGAACGGTTATGGAAATCGGGCTTCGCACAACGAAAATCGCATTGTACGGCGGCGAGTTGTATACAGTACCTAACGGTCAAATAGGTGAAGTCATCAATTACTCTGTCACGAATTCCATGGTTTTGCTTGATTTAGCTCTATCTTACGAAACGGATATTGACCACGCAGAGGAATTAATCAAGGGATTCCTTGGGAAGTTACCGAGAGAACGCTATTCAGAAGTTATTGGAGTACCGGAAGTGTTGGGCGTACAAAGTATCGAACCTTCAAGAATCTTGCTACGCATTGCCGCAGAAACTGAACCGGTTGCTAACTTTAGTGTAGGACGAAAATTACGACAGGACTTAAAGAAATTTATGGATGTGAATGGAATTGAAATGCCTTATCCACGAATGGTGATACGTGAAGAACATAAGGAAGGGGATTCAGATGATGGCGGACAAAGAGTTTAATTTGCATGACGTAGTGGAGATGAAAAAACAGCACCCTTGTGGCACAAATGCTTGGAAAATCATCCGAATGGGCGCTGATATTCGAATTAAATGTGAAGGCTGTGGACACAGTGTCATGATTCCTCGTAATGAATTTTCTAAGAAGATGAAAAAGATTCTAGTGAAGAACGAGTCTTGAGAACACATGGACAATCTACCGTATTGTCCTTATAATGAAGTGGTTGACTAACGAATAATGTAAGCTTTGGATAGATAAGAAAGGTGTGGGAATAATGGCGTTAACAGCTGGGATTGTAGGTCTTCCGAACGTGGGGAAATCAACATTATTTAATGCAATAACAAAAGCAGGAGCAGAGGCGGCGAACTATCCGTTCTGTACGATTGACCCGAACGTAGGAATAGTTGAGGTACCAGATGAGCGTTTAGACAAATTGACTGAGCTCGTCACACCGAAAAAGACCGTGCCAACTGCATTTGAATTCACTGATATTGCAGGGATTGTAGAAGGTGCAAGTAAAGGCGAAGGTCTAGGCAACAAGTTCCTTTCACATATTCGTGAAGTAGACGCAATTTGTCAGGTAGTTCGTTGTTTCGTGGATGAAAACATTACACACGTGTCAGGGAAAGTAAATCCAATCGATGATATTGAAGTCATTAATTTGGAATTGATTTTAGCGGATATGGAAAGTGTAGATAAGCGTTTGGCTCGCGTTTCCAAAATGGCGAAGCAAAAAGATAAGGAAGCAATGGCAGAAGAGCCCATTCTACTGAAATTACGTGATGCATTTGAAAATGCCATGGCAGCGCGTTCTGTTGAATTGACAGATGATGAGCTACAAGTCGTCAAAGGCATGCACTTACTGACGATCAAACCAATGTTATATGTAGCAAACGTTTCAGAAGATGAAATTGCAGACGCAGATAATAACCCCTATGTACAACAAGTTCGTGACTTTGCAGAGAAGGACAATGCAGAAGTAATCGTAGTTTGTGCAAAGATTGAAGAAGAGATGGCTGAGCTTGAAGATGAAGAGAAAGAAATGTTCCTTGAAGAGCTTGGCATTAAAGAATCCGGTCTTGATCAGTTGATTAAAGCGACGTACAACCTACTTGGATTTGCTACATACTTCACGGCAGGCGTACAAGAAGTTCGTGCATGGACGTTCCGTAAGGGCATGAAAGCACCACAATGTGCTGGAGTAATCCATACCGACTTCGAACGCGGATTCATCCGTGCAGAGACGGTAGCATACGATGATTTGGTCGAGCACGGTTCCATGACAGCAGCAAAAGAAGCCGGCAAAGTCCGTTTGGAAGGTAAAGAATACGTCGTTAAAGACGGCGACGTCATGCTATTCCGTTTCAACGTATAATACAAAAAGCTGATCCTCCAAGTGAGAATCAGCTTTTTTATGTTTTAAATGGTTTTAGTTTAAGACCTGCAAAGGGTATGTAAGAGTATGTAATATAGTGGACGAATATAGATTATTTATGGTCATTGTGTCTAAGTGAGCGTTGGCCTTGAATGAATTCAAATTCAAATGTGGAACCGGAATACAAGCCTAAATATAATGCACAATAGTAAGTGATGCCTACCTACTATGCAAGGGATTGGAGCGTAGGAGGGGCGACTCCGGAAGGATCAGCCCGATCAGGTGAGACCACTAAAGGAGCACAGCGACTAGGGGGCTCACCGCGGGCCCTTCGGAAAGCGTCCCCTCCGAAGCGCAAATCCCGATACCTATCCCATTGCAACCCTAACCAATTCATTCAGCAGGATAAATATACAACTTAGGCAACTCGGGATCATCCTTCACCATTGCACCATCCGGAAACTTCTTTAACTCCTTATACATAGCAAAATCTCCAGCAGCACCGCCAATCAGCATCGCACCTAACAGTAACAACACACCATCATTGAAATACAACGCAAGAACGGCAGGCAACACACCCGTCATCCAAAAGGGCAGCAACAACGCTTTGCGAATACCCTTATTGTTCATCAACTGATCGGCGGTAGCGTACGCAACACCCATCTTCAAATTGACACCATACGCCATGTTCTTCCACGGCACATGACAAAACATACGAAAACCCAGCAAATGAAAAAACTCATGTATAACAATTAATAAAATATATCCAACCAAAGCATAAACAACATACCACACTGAAAATGACATAAAGAGTCCACCTTGTAACAGACCACGAATTATTAAAAGTGCTATAAGCGGTAAGAAAGTGAGCCATAGACTTTGCTTCGCTATTTTCTGTAAATTGAGCTCTACAATTACAGGCTGTTGTTTTTCCATGTGAAATCACTCCTTAATTCATTCAGTATAGTATATTGAAGGTTGATATTCCAATCGTGATGTGATAGTATGTACTGATGTGAGTAATATTAAATTTACTTACTCCTTGCCCACTTGTAAAAGTAGGGCCCAAGTCCATAAGGAGGTGACTATTGATGAGAAAGTACGAAATTATGTACATTATGCGCCCAACTCTTGAAGATGACGCGAAAAAAGCGTTGATTGAACGCTTTGATACTGTCCTAACTTCAAACGGAGCGGAAATCATCGAGTCGAAAGAGTGGGGCAAGCGTCGTCTTGCTTACGAAATCGACGACTTACGTGAAGGTTACTACCAATTAGTAACTGCTAACGCTGGTGCTGAAGCAATCGATGAATTTACACGTCTAGCGAACATCAACGAAGGTATCATTCGTCATATGACAATTCGTGTAGATGCGTAATCTGATATAAAATTTATTAAATTTATGATGAGGGAGGTTTGATTCTGAATGATAAACCGTGTCGTTTTAGTTGGCCGATTAACAAAAGATCCTGAGCTGAAATATACACAAACTGGAATTGCTGTAACACGTTTTACACTGGCAGTGAACCGTGCGTTCGCTAATGCCCAGGGAGAACGGGAAGCGGATTTCATCACGTGTGTAGCTTGGCGTAAACAGGCTGAGAATATCGCGAATTATTTACGAAAAGGAAGTCTAGCCGGAGTGGATGGTCGTATACAGACGGGCAGCTTCGAAGGCCAAGACGGTAAGCGTGTTTACACGACAGAAGTTGTTGCGGATAGTACTCAATTCCTGGAACCAAGAAATGCTAATACAGAACGTCAGCAAACACCATCTTATGGTGGTGGAGCGCCTTCTTATAATGCACCTTCTCAAAACCAGGGACAAGGATACAATAACCAGCAATCCTACCAACCGAATCAGCAAAATATGACACGTGTCGATAATGATCCATTCCAGCCAGGCGGCGGTCCGATTGAAGTAACAGATGACGACTTGCCATTCTGATCGAACGGTTCACTTGATATGTAAATAGGAAGGAGGACAACAATTATGGCACCACGTCGTGGAGGTCGCAAACGCCGTAAGGTTTGCTATTTCACTTCTAACCACATTACTCACATCGACTATAAAGATGTGGATTTGTTGAAGAAGTTTATCTCTGAGCGCGGAAAGATGTTGCCTCGTCGAGTTACGGGTACAAGCGCTAAATACCAACGTAAATTGACGGTCGCAATCAAACGTGCACGCATTATGGCACTTCTTCCGTTCGTATCTGAAGAGCGGTAATATATAAACCGCCACTGACTGAATTAATCAGTCAGTGGCGGTTTTTTATTTGTATTGAAAACCTGATATTTGTGGGCACGTTGCGCATCCACTTTACTGGGAACTGTAACTGCCTGTATTTTTGATTTCACGTCGAATCGTGATACAATTAGAAGGATGATTGTAGCTTTATATGAATTAAGGTATACAACACTTTGTCTCCTTATTAACGATAGGCGGCAAAAGAAGCAGTGAATGAATTGAGGCGTAGATATGCAAGATCAAGCAAGTAGAATTACGTACGGTGCCATGATGGTCGCACTCTTCGCCATATTACTGGCAATGACTTTATACGTACCATTACTCGGCTTATTGACATTGTTGCTCGTTCCATTGCCCATTACGATTTATCGTTTACGTTATGACCGGATCTCTACACTGATGGTCGCGATGTGTACATGGCTAATCACTTTATTGATTGGCGGTCTGCTATCCATCCCAGCAGCGGTTGTATTGAGTGCAGTGGGATTCGTTATCGGTGATACTGTACGAACTGGCAAGACGAAACTTTATGTATATATGGCAACAGGTGTCACATTGCTCATTTCATTGAGTCTATTGTATCTTGGTACTGTGTGGTTCATGAAAATTAATCCGATTGAACAGTTGATGCAACAATTTTCAGCTATACAGCAAGAAGCACTTGTAATTCTTACAGGAATGGGAAATTCAACAAGAGATATAGAACGAACCGTGGCAGAGGCATTTACGTATTATCAAACCATTGTGCCTTCCCTGTTCATCTTATCTGTTTTTGTAACAGCCTACCTGTTCGTTATGCCCATTTTGGCGGTCGCAACACGTTTGCGATTTGAAGTTCCCAAGTTTGCTTCCTTTCTTACTATGCGTCTTCCGTTTGCAACGGTATTAGCCTATCTGGCATTGCTGTTGATTTCTATTTTATCGCAGCCGGAACAGGGCACAACGTTTTATCTAATGGAGGCAAATGCCATTCTCATCTTTAGATTCTTATTCTTCTTACAAGGTTTGGCGTTAATTTATTATGCATTGCGCAAGATGAAGCTTCCAATGATCGTCAACGTGCTAGCTACATTATTCGCCATGTTCCTCAGTCCCTTCACCGTAATGCTGGGTGTTTTGGATATCGCCATTAACATTCGTACATGGATAGATAAAGACAAGAGAGTGTAGGAGATGAGACATTGAATTTATTTTATAAAAAACGAAAGATACGAATTCCATTAGCAGTCTTGTCTCTACTTGGAGCGGTAGGTTCCGTACTACTAATGCTATTGAACTTTTGGGTTGGACTGTTTTTTGCCGTCGCTTATGCGCTTGCACTAGGCATCGCTTGGAAAGTAGAGAATGATAACTACTTGGAAACAGAGAAATATATTGAAACCTTATCCTATCGAATGAAAAGGGTTGGAGAAGAAGCGCTACTGGAATTACCAATTGGGATTATCTTGCTGAATGATAAGCAGTTAATTGAATGGATCAATCCATTCGTAAGCACGATTTATCCTGACAAGACTTGGATTGGGTCACAGCTCTACGAAATGAGTGAAGCATTTCGTCAAGTAATTAGAGAAGACAGTGAGCAAGATGTCATTGTATTGAATGATCGCTCGTATCGTGTGTACTACAAACCAGAAGAGAAGTTGATCTATCTATTTGACGTAACAGAACGTATAAAGATGCAATCCCTTTACTACGCTGATCGAACGACGATTGGGATTTTATTGGTCGATAACTATGACGAACTATCCCAGACAATGGACGATCAGACACGAAGCCAGATGAACTCACTTGTTACCTCATTGGTCAATCAATGGGCAGATGAATATGGGATCTTTGTAAAACGAATTTCTTCTGAGCGTTTCTTGGCCGTATTCAATGAAGGTACACTGGCATTATTGGAGAAGACTAAGTTTGCATTGCTCGATACGATTCGCGAGAACACGTCTAAACACAGCGTATCACTTACATTGAGTATTGGGGTAGGGACAGGTACTACGTCGCTTACAGAGCTTGGTGAGCTAGCACAGTCGAGCTTGGATTTAGTTCTCGGACGTGGCGGTGATCAAGTAGCGATCAAACACCATGATGGGAAGCTGAAATTCTACGGTGGTAAGACAAATCCTGTTGAAAAACGTACACGGGTGCGTGCACGAGTCATTTCACACGCGTTGCGTGATTTAATCCAAGATAGTGACCGCGTGTTCGTCATGGGTCACAAAATGCCTGACATGGATGCGATTGGTGCATCGATTGGTGTACGTAAAATGGCAAGAATGAACGGTGTTGAAGGCTATGTCGTCGTTAATTTTGATCAGCTCGATGCTAGTGTCAGCCGTTTGATGGATGAAGTGCAGCAAGATGAAGAATTATATGATCACATGCTGATGCCTGAAGAAGCGTTGGAATTGATGACGGAGCGTTCATTGGTCGTGATTGTTGATACGCATAAGCCGAGTATGGTTATAGATGAGCGCGTGTTGGACAAAGCACAGAAGGTTGTATTAATCGACCACCATAGACGGGGAGAAGAGTTCATTAATAATACTGTGCTTGTATACATGGAACCATATGCATCTTCGACGGCGGAACTGGTAACGGAATTACTGGAGTATCAGCCAAAGAACGAGAAGCTGACAATGCTGGAATCGACGGCGATGCTAGCAGGTATTGTAGTGGATACGAAAAGCTTTACACTCAGGACAGGTTCTCGTACATTCGAAGCGGCTTCCTATTTGCGAACGAATGGCGCCGATACCGTGCTAGTGCAGCGTTTGTTGAAAGAAGATATTACGACATATATTGAACGATCAAAACTAATTGAGACCGTAGAATTTGTGGGCAATGGCGATATTGCGATTGCAAGAGGGCAGGATGACGTCGTGCACAGCTCTGTGCTGATCGCGCAGACAGCTGATATCCTGTTGACGATGCAAGGTATTTCCGCTTCATTTGTCGTCGCAAAGCGTGATGATGGAAAAATGGGTATTAGCGCCCGCTCATTGGGCGAATTGAATGTTCAAGTCGTTATGGAAGAGTTGGGTGGTGGCGGTCATTTAACGAATTCTGCTTGCCAGTTAAGTGTAGATACGATGGATGAAGCAATCACGATGCTAAAGGATGTACTAGATCAATATGTAGAGAGGGGAAATGAAGGATGAAAGTTATTTTTTTAAAGGACGTCAAAGGAAAAGGCAAAAAAGGTGAAGTAAAAGAGGTATCAACTGGATATGCACAAAACTATTTATTGAAAAATAATGTAGCAGTTGAAGCAACTCCAGGTAATTTAAGTAAGTTGCAAGGTCAGAAGGAACGTCAGAAGAAAGATGCGGCTGCAGAATTGGCAGAAGCGAAAGAATTAAAAGAGCAAGTTGAAAAGTTGACGGTAGAGCTCCAAGCGAAAACTGGCGAAGACGGCCGTCTCTTTGGTTCTATCACGTCCAAGCAAATCGGGCAAGCGCTAGAAAAGCAAAATAAAATTAAAGTAGATCGCCGCAAGATGGAATTACCTGAGCCAATTCGTGCACTTGGTTTTACAAATGTTCCGATCAAATTACACCCTGATGTAACAGCTACACTTAAAGTACATGTTACAGAAGAATGATAAGGAGATAATAGCTTGAACCAGATGATCGAGCGCACACCTCCGCATAACAACGAAGCAGAGCAGTCGGTACTTGGTGCGATATTTTTAGAACCACAGGCACTAATTACCGCATCTGAAATATTGTTGCCGGAAGATTTCTATCGGATCGCACATAAAAAGATTTTCGAAACCATGCTTGTACTAAATGACAGAGGTCAGCCAGTCGATTTGGTAACCATTGCCGAAGAGCTCAAAGTGAAAAATGAGCTTGAAGACGTCGGGGGTATTTCGTATATCACAGAGCTTGCCAACGCGGTTCCAACTGCTGCAAACATTGTTTATTACGCAAATATCGTAGAAGAAAAAGCTTTATTACGCAGACTGATCCGCGTTGCAACTGACATTGTGGAAGACGGCTATACACGGGAGGATGAAGTAGAAGCCTTACTTGGTGAAGCCGAAAAGAAAATGATGGAAGTATCCAACCGAAAAAATGCTGGCGACTTCCGTCATATTAAAGATGTATTAGTGGAGACGTATGACAATATTGAATTATTGCATACACGTAAAGGCGATGTAACAGGTATACCTACCGGGTTCCGTGACTTGGATCAGATCACAGCAGGCTTCCAACGTAATGATTTGATTATTGTGGCGGCTCGTCCTTCTGTCGGTAAGACCGCGTTTGCTTTGAACGTAGCGCAAAACGTAGCAACGAAGACAGATGAAAATGTTGCGATTTTTAGTCTCGAGATGGGCGCGGAACAGCTCGTTATGCGTATGCTCTGTGCGGAAGGAAACATTGATGCGCAAGTGCTACGTACAGGGAATCTTGAAGCGGACGATTGGCGCAAGCTGACGATGGCGATGGGCTCGTTATCAAATGCGGGAATCTTCATCGATGACAGCCCAGGTATTCGTATCAATGAAATACGTTCAAAATGCAGACGACTTCAACAAGAACATGGTCTTGGAATGATCATGATTGACTATTTGCAGCTAATCATGGGAAGCGGACGCGGCAGTGATAACCGTCAGCAAGAAGTATCTGAGATCTCTCGATCACTGAAAGCCTTGGCGCGTGAATTAAAAATACCAGTCATTGCACTATCCCAGCTTTCACGTGGTGTAGAGCAACGACAAGATAAGCGCCCAATGATGTCCGATCTTCGGGAGTCAGGGAGTATTGAGCAAGACGCCGATATCGTTTCCTTCCTCTATCGAGAAGATTACTATGACAAAGAAACTGAAATGCAAAACATGATTGAGATCATTATTGCCAAGCAACGTAACGGCCCAACCGGTACCGTAACCTTGGCATTTGCAAAGGAATACAACAAATTCCTCAATATCGACTGGAGCCAGCACGAATCCCCTCCGTCTTACGAATAAAACAGTGCGCCTTTCTTCTGTGATTGTAGAAGAGGATGCGCTGTTTTTTCATTGTTCCACGCAAGTGATCCCCGCCTGAAAAAGTGCGATTTTACACAAATCGTGATAGAGTTAGAAGATATGGAATAATATATTTCAGCTTTAGAATCAGGCTGTGACCATAGAAAAGTTAGATTAGCGTTTTATGTACCACACAAGTTTACATTGTCAATTTTAGTCGTGGAACAAGAACATAGCTTAAAAATTTGATCGCCAATTATGGTGAGAAAGGAACAAAACATGCAAAATAAAACTGTATTTATTGTAGACGATGAGAAACCCATCGCAGACATCATAGAATTTAATTTGAAAAAGGAGGGCTTCAACGTCTTTTGCGCATACGACGGTGAAGATGCAATCAACCGTGTAGAAGAAATTCAGCCGGACATCATGCTTCTTGATATCATGCTTCCTAAACGCGACGGTATGGAAGTCTGTAGAGAAGTACGAAAAAAGTACGATTTCCCCATTATTATGCTGACAGCGAAAGATTCGGAAATTGATAAGGTCTTAGGGCTTGAACTTGGCGCAGATGATTATGTTACGAAGCCATTTGGAACAAGAGAATTAATTGCCCGGGTCAAAGCCAATCTGCGTCGTCACGCGAGAACTATAGCGGAAGATCAGGAAGAAGAAACGAATGATATTACGGTCGGACAACTAGTTATTCAACCCGATGCTTACTATGTTCAAAAGCGTGGAGTTACAATTGAACTGACGCATCGTGAATTCGAACTACTGTATTACCTAGCAAAACATATCGGTCAGGTGATGACACGTGAGCATTTACTGCAAACTGTATGGGGCTATGATTATTTTGGAGATGTACGAACAGTCGATGTAACGATTCGACGTCTTCGTGAAAAGATTGAAGACACGCCGAGTCATCCGAGCTGGATCGTCACAAGACGTGGCGTAGGTTATTACTTGCGGGATCCGGAACAGGAGTAGGCCACTATGCATAAGGTAGGTTTTTTCCGGTCGATTCAAGTCAAGTTTGTCTTGATCTATGTCTTGCTTATACTTGTGTCCATGCAGATTATTGGGCTGTATTTTGCTCGTGAACTGGAACAAACATTAAAAGATAACTTTACGAGTTCGATTGTAGACCGAATGAATTTAGTCGAGTTCAGTGTACGGGAAGAAGTATTAAAAAAACGTAAAGACAGTGATCCCACGCTGGAACAAAGCTTAAAAAATGTCTTGTTCGAGTTCACTTCAGACGACATTATTGAAATACGGGTTATAAATTCTAAATATCGTATTTTGGCGACATCTTCATTTGATAATCAGATGAGGGTAGGTCAACATTCGACCAATGATAATGTGCGAAAGTCTATTACATCAGAAGCGATGAAAGATGTCGTGACGATTGATCCGCAATCTCATAATCGAGTGCTTTCCTTAGCCAAACCGATTTTTAACGGCAATGAAATTATAGGATCGCTCTATGTAGAAGCCAATATTGAATCCGTTTTCCAGCAAATCGAAGAAATTAATCGAATATTGGCAGGGGCGGCTGCTGTCTCCCTAACCATTACAATAATAGTTGGAATTTTCATTGCCAGGGCATTTACCCGGCCAATTTCAGACATGCGGCGACAAGCACAGGCGATGGCAAAAGGGAACTTCACCCGAAAGGTTAAAGTGTACGGAACAGATGAGATGGGTCAGCTGGCTATCGCATTCAATCACTTAACCAACCAGCTGCAAGAATCTCAGTCCACTACTGAGAGTGAAAGGCGAAAGTTGGCCTCAGTTCTAGAAAATATGACGGACGGTGTCATTTCGACTGACCGAAAAGGACGAGTTAGCTTAATTAACGACTCTGCCCTACAAATGCTCGGTGTAACAAACGACCTCGTCATTAATCGACCTATCGCCAGTATTCTGGGTATAGACGATGAATATACGTTTGAAGAACTAATCCAAATGAAAGAATCGATACCACTGGACTTCAGTACAGAAGATCAAGCATATATTTTACGTGCTACAATTTCCGTTACCCAGCGTGAAACAGGCTTCGTAAACGGCTTGATCGTTGTATTACATGATAATACGGAGCAAGAAAAGATTGATATGGAACGTCGAGAGTTCGTATCGAATGTTTCACATGAATTGCGTACACCGCTCACTACGATGCGCAGTTATCTCGATGCATTGGCAGAAGGGGCGTGGCGCAATGAAGAAATTGCTCCAAATTTCTTACATGTTACGCAAAATGAAACCGAGCGAATGATTCGTCTCGTGAATGACTTACTGAAACTTTCACGTATGGACAGTAAAGAATATGAATTAAATAAGGAATGGGTAGAATTTAACCGGTTCTTCAATGCGGTTATTGAGCGCTTTGAATTTTCAAAGTCGCAAAATGTACGCTTTACACGAAATTTGTATTCAAGCAGTCTATTCGTGGAGATCGATACCGACAAACTCACGCAAGTACTAGACAATATCATTTCCAACGCCTTAAAGTATTCGCCGGATGGTGGAGAAATCCGCTTCGGTGTAACAGTTTCTGGTGATTATATTAAAGTGATGATTTCCGACGATGGAATGGGTATTCCAAAATCCAATGTCAATCGAATATTCGATCGTTTCTATCGTGCAGACAGAGCCCGTTCTCGTGCCCTCGGTGGTACCGGCCTCGGCCTCGCAATCGCTAAAGAAATGATTGTAGCGCATAAAGGAGAGATATGGGCACAGAGTGAAGAAGGAACAGGAACGACAATCTTCTTCAAGCTACCATTTGAACAACAAGAGGACGGTGAGTGGGATTGAAATATATTGAAACAATTAAATCCATCGTATTGTTGTTGCTCGTCTCGCTGAGTGTGCTATTCACATTAGCGGTTTGGAACTATTCGCCGAATTACGAACCAATGGAACAACTACAGACTGTCGATATTTCTATTTCTGAAAAGAAAGCAATCGATGAAATCATTAAGCCGTATAAAATTATTACTAATTTAAAAGATCAGGTACTGGGTTCTACGGATACTGAAAAGGTCGATAGGATTCTGACAGAAATGAATACTTGGGATTTATCTGATCTACATTTGGTAAGTCAAGACATGAATAAGTTTGATATTGCAAAAATCTTACGGCAACCAAGCCAAATGACATTCTACTTTACTGGGGAAGTACCTATGCTCGTTTATGACAATGTATTACTAGTCGACGACGTGAATATTCCGGAAGCAACTTTTAATCGTCTAGTCATTGACTGGGGGCAATCCACACAAGCGCCAGTCATTCATTTATTGAGCGAAATGAGCGGCCTACATTACCAGATGCAAGTGACACTACCGAATAAAACAAGTTTTCTGCGCAACGTAGTAGATGTCGGTCAATCATTCGACGAGTATGCGGAAATCGATCGTGGCAATGCACCATTTCTTGCCGTACCAAAAGATCCTATAACTGTTATGCGTAATACGTATTATCAGGAAGAAATCAATCCATTACGCTTCCGTGATGCGTTGTTCAGTGATCCGAATGCCGTACGACGTAATCTAGTGGATTCAACGCATGAAGAATATGGAGACGACCATGCTTTCATGAATGTCGATACCGAGATTAAAAGGTTGAATTATGTCATGCCTGCAGTGGAAAGTCAGGAGATAGCAATACCTTCAGAATTATTGTTAAATACTATTGATTTTATCAATGAGCATGGCGGCTGGACGGATGAGTACCGCTACGCTTATATGAATCCGATATCCCGTTATGTTAGGTTCCAACTATATGTCGATGGCTTGCCCGTCTTTAGTGATCAATCAGGTACTAGTGAAATAACGGAGACGTGGGGAAATCAACGCGTATTCAAATATATACGTCCGTATTACACATTGGATGTGAACATTGAACCAGTACAAGAAACGTTGCCTTCAGGAGTGGAAGTGGCGGAGGCTTTACGTGAATCAGAAGAGTTAGACTTCGATTTGATAGAGGAAATCACTCCGGGATATTATATGATCCGTGATGTGGAACGCAAATTAATTATTTTGCAACCTTGCTGGTATTACCTTATTAAAGGTAACTGGTTACGCTTCGCTCCAGAAGAATTGCAAGGAGGTGACAAGATTGGATTGGAATAGAACCAAAACGATCTTCATCATCGTCTTTTCCATTCTAAATGTCTTCTTGTATTGGCTCTATTTAGATAGGCAAATGGGTGTCGGAAATATGCAGATTCTCGGGAAAGCATCCGTGGAAGAAACATTGGCGCTAGAGAATATTACGTATGAGCCCATTCCTTTCAATAAAAAAGATGTTTCATATTTGTCAGCTCATATTGCCACCTTTTCCAATGAAAAGTTGGATGAGTTAAGTGACCAATCGTTTGTTTTGATCGAACAATCACGATTACTGTCCCATATGAAAAAGGCTGTAAAAGTAATTGATGGAAAAGACGAATATAATTTTGACGAGTTCTTAAAGAAGTATGTGCTAAATGGTGAAGATTACGTGCTTTGGGATGTGGACGAAGATGAGCAGAGCGCTGTATTCTTCCAAAGAGTAAAAAATGAAACCATCTTCTATAGTTCCAACGCCATGCTGATCTTGCACTGGAACGAGGATGGAGAAGTTACGCATTACGAACAAAGTATGCTCGATGAGTTCTTAAGCTTTAATCATAAGAAAGACTTACTTTCGCAAGACGACGCAGTCTCTTCACTTGTTACACGAGGTTATTTGAAATCGGGTTCTACTGTCATGCAGGTGAAATCAGGTTATTCAACACTCGTTCAGCTGACAGAAACTCAAGTATTTGCACCGACGTGGAATGTTCAGGTAAAATTGAAGGATGGAACGATAGAACATTACTTCATCAATGCGATTGAAGGAAAAATCATCGAGTTCCAATCGGATATATTAGAAGAACCAATAGAATAGGAGTTTTCCACATGCGATTTAGCATTTTGGCGAGTGGCAGTACAGGCAACTCGCTATATATAGAGACAGATGAGCATGCTTTTCTCGTAGATGCCGGCATGAGCGGTAAGAAAATTGAAGGTTTGCTCGGATCGATCAATCGCTCGATGAAACAAATTGACGGCATTTTCGTCACACATGAACACAGTGATCATATTAAAGGGATCGGCGTACTGGCCCGGAAGTATAAAACACCCATTTATGCCAACGCCAAAACGTGGCAGGCGATGGACGGACTTGTAGGAGAGATTCCCGTTGATCAGCGTTTCCACTTCGACATGGAAACGGTGAAAACATTTGGCTCACTGGATATCCAGTCATTTGCTGTATCCCATGACGCAGCAGACCCCATGTTCTATACATTCAATGAAGGTGACCGTAAACTGGCGATTATTACGGACACAGGCTACGTCAGTGACCGTATGAAGGGTCATATCCACGGAGCTGACAGCTTTGTATTTGAAAGCAATCACGACGTTAGCATGCTACAAATGGGACGTTATCCATGGTCCATCAAACGCCGTATACTAAGTGACGTGGGCCACGTATCGAACGAAGATGCAGCCGTCGCAATGAGTGAGGTAGTAGCTCAAAAAGAAGCGCATATTTATTTAGCCCATCTTAGCTTAGATAATAATATGAAAGACTTGGCGCGCATGAGCGTAGCACAAACCCTCGAAGATTGCGGCATTCGTGCAGGAGAATTTGTTCATTTGCATGATACGGATGCATCAGAATCTACAGAGCTTGTGCTAGTCTGAAGTACTTGCGAAAAGCCTTGCTAAATTAGTGAGGCTTTTTGCATTTTCAAAGAGTTATTGGGGTACAGTACATGTAGGATTACTTTCTAATAAGGAGGAAATGCGAATGGATGATGAAAGAAGAGAAGAAAGAAAAGAAGAAACGGAATGGCAACAACCAATTCCGCCGGTAGAACCAAAACGAAATACAAAACGTAGAGGTAGTTTTTGGCCCGGCTTACTTGGCGCATTGTTGGGTGGTTTAATCGTATTTTTAGTCATGATGTACGCAACTGGTTCATCAAGTAATGACGATGTTGCAACATCTAAACAACCAGAAGACAAAACCAACTCGGAACATGCCCAAGTATCAATGGATATCTCAAGCGAAATTACCGATGTTGTAGGTGACGTCGCAAATGCCGTTGTTGGTATTACAAATATCCAGACAGTCCAAGACTTCTGGTCTTCCACAACATCTACTCAAGAAGCCGGATCAGGTTCTGGTGTCCTATATAAAAAAGAAGGCGACAAAGCATATATCGTCACCAATCACCACGTCGTAGAAAATTCCGAACAACTTGAAATTAGTTTTGATGATGGTACTAAAGTTGAAGGGAAATTAATCGGCAGTGACCTATGGACAGACTTGGCTGTAGTCGAAATTGATGCAGAACACGTTGATACAGTGGTAGAATTCGGTGATTCAGATGCGTTAAAACGTGGAGAATCAGTTATTGCAATCGGTAATCCATTAGGACTTGGCTTTGCAGGGTCCGTCACAGTGGGTGTAATTTCAGGTAAAGATCGCTCCATTCCAATGGACTTAAACAAAGATGGGAACATCGATTGGCAAGCAGACGTCTTGCAGACAGATGCGGCAATCAATCCCGGGAACTCCGGTGGTGCATTAATCAACATGGCAGGTCAATTGATCGGGATCAACTCCATGAAGATCTCTGAAGCAACAGTAGAAGGAATCGGATTGGCTATTCCAATCAATATTGCATTACCAATTATTGAACACTTAGAAGAAACAGGACAAGTAAATCGTCCGACAATGGGCGTATCGTTACTTGATCTTCAACAGATTCCCATTCAGCAACAGCAACAGACGTTGAACTTGCCTGAAGAAGTAACGGAAGGCGTCGTCGTTACGGATGTCATATCAAATTCATCCGCATTAGAAGCAGGCGTGAAGAAGTATGATATAATCGTCCAGTTGGATGAAGAGAAAGTGACAGATATGGTCAGTCTACGTAAGTATTTGTATAATAAAAAAGAAATTGGCGATCCATTGAAAATTACAGTCTATCGGGATGGAAAGAAAGTAGACTTGGAAATGGTATTGAAAGACGGAAACACATTCTAAGAAAAAGTATATTGTCCACATAGTGAACAACTTTCCGCCCACATCAGGCATCTAGCGAAAATGCGCTATGATGCCTGATTTTTTTATGAAGTTATCCAATTGTGGATAAAATCGAAATAATGTGTATAATATTGTGTAAAAGAAAATACTCGAAAAAAACTAAATAAAACTAAAGTGACAAGTGTTAATCCCTTACAGGTCAATAGGTTGGAGTATTTTCATTTTTTTTGGGAGTAAGATCATTCTATTCAAATTATAAAACGGATAAAAAGTTATCCACATTCGTATGATACAATAATCAGAGAAATTTACATGTAGTACAGAACAAATAATCGGACACAATATGTAGATAGAGTTGTGGATATGTGCATAAGTATTGTGTATAACATTTAGAGGGCGAGTGGATAAACTGTGAATATATCAATTGTGACCGTGGGTAAGTTAAAAGAGAAGTATTTGAAACAAGGAATAGAAGAGTATACAAAACGTCTGAACAGCTATGCAAAAATGCAATTAATTGAAGTGGCGGACGAAAAAGCACCCGAAACACTAAGCGAAGCCGACATGGAAATCGTTAAAAAGAAAGAAGCCGATCGAATTCTAGCGAAAATTGCACCAGACTCGCATGTCATTGCACTAGCAATCGACGGGAAAATGAAAACTTCTGAGGAATTTGCAGCTAGTATTGATTCGTTGATGACGTATGGTAAAAGCAAGATTGTGTTTGTTATTGGCGGATCACTGGGTTTACATAGTAGTGTATTGCAACGTTCGAATGAGAAGTTATCGTTTTCTAAGATGACATTTCCGCATCAGTTGATGAAGTTGGTGTTGGTGGAGCAGATTTATCGTGGATTTCGGATTATTAAGGGAGAGCCTTATCATAAGTAGGTGAGGTTTTTATAAGCGGAATCTAGTTTGCCGTTTCCATCGTGCCTCATTTTGTGTCCTCTTTATCAGCTTGTCATCAAAATTATTGAATAAATTATCTTCCAGAGTAAATTAATTACGCAAGAACCTGTTATACTAGTAACGATTTAATTAATTAATGAAAGGAAATTTAGATTGCCGCAAACAAAATTTAAAAACAATAAAGAGTGGAATGGTAGAGGGTCTTTAAGAGACTTGATTACTAAGTTGGTAATGCACAAATACTTTCAGCCAGTTATTATTAGTCTTATACTGATAAATGGACTAATTATCGTTAGTGAGACTTACTTTGCTGGAAACTCCGTATTACTAACTCTTGATCTAATCATTGTGTGGATCTTTGCCTTAGAGGTAATATTAAAATTAGTCGGCTACGGACTTAAAGGGTATTTTTCAGATCGATGGAACATATTTGATTTTATCATTGTTGTCGCGAGTTTGATATTTTACGCAACACCATTTGTCAGTATACTAAGGTTAATTAGAGTGTTGCGCTTAATTAGATTAATACCGGCCATTCCAGCATTGCGAAAAATTATTGACTCATTAATGAAATCCCTACCTGCATTAACAGGAATTTTAGGATTATCGTTTTTAATTTTTTCTATTTATGCGATTATTGGAACGACATTTTTTAGTGAAGTGCTTCCCTATGAATTTTTCGGTAGTTTTCATACAGCATTGTTCACACTATTGCAGGTTGTAACGTTTGAATCATGGGCGAGTCAAGTTGCCCGACCGATTATTAATGAGGTTCCGTGGGCTTGGGCTTATTTTGTATCTTTTATCATTATAGGTGCTTTAGTCATCTTAAATCTTGTCGTTGCTGTCATTCTAAGCTATTTGGGCCAGGATGATGAACATGAGCGAGAGAAAAAAATGGAACGTCTACTTAGAGAAAATCAAGAAGTAAAAAGAGATATACAAGAAATTAAACAAATTCTTCTTGATAGTCATCATAAAACAAATGACCTTGAACAAGAGAATAATCTAAAACAATGACCCTTGGTCGTTTGTAATAATGGAATCCCGTTTGACCCTGAACCGTACAGGATCATACGGGATTCTTTGTATGTAAAAAGAGTAAAGGATACGGATAAAGGAATTGAGCTGTCAAATAAACACTTTAACAATTTTGCAGTTCGGATAGGTGCATATATAAGAGAGATGATTAAAAATAATATTAATCAGAACTTCTTCCGATATGAGTTTGATTCTATTTACGTTTACCCTTCCGCACTTAACAAAATCCATAGAAGTGAGCCTTCTTTGTTTCGTTAAAAATGACTAAAGGAACTATGAGTAGAATAGTAGTTAACTTTACAAAATAGCTATACAAGCGTCCATTCATGCTAAGGATCTTTTCAACGGGTATACTAAAAATAAAACATACAACGCTTGAAAGGGGTCCTTTAAAAAGGGCACAATCATTAACTGGAAAAGTAGCATTTGTTACTGGCGCAGCACGAGGAATAGGGAAAGCAACGGCACTTCATTTAGCAAAAGAGGGAGTCCATATTGCATTACTAGCAAGAACTGAATCTGCTTTAAAAGAAGTAGCAGCTGATATTGAAAGTCATGGTGTGAAAGTCGCTTACGCAACAGCTGATGTTTCATCTAAAGAGCAAGTTGAAGAAGCCATTGCATCATTAACCAATGAGTTAG
The DNA here is from genome assembly GCF_002743035.1 of Sporosarcina sp. P12(2017). NCBI lineage: Bacteria > Bacillati > Bacillota > Bacilli > Caryophanales > Caryophanaceae > Sporosarcina > Sporosarcina sp. P12(2017). The sequence continues at coordinate 41,247 of NZ_PDYL01000010.1, forward strand.
GTACTGCTGATATATTAATTAATAACGCGGGTATTGCAACATTTGGTACTGTCTTGGAGATGGACCCGGAGGAATGGAAGAACATAGTAGATGTGAACTTGATGGGTACATATTATGTGACACGTGCTGTATTACCGCAGTTAATTGAAAAAAATGCGGGTGACATCATTAATATTTCATCGACAAATGGTCTAAATGGAGCGGCTACTTCAAGTGCATACAGTGCATCCAAATTTGCGGTAATTGGCTTTACAGAATCATTGGCACAAGACGTACGTCGAAATAATATACGTGTTTCCGCACTAACTCCAAGTACGGTAGCAACAGATTTAGCATTAGATTTAAATTTGATTAAAGAAAACGATGACTCTAAATTGATTCAATCAGAAGACATTGCTGAAGTGATTGTAAATCAATTGAAATTAAATCGACGTGTTTATGTGAAAACAGCAAGTTTCATTGCGACTAATCCATTTTAATTTATTTACTAACTTGATCAAGCATAAACAAGCCTATCCAGATATAAACTGGGTAGGCTTGTTTTAGTGGTGCAACATAGATTTTTATTATTTATGCGTAGTTACCATGCAAACACTTTGATTTATTGCGTAAAATAACTTTATAGAAGTTCAGGGAATAAGTAATGTAAAATATCCGTCGTCACTCGACGTGATTCACCTTTATAAGGGTAAATATGCATATACATCGACGGGTTGAAGTTCGCTTCAATGATGCCATAGGCGCCTGGATTTGCTGCTGGCACATCAAGGTCCTCAATAATCAAATCGATACCGCTAATTTTTGCGCCTAGAGCGGCTACTGCATCTACTGCAATCTTTTTATAATCGTCGGTAAACTGATCGGTGACATCAATCGAGTCTCCACCAGTACTGACGTTGGAATTCTCACGCAAGTAGACGATTTCGCCGTCTTTGGGAATCGAATCTAGTTGATAACCTTGACCTTTTAGCATAAGAACCTCTAGTTCGCCCAGTTGAATAAGTTCTAATGGCGTGCGGTGGTCTGTACCTCTTAGTGGATTTCGGTTCTTTTCTTCAACGAGTTCCTTAATCGTGTGTGTGCCGTCTCCTGTGACGTTTGCAGGCACGCGTAGCATGATCGCAAGTACTTTATCGTGTAACACGAAGAAACGGTACTCTGTGCCGTCTAGGAACTCTTCTACCAAGACAGACGAGTCTTCGTCGAATGCGAGCGTGATCGCTTTCTCGTAGTCCTCATAACTGGCACCATCTTTAAAGATGGATATGCCTATTCCATAGTTCGTTGTTTTTGGCTTCACAACGAAAGGTGTCTTAGCAAACATATCAAAGGCACGCAATGCATCTTCGATATTACTGAACTCGTCACCGCCTGGTACACGATAGCCTTCTTGGTGAAGAATTTTCTTCGTTACCGTTTTATTTTCCATAATTAAAGTAGAGACATACGTATCTTTACTCGTCATATTACCGTTCTTGACAAACTCTACATGGTCTCGTAATTTCAGCTTTAAGAACTGATCTTGACGGTCTAAAATTTCTACTTTGATACCTTGCTGAAATGCATCAAACATGAGAATCTGCGTAGACAATTCCATATCGGTAAAGCCCGTTAACTCATACGGTTTTTCCCATAGATTCGCGTGGGTTTCTTTTGCAATTTCTATAGCTACCTGGCTTTGACTACTTTTTTTGCTTTCCGTGTACAATCTGCCGGCTAATGTCTTCGAAGGATCTTCTAGCATAGCTCTCAAATTGCTAAATAATGAGTCAGAAACAGGGAAGTCCAATTCCTTAGACAACTTTTCCATACCTTCAACTAGCTCGTAAGCTTCTGCTTCAAACGCTGTATGTGACAATGGATGCTCAAGGGCAACTACATCATTACGTGCATCGCCGACTTTTCCATACTCATCACTTTCTGGATGTTCATCTTTCTGCAGAAGATACAGTGAGAAAATGTGCAGGAATTCCACTTGTTCATAACTGATTCCATTCGTCTCAAAAGGATTTAAATCAATATTTCGTAATTCTACATAACGGACGCCCTCGGTCAAGAATTTCTCTACGCGCTCGCTTCCACGTAAGCGCATCGCGGTATAGAATTCTTTTTCTTCCACAAGCAAACCTCTATTTACAACACAAGATAAATCTTCAATATAGCTCTCTATCGAGCTGAATGAAACTTTCACATCATCGTGATTCACATAGCCAAATCTGCTGCTTCTAATACTTCTAACCGGTTCATTAGGCTGATCATCACATCCGTAGAAGTTCTCATTACTGGTAGGGGAGGCACCATAAAAGTACGTCACGAGCCAGCGGTAGTATAAATAATTTCTTGTAAGTTTCAAGTAAATATTTGTTTTGAAGTATTGATAATTGTCGATTTCGGACTGTAAATTAAATAGTTTCTCGAGCAGTTCATCACTGAATTCAAAGTTAAAATGAATGCCACAAATCATTTGTTTCCGGCGACCGTATGAATTAGCCAAAGAGCGTCGATAGAGAACATTTTCAAAGTTATCCAGTTTCGCAATTATGATGTCTTCCTCTTTTTCAGGAAGTGCAGGTGGCATGCTTAAAGGCCATAGCATTTCACCTTTGCCCATGGAGCGGTGTGCCACATCATGGATAGCCGATAAATAATCAAATAATTCGTCCCGTGTGTTCAGGACAGGCGTGATCAATTCCATTTGCGTTTCCGAGAAGTCGCGCTGAATATACGGATGTTCATCTGCCATTCCAATGCTTGTAGGGTGATCCGTCGTCGCTAAATTTCCCGCAAGATCCACGCGTTGGCCTTCTTTTTCAATACCATACCGAGCTTTTAGAACATACGGCTTCACACGTTCATCGGCTAACATTTTCTTTAGATCCATCGTAACTGTCCCTCCTATGTAAAAGATTTTAATACGTTCCTTCTATCTTAATTCATATACTCTAAAAAACAAAAACATCCACATTATAAACAATGTGGACATTCGGAATGTAGGTAAATAAAATAGTGACAGGCACTGTTGATAGATGCTGCAAGGAGACGCATTCCCATAAGCATGGCTCAAACCACGCCCTCCGGAAAGCGTCCTCCCTCGAATGGAAATTCCATGCAGTATCCTACTTCAACTATCTACATTTATTCAAGTGATCTCAAGTTCTGCATATGGAAATTAAAGTGTTCCTCTAAGAAGGAAGAGATGAAGAAATAGCTATGATCATAGCCCTCTACTTTGTTATATTCCACTGCTTGATTATGCTGCTTCGCATTTTCAAGGAACGGTTTCTCATTCAACTGCTCCGGGTAAAAGCCATCTGCAGTTCCTTGCGTGATCAGGATTGGCGGAATACCTGCTTCCTTCACTAGCTCAGCAGTGTCCCACTCTTTCCAGGTCGTTTTGTCTTCACCTAGGTACGCCGTAAACGCTTTGATCCCCCAAGGAACATCACTCGGACTTGAAATCGGAGAGAACGCGGAAATCGCTTTGAAACGATCTCCATTCTTCATTCCGATCATCAATGCACCATAACCACCCATCGAGTGACCCATGATACTTTCGTTACCCGAGAAGTTAGGCACTAGAGTAGCAGCAATTTCACTAAGCTCCTGCGTTATATATGAATACATTTGATAATGCTTTGCCCATGGCTCTTCAGTTGCGTTTAGATAAAAGCTCGCACCTTGTCCAAGGTCAAATGCTTCATCGTTCGCTACGTCTTCTCCGCGCGGTGATGTATCTGGAATAATCACTGCCGCTTGATTTTTTTCAGCCAAGCTTTGGAAACCACTTTTTTGACTGAAGTTATCATCGGTACATGTTAATCCCGATAAAAACCAAATGAGCGGTAGTTCTTTTTGTTCTTTATTTGACGGTAAGAAGATACTAAATGTCATATCACACTTGAGGACTTCTGAATAATGGTTGTACTTGTTTTGTTCCCCACCAAAAGATCGTCTTTGCTCAACGCGTTCTACATTCATGATCTCACTCTCCATATGTTAGTATTGATCGAATTGATTCACCTTTATGCAGTAAATTAAATGCTTCATTGATATCCGTGAAGTTTAGTTGGTGTGTAATGAATGAATCTAAATCAATTTCACCGTCCATGTAGTCATCAATCATCCCTGGCAATTCGGTTCTGCCTTTTACTCCGCCAAATGCAGAACCGCGCCATACGCGACCTGTAACTAGTTGGAATGGACGAGTATGAATTTCTTTACCAGCACCTGCAACGCCAATGATGACACTCTCGCCCCAACCTTTATGGCAGCATTCAAGAGCAGCTTTCATGACTTCAACATTACCAATACACTCGAAACTGTAGTCTACGCCGCCATCCGTCATGTCTACAATGACTTCTTGGATGGGCTTATCGAATGTAGAAGGGTTGATGAAATCTGTTGCGCCCATCTTCTTCGCTAGTTCAAATTTATCTTCATTGAGATCGATTGCAATGATACGGCTTGCTTTTGCTTGCTTTAGTCCTTGGATAACGGCCAAACCAATAGCTCCGAGACCGAAAACTGCTGTAACTGCACCTTCTTCTACTTTCGCAGTCTTATGAACAGCCCCGATACCCGTAGTGACGCCACATCCAAATAGACAAACTTTATCAAGTGGTACGTTGTGGTCTTCCACTTTAACTAAGGAGATCTCAGACACGACAGTATACTCACTAAATGTGCTCGTTCCCATGTAGTGATAAATAGGTTCTCCATTGTAAGAGAAGCGAGTCGTACCGTCAGGCATTAATCCTTTACCTTGTGTTTCGCGAATTGCACCGCATAGGTTAGTTTTACCGGATAGACAGAATTTACATTTCCCGCATTCAGGTGTGTAAAGTGGAATTACGTGATCGCCAGGTTTAACGGAAGTGACTCCTTCACCAACTGAAACTACGACACCAGCGCCTTCATGACCTAACACGGCAGGGAATACTCCTTCTGCGTCATCGCCAGATAATGTATATGCGTCTGTATGACAGACAGAAGTGTAAAGAATTTTGACTAATACCTCATTAGCTTTTGGTTCTTCTACATCGATTTCTACAATTTTAAGTGGTTCTCCAGGTTTAAATGCTACAGCTGCTCTACTTTTCAAATGAAACCCTTCTTTCTTTTGCTTTATAGTGTTTACATTTCTATCTTTACATATTATAATTCACCATGCAATACTGACTCTTTTGTCACTATGAACATGAATAGTATAGAAAGAAGTGAAGCAATATGATCATCCATTATAAAGATAAGCAGTACTTCACAAGCAAGGATTTAGCATTGTCCGTTATTGGAGGACGTTGGAAAATTGCGATCATCTGGTGCTTACTGCACGAAACGCCATTGAGACTAAGCGAAATACAGAAAAAACTTCCTGATGCCAATCAACGTATGTTGATCAGACAGTTACGTGAATTAGAAGAAGATAAAATTATTACGCGCTACGTCTATCCCGTTGTGCCGCCAAAAGTGGAGTATAAATTAAGTGAAATTGGCTTATTATTGGAACCAGTCGTTACATCGATTTGTGATTTTGGCGATCAGTTTATGCAAACAATTGAAAAGGAACCAGATCCAACGTCAGTCGACTGAATGAAGACAAATTATAACGAATCAGGCTATACTAAGAATTACAGCTATAGACTAGAGAGGGTACAGGTGATGATATGAATAATAATGATATTTTAAGCAGATTACGCTATGCACTGGATCTAAAAGATTCGGCAGTGGTAGAAATGTTTACGTTAGGCGGACTGAAGACAAACAGAGCGGAAGTCAAAGAAATGCTGACGAAAACGAATGAGGATAGCACGGATGAAATGCAGATGAATGAATATGCAAAAGAAATTGACAACATGATGTTAGAGTCATTCTTAAACGGTTTGATTAGCTCGAAAAGAGGAGTACCGGAGAATACCAGTAATGCTCCACAGCCATTTCTTATGTCAGAGGAAGGCCATCGGAATGTCAATAATATTTTGCTAAAGAAAGTTAAAATCGCGTTATCTCTTACAAGTGAGGATATGCTCGACATTTTAGAAAATGCAGGGGTAACGATTTCTAAAAACGAATTGAGTGCTGTTCTTCGTAAAGAAGGCCATCGAAATTATAAACCGTGTGGCGACCGATATGCGCGTAACTTCTTAAAAGGATTGGCTTATCGTTATCGCGATCAAGATCAAGACAACGAAGATTAATAGTTTATAATGATGAATATAATGAGTTAGGAGTGTTAGAAAGATATGTTCAAGCGTAATACAGCATGGTATTTCCTAATAAGTGTAATGGCGTTGGCCGTACTTTTAGTAGGGTGTGGGAAAGCGACTGAAGAACAACAAGTCGAGACACCGAATGAAGAATCTACAGAGCAACCTAAAGAAGCAGCGGTTGATTACTCGGCAGATGTAAAAGAGAACCCCATTGTGACAATCACGATGGAAAACGATGAACAGATCGTCTTAGAGTTAGAGCCGACTGTTGCACCGAATACAGTAGCGAACTTCATTTCTTTAATTGAAGATGGCTATTACGATGGCTTGATTTTCCACCGTGTGATTCCAGGCTTTATGATTCAAGGTGGAGATTCATCCGGTGACGGCTCAGGTGGTCCAGGATACGCTATTGATGGAGAATTCTCTTCAAATGGTTTTGAAAATAATATGAAACATGAGCGCGGTGTGATTTCGACTGCACGGACGCAAGATCCGAACTCCGCAGGGTCCCAATTCTTTATTATGACAGACGATAACACTTCACTTGACGGCGAGTATGCGGCTTTCGGTAAAGTAACGGAAGGCATGGAGACAGTGGATGCTATCGTAGCTAATGAAACAGATGCTATGGACAAGCCTATTGAAGAGCAGAAAATGAAGACAGTTGAAGTAGATACAAAAGGTTTTGACTACCCTAAACCAACTACACATTAATCAGAAAAAAACGCAGTAGGCAATTGAGCCTGCTGCGTTTTTTATATAGCATGTTCATTTATTTCCCGTAAAATACACTCATCTAAGAGAATGTGCATAGTAAAGAATTTGCCTGTTACTATATACATATCTATTCCTTTTTTACTTGTTTTAACACAGCTACGATGAGGAAGCTGACGATGACTAATAATAACCAAGAACTTAATTTACCTATGCCAACGAGATGCCATGTCTCGCTTTGATTGGGATAAGTCCAAGCACCGAAGAAAGTAGCAATATTTTCTGCTACCCAAACGAAAAAGCCGATTAATATGAATGAGAGAGATAATGGCATACGGTACTGGGTTTCGTTTATCCAATAGCTCACCGAGGCACGCCAAAAAATAAGTAGTACTAATGCGGACAACCACCATCTTATATCGATCCAATAATGATGTGTGAAGAAGTTTCCATATATTGCGATGGCAAGCGGAACAACTGCCCAGAGCGGGGGCCATTGAATTAGGCTGACGTGTAATCTTCTCCAAGCTTGGCATAAATAGCTTGCCACACTCGCATACATGAAGCCGCTGTATAAAGGAACACCGAGTACTTTGAAAAAACCTTCTTCGGGATAAGACCAGGAACCCATATGTACTTTAAATATCTCTAAAGTTAGGCCTATGATATGAAATAACGTAATCACTTTAAGTTCGTCACGTGTTTCAAGTCCAGATCGTACCATCCACCACTGAGTTCCGATAAAAATAATGAGTAGCCAGTCGTATCGTGGAAGGATAGGTAAAGGTATGATTTGTGTAAGTGCAAGTGAACTGAAGATGATAACAGGGAAGATGCAAGCTAAAGCTTGTTGCCATCCAAAATTAAAGAGTTGTCGTGTAGAATTCATTGTCTTATTACGTAATACATGAATATTCATATGCCACCGCCTATTTATTCATAATGGAGATTAGTATGACGCTCATATAATAGTGTAGGTTCATTTACGAATAGAAGTTTCACGTGAAACATTGCAGATTAGTGGAAGCGGGTGATCGGTTTTGAGTAGACAGATAATTGATGCGCATATTCATTTGGATATGTATGAAGAGGAAGATCGGCTTCAAATCTTGAGCGAATTGGAAGAGAATGATGTAACTTCGATAGTGGCGGTATCAAATGACTTTGCATCTTCCGTTAAGCAATTAGAGCTTTCGAAAATAGATAGACGAATAAAACCCGCTGTAGGTTATCATCCCGAACAAGCTCTACCGAGTGAATGTGAGCTTTCAGCTATTTTGCAATTAATCGATGAGCGTGCAGATTGTCTCGCAGCAATAGGAGAAGTAGGGTTACCTTATTATTCACGACGAGAGCAACCTGACTTAGACGTAGTACTATATAAAGAAGTGTTGGAATGCTTTGTTCGGAAGGCGGACGAATATAACTTGCCAATTGTTTTACATACCGTATATGAAGATGCGGAAATGGTGTGTGAAATGTTGGAACAGTATTCCATCTCGAAAGCACACTTTCACTGGTTTAAAGGGGACGATATAATAGTGCAACGAATTCTTTCGAATGGTTATATGATTTCTGTGACGCCAGAAGTTACGTATCGGAAAAAGATTCAGCATATCGTTAAACAAGTTCCGTTAACTCAATTAATGGTAGAGACAGATGGACCATGGCCTTTTGAATATACTTTCAAAGGAAAATTAACACATCCCTCCATGATGCATGAAAGTATGAACAGTATCGCCAGAGTTAAAGGTGTAACTGTTGATGAAGCGTATAAAGAAATCTATGAGACTACACAACGGTTCTTTTGCATATAAAACGGAGACACGCATCAAGCCGCGTGTCTCCGTTTTATCTAAGTACAAAATTCATGAGCAAATCACAATGATTTTATGTGGAGTAGTTTGCGGAGGGATACTCTTTGTAGTTGCACCATATAAAACTATCAAATTCCGCTCTGCTATATTTCCTGTGAAATACTGACCATTTGTCGAAAGTATTTCAGTTTGCGGAGACAGATTAAGTTGAAGCGTTCCATCACTACTTTGCAAGCGACGATTAAAGTAGTCGACTTTTACGTTTTCACGCCTGGAATCTTTGGACATAACTACCGCTCTAAACTGAGGGGGATAAATCATAGGCGTGGCAGCGTCGGCATCATAAAATCCTGTAACGCGATCCCCTACATGAACTTTCACATGATTAACGAAATAAGTAGTCGGCTCTACTACAAAGTTGACGACATTTCCTCGACCATTGTCGACCGTCATTAATACGTAGCAACCTGCGTCCTTATTTTGCCCTGTATAAAAATCATTTATTACCATTACCACACCACTGAAAGACTGAAGATTCATCGTAATACCCCTTTCATTCCTAAATCGTATCTATCTAGACTATGCGAAGCGTCCAATTTAGTGACTAGTTGAAAATTCTACTGCATAAATTGAAATAATTTTCCAAAAACCAATTGACATTACTAGCAAAACATTATATATTAAATGATAATTGTTCTCATTTGCGCGCTTTGAAAGTCACATACTTGTCATAGTCTACTAGGTGATTGAGTTGCAATGATTTGTGTATGGGGCGATTTATGAGATAATTTAGAAGTGGAAATATATCCAGTGACTGGAAGCCGGTTGGTGGATTTATGTAGCATAAATATAAACAAGTGAGAGGAGATTATGTCCAAGTGAGAAAAGCATTTTTATACTTTTTAGTTGTAAGTTTTTTCGTGCTGACAATAGGGCTGCCGCAAGCATCCGCTAAAATAGCAAACGGTACCCAGCAATTAAATTATCAAGTTAATCAGCCGGACAGCACTAATGCATCTATTGCGAATGATTACTTCCAAAAACCGGCACTTGTAACGGTAACGAATGGTTCTGCCATCGTACAGCTTACGCTTAAGAACAGTTCTTGGATTACAAAGTTCGAGCCAGCAGGCGGAGCAGAAGTGGTCAATGAAGACCTGAAGGCAGATACGCGTGTTGTAGAGTTTAGCGTAAGTGATATTTCAAAGCCAGTGAAGATCCCGATGAAAGTGGACGTAGAGCACATCAATTACCACCACGAGTATACAGTTGATTTGGTGTTCGAGGATAAGAGTGCCGTGACACCACCGGCAGTAAAACCACCTGCAACTACTACTACCCCACCACCTAGTACTAACACAAATACCAACACCAGTACCAGTACAGTCACAAAAAAACCAACTACTCAAGTACCAGTTAAGAATCCACAAACCAGTGATTCAACGCCGTACCTATTAATCTTTGTATTGGCAGGTTCTGCATTTTTATTGTATAAAACTAGATTCCAAAGAAAACAGGGGGAACAATAATTATGACAAAAAAAACATCATCTCGCGCGACGAAAGTAGTACTTGCTTCATTACTAGCAGCTTCCATTGCTATTCCAACAGCAGCGTCCGCTAACCCAATCAGCACAAGTGACCGAGCAGCATCAGCTTTGACGCAGGCGGTAGCAGTGGATCAAGCAGTCGATTTGAAGGTGTATAAATCGGGTACAACTGAACCGCAACCTGCAATTAGCAATCATGTTTTGCCCCAAGTAACAATTGTAGAAAATGAGGGTAAGACATTTGCAAATCTGACAGTCATCGCTAAGTCAGCACCTATGATTTCAGAAGTACAAACAAAGCAAGGCAATGAATTTGTTACTACACCAGGAGTGGAAAACTCAGATGGATCTGTATTGTACAGTTTTCCAGTAGAGTTAAACAAGATCAACTCTGGAAAGATGCACGTTCAAGTTCCAGGACATGACATGTGGTATGAATTTGATTATGAAGCAGAAGTCATTGAGGAAATAAGCATCAAGGTTTATAAAGATGGAACGAATGAAGAGTCCATTATGAATAATTATATGTCGCCAGTTGCATCTGTAAAGAAAGTTACGGACGGTAACGAAGTAACGGTAACTTTCCCTAAAGGCGGCTATATCCACGGATTTAAAATCTCTGGGAAGGATGTACCTGTAGCAACAGATGATAAATCAACAGGCGAACGCACATATACATTCAAGGTAGCGGATCTAACGAAGTTAGTGAATGCTGATCTACACGTTATTGTAAATGAAGGGCCTATCAAATATGATTCAAACCATAAAGTACAAATTAGTCTTGATGGTGCAAAACCAACTGTGAACCCGTTTAAAGATATCGACAAAGACAGTAACAAAGAAGCGATTCTTGCGTTGTATGATAAAGGAATTGTAAAAGGCGCGGACAACTTCAATCCACGCAATAACATTACACGTTCACAGTTCGCCTTGATGGTTGCACGTGCATTAAACTTGGAATCCACTAAGGACGCAGGTTTTAAAGATGTAGACAAAATTACGGATAAAGAACGTCTAAGCGCAATCAATGCCCTTGCAGAAGCAGGCATTGTCCAATCGAATGAAAAGTTCAATCCGAACAATACATTGACTCGTCAGCAAGGTGCATTGATGTTATACCGTGCAATTCAATTTGCAGAAGGTAAAGAAATCAAAAAAGGGGATACAACTCTCCCATTCTATGCAGATGGAAAAGCAATTACAGATCCTGAAGCGAAGCAAGCATTTGCATTGTTGTACGCAGAAAAAATCATGACAGGTGCCCCTCAGCCAAACGGTAAAGTTTTGATCAACTCAGGCAGTTCATTACAACGTACACAAATGGCTAAAATTTTATTTGGTTCATTAGAATTTATGAATAAATAAGAACGAATACAGATACTTCCTTTCGCTTTCTCAAAAGCGGAAGGAAGTTCCTGTTGTTTTACATAATGTGTAAAGGAGTGTACGTCTGAAATGAAAAGAACGGTTTTGTTACCACTACTTTTGCTACTCATCTCTGCGTGGCTTCCTTTTCATTTTGTAAACGCAAACGAAAGGAAAGAAATTGCAAATGACGTGTATCAAGTTGAACTAAGTTTTCTATCACATGAAGCCGAGGGCACAAATGTTGTATTTACTAAGCAGGCTACGTTAACTGTTAAGGAAGGTCGCTATACATTATCCATTGCGGCGAAGAATGATCACATCCTAATGCACATCACTGCCGTACAGCAAGGGAACAAAACGAGCACGCGACTGAATCGAACAGAAAACTTAGTTCAGTTTGATATAGAGAATGTACAACAAAAGATTGAACTCACGGGCACATATCGTTTGCCGAAAGAACATGCACAGCAATCTTTTTCATATGAAGTGTTGATCCAGGAGCAGTCATTACCGGCGTTTGATCAGGTTCAACCAGCACAGTCTATTCAGCCAAGTGACAATACCATACACTACCGATTGCTTTCAGATGGTAAACCGTCGGCAATGAACGACTATGTCAATCAAGTACTGCACATCATTAAACGTGACAATCGATACTTTGCGCAGTTAGAGTTTCTTCAACCGAGTAAGGTTAAAGGCTTCACAGTAGAGCAGCAAGGGAATTTAGTGGAACCAAAAGTGGTATCACAAAACAAGACACGTATTGTGCAGTTTGAAGTAGAAGATTTCCAGAAGGGGACTCGTATTTGGATGAAAGTGAAGGAATCCGAGAACTCGCATGTACAGGAAGAGTTTTTGCAAATTGCTTTCAATCAGCAACAGATAGCGAAGTTTTTGAACAAAGTACCTTCAAACAACAAAGCAGTATCTTCATTGACTAAGCGAACTGAGCAACCTAAAAACCCCACTACTCCAATTAAACAAAAAACGAATGAAAAAGAAAAAAAGATAGAAAAGTCATCTGAAGAAAAAGAACAAAAACAGGACGAGTTACCGCCTCTTCTTCCTGAAGTGCAATTGGAATTCGATCGTACGGTGGATGATGTGAAGGAAGAACCAGCCGAGGTCGTTACGCAAGTAGCAAGCGAACCGGAAGGACTGGCAACTCATGAACAAGATGAACAAACGATTCCCTTTGATATAATAAAAATGGGAATACTATTTACATTATGTATGTTGTCTGGTGTCTTATTGATACGTCGACTACTAAAGAGAAATCACGTGATGAGTAATGAATAACGAGTGGAGGATTACATCGTGAAAAAAAAGTGGAGATATGTATGGCTGATGTTGGCAGTCATGACAGCAGCTATTATCGCAGGGTGCGGCAATGATAAAGAAGAGAAGGCTGTTTCAGCAGATACCGCCGAGAAAAGTGAAACCGCTGAAACAAGTGATCAGCGAATTATTGCGGGCACTGTAGTCATCGCGGATATTCTGGATAAGTTAAATATAGATGCCATCGCTATTCCTGAAACAGAAAAAGAATTGCCAGGCCGGTTTGATGGGCTTCCAACTATTGGCAATGCCATGACGCCGGATATGGAAATTTTGAAATCAATGAATCCAACAGACTTTTTATCCGTTTCTACATTGGAATATGACCTCGAAGACGGCTTTGAACAATTGAAAATCCCGGCAACATTTTTAAATTTCCAAAGTGTGGACTCGATGATACAAGAAATCCAAGGTCTTGGAGAGCGCTATGATCGTAAAACACAAGCAGATAAATTAGTAGGGGACTTACAGAAAAAGATTAAAGCTGCCGAAGTAGTGGCAGCGAACCGCAAAGGTCCAAGAGTATTAATATTATTAGGTATCCCAGGTAGTTACTTAGTCGCGACAGAAAATTCCTACGCGGGTGATCTCGTAAAACGTGCTGGCGGAACGAATGTCATGGAAGGTCAGGATCCTGAATACTTATCGTCCAATACTGAGTATCTTCATAATAGTAATCCAGATATTATCTTGCGTTTATCACATGGTATGCCAGATGAAGTCGTGGAAATGTTCAACGAAGAGTTCCAAACGAATGATGTATGGAAGCATTTTGATGCGGTGAAAAACGGTAAAGTCTATGATTTGGAAGAAGAGTTATTCGGTACAACCGCTTCATTGCAAGTACCTGAAGCATTAAGTGAGCTAATGAAGATCTTCTATCGATAACTCGATGAATTTCGTCTGAAAAGGAAGGCCGTCATGAGAAAAAGAATTGCTAGTTATGTAATCGTATCCCTACTGCTCGTCGTAACCATCGTATATTCGGCTACGACAGGTAGTATTAAAATGGGGTTCTTTGAATTTTTCGGTGCGCTCTTTGAACAGGGCAACAGTCAGATGGAAGCGATTCGTGACTTGCGCTTTCCACGAATGATTGTGGCGTTATTTGCAGGAGCAGCATTGTCAGTTTCGGGTGTCTTGTTACAGTCTGTAATGCGTAACCCTCTTGCGGATGCAGGAATTATCGGGATATCTTCCGGCGCAGCATTCGTGCAGTTATTCATTATTTCGTTCTTTCCGGCGCTCTTTTTCATGACGCCTTTATTTGCATTTATGGGTGGGGCCTTCGCGTGTTTTCTGGTCTTTGCATTATCGTGGAGATCAGGTCTTAGCCCGTTGAAATTAATTCTTGTGGGAATTGCAATCAATGCAATGTTCACTGGTCTCACCGAAGCGTTCATTAGCTTTGGTGGTTCGTTGAACGTCTCAGCCTCAAGTGTGATCGGTTCGAATTTAACGATGCGTACGTGGAGCGATGTATCGACCATTGCGACATATGGAACTATCGGGTTGGTTCTGGCGTTTGCATTGTACAGCTGGTGTAATTTATTAGTGTTACAGGATAAGACCGCAAAGAGTATCGGCTTCCATGTTGCACGCGCACGTTTACTCATTGCGGCAGTAGCTGTTTTACTAGCAGCGATTTCGGTGGTAGTGGCGGGTGTGATTTCATTCGTCGGTTTACTTGTACCGCATATTGCCCGCAGATTAGTAGGCTATGACCATAAGGTGCTTATACCGTTCACAGCGCTTTTAGGAGCATTGATAATTTTGTTGGCTGACACGCTCGGTAGAACGATCGTGGCGCCGCTTGAAATACCTGCTTCGACGTTGATGGCGATCATCGGCGGACCGTTCTTAATATTCTTACTGCGAAAAGAGTGACCTGTTATGGAAATGAAGCGCATTATTGTATCGCATGATAATATAAACAATCACTTGGATGATGTCTCGACATCTATTTCTAAAGGGAAAGTGACAACGATCATCGGACCAAATGGTTGTGGGAAATCGACATTACTAAGTGTACTTTCACGAACTAATATACCAACCTCGGGAACGGCTTCACTGGAGAATCGTGATTTAGTAATGTTTAAGCCGAAAGAGTTTGCGAAGAAGTTAGCGATTGTTTATCAGCAGAATGAAGTGCCAAAAGATTTGACGATTGAAAAACTGGTCGGCTTTGGTCGGTTGCCACATAAAGCGTTATGGCAGCGAAACCAAGAAGAGGATCGCAAGGCTATAGACTGGGCATTGTCCGTGACGAATCTAACAGAAAAACGCCATAATGACTTAGAAGCTTTATCGGGTGGAGAGCGTCAGCGTGTATGGATTGCGATGGCACTAGCACAGCAGTCAGAAATTCTGTGCCTAGATGAGCCCACAACTTATTTGGATATTTATTATCAGATTGAATTATTGGAGCTCGTGAAATCATTAAATGAACACTATGGATTGACGATTGTCATGGTATTGCATGATATCAATCAGGCGATTCGGTACAGTGATGAGATTATTATGATGAAGAATGGTCGAATCATTGCAGAAGGTCCGCCACGTGAAATCATTACAAAGGATGTCATCAAAGAAGTATATGGAGTCAACGCTGTCTTCAAGGAAGATGACGAATTAGGTCTTTATATGATGTCTCTTGGTATTTAGGAGGTAAGCTGATGAAGAAACGCCTGTCGAAACTGATGCCTTTTGTTTATCTGGCAGTCTTTCTCTACTCAGGCTATTTACTCGTGCAGTATTTGTATACATACGTGGAATCAGCCAGCTCATTGAAGGAAACGCAACAGATGTACGAGGCGGCGTTAGAAAATACAGCTCAGGTTGCTGTAACGGAAGACGCTAAAGAAGATCTCTTGGAAGATGATTCGATGCGTCCGCAGTTTGAAGAATTAAATAAAGTGAATCAAGATATCGTAGGCTGGATTTCAGTAGAAGGTACCAATTTGCATAATCCCATTTTGCAAGCTGAAGACAACGACTTTTATTTAAATCGTAACTTCACACGAGAAGATAGTCGCGCAGGCAGTGTCTTCATGGACTATCGGAATGATATTACGGATATGAGCCACAACACGGTGCTTTATGGTCATGCGATGCGAAACGATACGATGTTCGGTAGCTTGAAGAAATTTGGTGATCAAGACTATGCAGATGAACATCCGGTTATTTACGTGGATACATTGTATGAAGGGTATGATATTGAAGTATTTGCAGCATACGAAACGACGATTGACTTTTATTATATCGAAACAGATTTTCAGACGGATGAGCAATTTTCGGAGTTTCTAGAGGAAGTAGAATCGCGTTCTCTAATCGATATGCCTGTTGAAGTAGGGGCGGATGATCGGATTGTGACACTGTCGACTTGCAATAACTCTGTGAATAGTAAAGATAAACGCTATGTAGTGCAGGGGAAATTAGTGAAGCGCTAACGTATATAGATAGAATGAGGAGTTACTCTTACAGGGTAGCTCCTTTTAATTTCTTTAACGATTCGTCTGGTAATGATACGATAGGATAAAACGATGAGGTGGGGGACTTCATGGACTTGGATCGACTGCAAAGTAAATTATATGAAAATAAATCTTTATTCATCGGAGAAGATACTGCATTCCGTTCCGCTGTAATTATTCCGTTAGTAGAAGCGGAAGGGGAATGGCATGTACTGTTTGAGGTGCGTGCCTTCACGATGAGGAAACAGCCAGGAGACATCAGTTTTCCAGGCGGCAAAATCGATGTAACGGATGCGTCACCTATGGAAGCAGCTTTACGGGAGATGCACGAAGAGCTCGGAGTTGATCCGAAGACCGTACAGATGATAGGAGAGCTAAGTCCGTATATTGCGTCGCCTTCATTTGTCGTCTATCCGTTCGTGGCGGTTGTTGATTATCATGAAATTATTCGAAGCTATAATAAAGACGAGGTGGAGGAGGTATTCTCAATTCCATTAAAGTGGCTTGCGGAACATGAGCCATACATGCATATGGTAGCAATTGAAACAGCACCGCCTAAAAACTTTCCATTCGAAAAGATTATGAATGGAGATCGGTATAAATTCAGAAGTCATTCGCTTGAAGAATGGTTTTATGAGTATGGTAATTATACAGTTTGGGGATTGACGGCTAGAGTGTTAAAGCATTTTATCGATATCGTGAAGAAATAAACTGGAATGAGGATCAAGTATGAAACAAAAGAGGACATGGAAATTCAAGTTGTTCGTCGGGCTAGCAATTTTCCTGTTAATGATTGTAGTTGGTTTCTTTATATTCGCCAGTACTTATTATACAGCGCAGTCTTACGCGGAAGAAAATGTACAATCAGATTCAGATGTAGCGGTTGAGAATGGTAAAGAGCTAGTGTTTGAACCTACATCAAATAAGAAAAACATCGGTTTTATTTTCTATCAGGGTGCAAAAGTGGAAGCTGAAGCATACGCACCGATGGCCAAGGAAATTGCTAAACAAGGCTATACCGTAATTATTCCTCACTTGCCGCTCAAGATGGCCATCTTCTCGCCTGACCGAGCCGATAAAGTGATACGTAATCATCCTGAAATAGGTACATGGATAATAGGGGGGCATTCTTTAGGCGGTGTGACAGCATCGGATTATGCATCTCGCCATGAAAAGATTTCTGCGCTTGTGTTGCTGGCTTCTTATCCTGGAAGTCATACGGATTTGAGTGAAGCGTCGGTGGATATTTTGTCGATTTCGGCGAGTCAGGATGAGGTGGCGGATGCGGAGGCTATTCAGGCAGCTAAGTCTAGTATGCCTAGTGATGCAAAGTTCATCGAGATAGAGGGCGGTAATCATGCAGGTTTTGGTGATTATGGCGAGCAGAAGGGTGACGGTAAAGCCACTATATCGAATGAAGAGCAGATTATGCAGACTTCTGCCGCGATTGTGGAATTACTTGAGGGGTTGGAGTAGTAGAAAATATCTTTTGGTGAAATAAAAGGCTGTGCAAGAGGTCGTGTATGCATGTTTTCCAGCACAGCCTGTAGCGTTATTTTTAGAATGTAGAATTAAAGTACTGTTAGTGTCACTTCAATATTGCTTCTAGTTGCTTTGGAATATGGGCAGACGTGGTGTGCTTTTTCAACTAGCTCTTCTAGTTGAGCCTTTTCGATGTCTGTGCCTGTCACTTGTAACTCAACTTCTAGTTTGAAGCCGCCGTCTGTCTCATCTTTGCACAAGCTGACGTTAGCTGTGACTTCCGATGAAAATTTAACACGTTCTTTGCTTGCGACGAGTTGAAGTGCGCTGTCGAAACAAGCTGCATAACCTGCAGCGAATAATTGCTCAGGGTTGGTAGAGTTCTCTAATTCTTTCGCTCTTTTTGTACCTGGCATTGCCGTATCGAATTCGACTACTTTGTCGGAGGATACTACATGGCCTTCTCTTCCTCCGTTAGCAGTTGCTGTGGATGTAAATAATTTTTCTGACATGAAATCACTACCCCTTGTCTAATTTTTTAGTCTCACTCCATTGCGTACCCGAATATTGGATAATTATGTGTGAATTCTTTAATCTTTTATGTACGTGTATAGTAACGTCATCCAACGTAGTGAATACATTTAGTTAAATTAGTTAGGAAGTGGGAACACGAAATGAACAAAAATGATATTGCAGATATCCGTAAACGATTTAAATTAGATACAGATCTTTTGACGATCACTGACATTTACCATGTGTACATTAGGCAGGAAAGCAGTGAGATTTACCATGAAGAAAGTCAGGCTTTTGCTTTGCTTGACCGTGAGCAACAGGAATTGTTCATGACGAATTTCAAAAAGGTGCTCGGTGGTAAACTAGGCATGAAGTTATTTGAAGTGAAGTTCGAACGTCAGAATGAAGAGAATAACGAGGATCACGCACAAAAGATTTTGTATGAAGGGTTGCATGCGGAAGAAGCCGAAGAATGGAAAGAAGAGATGCAACATCTAGCACTCAAGATGGTGAAAGATGTCCAATACGAAAAGGATCTCGTCGTGACATTTATTCGTGGAAACTACTTTAAGAAGACTAAGCGTAACAGTGAAGAGACGGAAATTGATATGCGGGATGAAGTATTTACGACACCATTTATTCTATGCAGTATGAATCATACAGACTTGCCGAAGCGCTCCATTGTATTTGACTTTCAGGAGCGTGAATTCAAATCGAATACGATGCTCGATCCAATCATTAATCTTGCGTCACCAATAGGCGGCTTTTTATTCCCTTGCTTTACAGACAATTCAGCTGATGTCAATCATGTATTGTATGCTGCGGGTAAAGCGAATAAGCCGGATTATGCGTTCATAGAGAATGTCCTGAATGGAGAAGAAGTGGTTACCGCTGCGGACGATAAAGCTGTTTTCGAGGAGATCGTGAAACAAGTAGTTGGTGGTGAAGTAGACACGGAAACACTAGGAAATGTATATGAAGCTATCTACCGTTTAACTGTAGCGGATGAAGAAGAGGAAGAACCGGAAGAGCCGCCAGCAATTGATGCGAAGCAAATAGAGCGTGTTTTGAAAATGAGCGGTGTCGACTACGTGAATACAGAGTCTGTAGAAACGGCTTTCCAGACCATAGTGGATGACACTTCTTATGAAATGAAAGCAACTCACATCGTCCCAAGTTATACGTCGAAATCGATTAAGATCGAAACTAAAGTAGCGAACATTTCAATCAGTCCACAAGACTTGAAGTATGTGAAACAAGTGAACTACGATGGCAAGCAATGCATTTTGATTGAAGTAGAAGAGGATACAATTATTGAAGGATTCAAAGTGATCTCGGAAGATTTATTGACATGAAAATAGCCATAATTGAATCCAATCCGCGAAGTAGTTGAAAATTCGACACATTGCTGGCTTAATCCCGACAAATAAACAAGTCCCTTTAAACCAAGTTATATTTGATGTATAATAGAAAAGATGGTAGTAGATGTATGGTTAAACTGAGACAGAATAAAGTGCTCCTAGTACGCGCCATGTATGCTGTGACGCCTTATTTAGGAACATTTACGATTCTGTAAATTTCACATATAAGGAAGGTCAAAATGAGTAATAGACAAACTAAATCAGATGTTATATTAATTGGTGCCGGAATTATGAGTGCAACGCTAGGAACAATGTTGAAAGAATTAGCGCCTGACTGGAACATCTCGTTATTTGAGAAATTAGATAAAGCAGGGGAAGAGAGTTCGCATGAGATGAATAATGCGGGAACAGGACACGCAGCATTGTGTGAACTGAATTATACTTCCGAAAGACCGGATGGGACTGTAGATATCGCAAAAGCGGTTAAAGTTAATGAACAGTTCCAATTATCTATGCAATTTTGGTCCCATCTAGTAGAGAGAAATTTGATTAAAGATCCTGAGAAATTTATTATGCCACTGCCACACATGAGTCTTGTACAAGGTGAAGACAATGTGACGTATTTGAAGAAACGCTTTGAAGCGATGACAGCAAATCCACTATTCGAAGGAATGGAGTTTTCTGAAGATCCGGAGAAACTAAAAGAATGGATTCCGTTGATCATGAAAGACCGTACTGTTGATGAAGCAATTGCTGCAACAAAAATCGACACAGGTACAGACGTAAACTTTGGTGCATTGACACGTATGTTAATCGAGCATATGCAAAATGTGGGCGTTGATGTAAACTACGGTCATCAAGTGGAAGATATCAAACGTACAAGTGACGGCGAATGGGAATTAAAAATAAAAAATAATAAAGATGGCAAGCTTGAATTCCATAAGACTAAATTTGTTTTCATTGGTGGCGGAGGCGGAAGTCTTCCATTGCTACAGAAAACAGGTATACCTGAAAGTAAGCATATCGGTGGATTCCCAATCAGTGGTGTCTTCATGGTCTGTAAAAATCCAGACGTAATTGCAAAACATCACGCCAAAGTATACGGGAAAGCAAAAGTCGGTGCACCACCTATGTCCGTTCCGCACTTGGATACTCGTTATATTGATGGCGAGAAGTCCTTGCTATTCGGACCGTTCGCGGGCTTCACACCGAAGTTCTTGAAAGAAGGATCCATGATGGATCTTATTGGTTCTGTGAAACCAAATAACCTTACGACAATGCTTGCATGTGGTGCAAAAAATCTGTCGTTGACTAAATACTTGGTGGAACAAGTAGTACAAACAAAAGAACAACGTATTAATGAACTGCGCGAGTTTATTCCTGACGCGAAAAGCGAAGATTGGGATCTATGGACGGCAGGTCAACGCGTACAAGTCATCAAAGATACTCCGAACGGCAAAGGTACGCTTCAATTTGGTACAGAGCTTGTAACGGATCAGGATGGTTCCATTGCGGCATTGCTAGGAGCTTCTCCTGGAGCGTCAACTGCAGTAGCAGTTATGCTGGATCTTATTAACAAGTGCTTCCCGGGACAAGTAAGCGATTGGGAGCCGAAGTTGAAAGAAATGATTCCTTCATACGGTAAAGCATTAGCAGAGCATCCTGAATTATTGAAGGACATGCATGCATCTACTTCCAAGATATTGAAGCTAACCGAAAATGAGCTAGAAAAAGAAACAGTTCATAGCTAATAGTTAGAATTAAAAACGCTCTACTACGATGTATGTCGTAGTAGAGCGTTTTTTGTACCATTTTGTATAAGTAGTGTATTGAAGGAGTTCAGATTAGCCTTCTAATGTGAAACTGACATTTATTTAAACATAGAAACCTTCTTCAACATCGCATAAACCGGTATAGCAATGGCTATGCCTACTGCACATTGGACCAGATCACCTGGAATGGAAGCGAGTGGGATGATCAAACTGTTATATAGAATACTCTCTCCGATATAATAGCCAGCAATAGTGAATGGTATGGATACTAGCATGGCGAGCAAATTGAATTTAAAGCTTGTCCCTTTACGGCCGTTTGACCAAGCGATTTTACCTACAATATAACCTTGCAAGCCGCGTGTTAGGATAGTAATAGGTGCCCATAAAGCCCAACCGCTGACGAGATCGAACAAGCCCATTCCAACAGCTCCCGCAATCATACCTTTCTTCGGTCCGAACAAAATGGAGACAATGAACAACATGGCAGTACCTAGGTGAATTAGTCCGCCGTTTCCTAGTGGGAGTTTAATATTGAGTAAAAGAGTAGCGACGAACACGAGCGATGCAAGCATGGATGTCAGTATTAGATCAAACGTCTTCGTTCGTTGTGCTGGATAGCTCTGTGTTTTTTGCATAGTCTGAATCTTCCTCACGTATAAAAGTAGTAAATTTAGAATAAAGGCAATCTGATACTTTAGAAAGAGTCAATTTATAATAAATTTAAGGGGTCAGAACAGGAGACTTTTACATAGTTTTAAAAACACTCGCTATATTAGTTGTGTAAGTTTCTGTGGTATACATTTCCACTAACTATATGTTATGTGGTAATAGAAGTTAGGATGTGAAGGAAATGATACAAGTACACGGAATGGTGTAGGTAGGACAAGGTGAGTCAACGCTATTTGACTCCGACACGCAGAAGATTTAGTCGAGGTTTATAAAAGGAGTTTATAGATGGTAGTACGTTTGAAATCGCTACTCGATCCAGTTGTTCCTCAGCAAATTATATCGGTTGAAGTGCGCAATGATTGAATTGACCCCAATTGGAAAGACTATTATATTCATCACGATAGGTTTTTGTAGTAGTATGTAAGTATTGGGTATTGTATGATAACACGACCTGATGGCACAAATATTTGACGCAAAGGAAGAGGCGATTAGCGACTCCTTTGCGCTTTTTTATTTGCGTAGTTTTTTTACTGCAACGAGTACAATGGTCAAAGTTATAAGCCCCAAACAGATTAATATAGACAAGATAATAGAAGGATACTCTCCATTAAATCCACTTTCCGAAGTGTGCTTAGAATATATCCCGTAATATGCCCAAATCAATACAAGTGCGTACGCTATATCCTGACGTCGGATCGTAGTTAGAATCCCGATAGCAGCTCCTACGAATAAAATGATAATCGTCCATGTGATGTCAGATAAACCCAATCCTTCCCACTCAATAGAAACGAGAAAAGCGGTAATGTTTGCAATCGTAGCGATTGTAATCCAGCCGAAATAGATGCTGAATGGAAGTTTAATGAAGAACGCTTCTCTGCGAGTCAACGAAGCATCGAATGTGATGGTATTGATTTTTATTAATGTCAGCAACATCAGTAACATGACGATAACGGAAAGTAACAGATATTCATAATGCCATAAGAAAATCCATGATGCATTCAATACAGAGGAGATACAGAACCATATGCCAACTTGACTAAGTGGTTGTGGATTCTTCTTCTTCTCTTGAAAAAGACCAAGTTGATAGATGACATGAAATAATAACAGTAAGTAGATTACACTCCAAATAGAAAACGTAAATCCTGCCGGCGTAAATAAATTTCCGTATTTATCTGATAGCTCACCAGTCGTTTGTCCATTTAGAGGAATGATATTGGCCAATGCATTTGCTGTGATCATGATTGTATAAGTGATAACAATAGCTACGCGTAAAAGTATAGATGTTTTCTTTTGTTTCATTTCTTCACCTCTACTTTGTTTCATTATAGTGTAGTCCATAGTTAAGTATTCCTGGTTTAATGCAGAGTGAAACATGGGAAGCCTTCTTCATTTAATAGAGGTTGATGGTATAATGGATCCCAAATGGATTGGTAATAAGATGGAGGTCGGAATACATGAAGAAAAATGTACATGTAGTGGGAGCAGTGATTGAAAACGAGAAAGGTGAAGTGTTAGCTGCACTTCGTAGTCCTATGATGACACTGCCGAATTATTGGGAGTTCCCAGGAGGTAAAATAGAAACGGGGGAAACACATCAGGAAGCACTGCGACGAGAGATTCAAGAAGAACTGGGTTGCACCATTACTGTAGGGGAAGCAGTAGAAGACACTACATATGAATACGAAAAAGTCATTGTTCGATTAGAAACGTTCATGGCGAAGATTGTGAAAGGAAAGCCTGTGGTGACAGAACATGCAGAATTACGCTGGATTGCAAAAGATCGGTTACACACGCTGGAATGGGCACCTGCGGATCTACCGGCGATTGAAAAGTTGAAAGATCAATAGCATGAAGAGAGAGGTGTCTGTGGGATGGGAGATTTTATTCGGCAACTAGAAGCGTCTTTGCATAAGGGGTTTGTGAATAAAGAACATAATCAGAATGGCAGTTATAAACCGGAGTTATTGGTGAATAATTCAATAAAGAATACGACGGTGCTATCCTCGATTCAGGATGAACTTCGACACTGTGAACAATTCTTATTTTCAGTGGCATTTATCACAGAAAGCGGACTGGCTACACTTAAGTCTTTGTTTTACGATTTACATAAACGGGGCGTAAACGGCCGAATCATTACATCTACTTACTTATATTTCAATCAACCAAAAGTATTTCGTGAGCTTCTGAACATTCCGAACGTAGAAGTACGTCTTACTGAAAAGGAAGGCTTTCATTCAAAGGGTTATATTTTTCAGCAAGGCGATCAATATTCATTAATTGTAGGCAGTTCAAACTTAACAGCACATGCGCTACAAGTGAATTATGAGTGGAATGTGAAACTGACGTCTCATCGTGATGGAGAAATTGTCTATCATTTTAAAGATCAGTTTGAGGATGTATGGTCAGATGCCAATGTGTTAACTGAAGAATGGATTGAACACTATGAAACGGTTTATCAAGAACATGCAGATCGGATAAGCGCTGCTCAAGTATTTGAGCACCCAGCCACCTATCAAACCAATGCAATAGAACAGGCGCTAGAGATTACACCAAATAACATGCAACAGGCGGCCCTTGCAAGTATTGAAGCGGTGCGTGCGAACGGTGAGGATAAAGGGCTGGTCATTTCAGCAACAGGTACAGGGAAGACGTATCTATCTGCGTTTGATGTACGTAAATTTGCACCGAAACGTATGCTTTTCATTGTGCATAGAGAGCAAATCTTGAAGAAAGCTATGCAAGATTTCAAGCGGGTACTCGGGGGAATCGACGAAGATTTTGGATTGTATGTTGGGGCGAGTCGCCAGTCGGATAAGAAGTATGTGTTTGCAAGTATCCAAACGTTGTCCAAGCCTGAAAACCTTCGGGACTTTAATCCAGAAGACTTTGATTATATTTTAATTGATGAAGTACATAAAGCGGGTGCGGCGAGCTATTTGCGTGTGATCGACTATTTCACACCCAAGTTTTTAATGGGGATGACCGCGACACCTGAACGAACAGACGATTTCAACATATACGAGCTCTTCGATTATAATATTGCCTATGAAATCCGTCTTCAGGAAGCGCTGGAAGAAGATATGTTGTGTCCGTTTCATTATTTTGGCGTGACGGATTTTGAAATAGATGGTGAGCTAATTGGTGACCACACGGTTCTTTCTAAATTGGTGACGAATGAACGTGTAGAGCATGTCATTGAAAAGGTTGCCTATTATAGTCATGCCGGTGATCAAGTGAGGGGCTTGATGTTTTGCAGTCGAAAAGAGGAGGCGCGTGAATTATCAAGAGAGTTGAACTTACGTGGCTATAGAACCGTAGCATTAACGGGTGATGATTCGTATGATGAACGCATGCGCAGAGTCGGTCAACTGGAAAATGGCGAACTCGATTATATACTGACTGTGGATATTTTCAATGAAGGTATCGATATCCCAAGTGTCAATCAGGTGGTCATGCTTAGACAAACACAGTCCAGTATCATTTTCATTCAACAACTAGGACGGGGACTACGCAAAGATCAAAATAAGCCATTCGTTACGGTTATTGATTTTATCGGAAACTATGCCAACAACTATTTGATTCCAATTGCGTTGTCTGGTGACCGCTCGATGAATAAAGATAATGTTCGACGCAATATGAAAGATACTAGTTATATTAAAGGCGTTTCGACAATAAATTTTGAAGAAGTTGCACAAAAGCGTATTTTCAACGCAATCAACAGCAGTAATTTAACGTCTTTAAAAATCTTGAAAGATGCGTATCAGGATCTGAGGAATAAAATTGGTAGGGTGCCTTATCTATATGACTTTATCGAACAGCACTCCATCGATCCAGTCGTTATTATAAACAAACACAATAATTACTTTGACTTTCTAATGAAAGTTAAATCTACAGAAGATCCTATACCAACAATTACACCGTATGAAAGTCAGGTATTAACAATGTTCTCTATGGAATTGATCAATGGTAAACGGATTCATGAAGTAGTGCTAGCCGAGATGTTGCTCACTAAGGGAAGTGTTCGTTTGGACGAATTCATCTACGAGCTAGAAACTACAGGCTGTCAAGTTGATGACGATACGATCGAATCCGTCACGCGAATCTATGACTTATCGTTTTTTACACAAAATGCCCAAAAGAAATACGGAAATCAAGCGATTATTACAATGGATTACAACCAAGTGTTCACATTCAACGAAAAAATGCAACAAAGTATTGAACATGATTCGTACGTAGTATTTCTAATTGCAGACGTGTTGCGCAGTGCGAAGGAAAAGTCGAAAGTTTACGATTGTGCAAACAAGTTAACGCTACATGCAAAATATTCACGTAAAGATGTATGTAAATTATTGAATTGGCAGGCAGATGAGAGTTCAACGATGTATGGCTATAAAACAAAACATGGCACTTGCCCTATATTCGTAACGTATCATAAGCACGGAGAAGTAGAATCCAGTGTGGATTATGGTGATGAATTCATTAATCCTGAATTATTCAAATGGTATACGCGCAGTAACCGAACACTACGATCGAATGAAGTTCAAACTATTATTCAGGCTAAGGAAAAGAATATCGATATTCATCTATTCGTAAAGAAAGATGACGACGAGGGAATGGACTTCTATTACTTGGGTAAAGGCCTACCTGACCGGCAAAGTGTTGCGGAAGACCATATGATAGACAGCAAAGGGAAGCGTTTGCCAGTAGTCCATATGAACATGGTAATGGAACACCCAGTAGAAAATAGGCTCTATGATTATTTAATAGAAGCGTAAAAATCCCCGCGAGATTAATTATCTCGCGGGGTTCTTTTCCTTCATTCACATTCGCATCGATACGTCTCGGAACAAGGGGGGCATGTAGGGCACTTTTTATGACGACGTTCTTCTTTTGATTTCTTTTTCTTGCAAGTACATGACTTCTTACATGTACACTTGCCGCGACATGTACACTTTTTCTTGCACTCACATGTACGTTTTGGTTTATGCTCCTTACATATGCAGTTGGTTTTGCAGTCACATTTGCGCTCTACTACTTCGAATTGCCGCATCATATCATGATCTTCGTGCTCTAAAATATGACAATGAAGCATATAGCGACCGGTGAATGGAGCAAAACGCATAATGACCCGTGTCACAAACCCGGGTGGAGACTGCACCACGTCTTTCCAGCCTCGTTCATTTACGTCTGGTTGTACAGGGGGGCCTGTAAAATTGAGTAAACCATTCGCTGTGAAACCTTGGGCGTCAAATGGGATGCGATCGAGAATCTGGAATTGGACCAAGTGGATGTGTATAGGATGCGTTGCGCCAGCCGTGTTGATGATGCGCCAGATCTCTGTATCATTCAGTTTAGGCTTGAAATCGATTCGTTCCATGAAACCTTTATTATTAAACAAGAACTTTAAACGACCAAATTCATCGATGTCTGCATCCAGTGTAATGTCGCGTGTTCGAGCGGCGTCGCATTCCCGTAGTTTGGGTATATGGCTGAGTATAGCCGGGACATTGCTCGTATCTGGTCCTGTTAATTCAACCAATCTGAACTGTATAATCTGTCCATCGGTTTCAGGATCAGGCGGACTGCCTATTGGCGATGGGAAATCAAACGGAGTGGTTGCAGTATTTTCTAATACGATCGTATCATCGGGTGCCAGTTTGGAGAAGTCAATAATAACGTCCATCCGTTCAGCAGGTGCAATGGTTAACTCATCCATATATACAGGCGTTTCCAATAATCCACCGTCTGAGCCAATTTGTATGATCTTCTGACCGTTTGATAAGTTCATTTTGTAAAAGCGTTCATTTGAAGCGTTCAATATACGGAATCGGTATTTTCGCGGCTCTACTTCTAAGTATGGCCAGACCTTACCGTTGACTGTGATGTTTTCAAACGCTTCACCAGGTGTGACGGATGGATGTGGGAATGTCAATCCGGGCTGTACAGGTCCTGGTCTAACATTTGTTGTATCTGAATAAAATAAGGAACCATCTTCGTTAAAACCACGGTCAGCGATAATGAGTGGAATTTCATACGCACCAGAAGGAAGGTTCAGTTTACGTTCTTCTTCATCACGGATGATATACATTCCAACCAGTCCTGCATAGACGTTCAAACGCGTAATGCCGACCGCATGGTCATGATACCAGAGTGTGGCAGCGCGCTGATTATTATTATATTTATAAACAGGAGAATCAAATAGAGCACCGACTGTATGATAGTTATTCGTAAACCATGCTTCAGGATGTCCGTCGCTTTCCGGCTCTACTTCTGCTCCGTGTAAATGCACTACTGTACGGACATCTGGCATATGTTCGCTTGAACCGTGGAGTGTTCTATCAATCGGTAGAAAATGTTGATCAGGTAGTTCGTTCTTCCACTTGATATGTGCACACTCACCGCTGTTCACGTTGACTAGGGGGCCAGGGAATTGCCCCTCATATCCCCAGATCTTTGTAGGTGCCAACTCTGAATGAAACTCATGAAAGAATTCCTTCATGCCAATTTCATAGTACGAGAAGCATTTATGCCTCTCGTGTGGAGTAAGATACTGAGGAATAGGTAGTTGATCAATAAACGGTGTTAATTTCAATACATCGCTTCCTTCCAAGTGAATTTACTGTCAAAACTAGTAGATGCACGAGGGGGACCACTTATGCCTATAAACTAATGATAGGCTATTCATAGCTCAACATATGATGTAAAATAGCAAAAGTGCTTTTAGCTTATCACGATAGGGAGGTATTATGAATGAAGACCCGTTCACCAAAGAAAAAGCTGCTGATAGAATATGTTTGGATTGTGATTGGATCCATTTTAGTCGGTTTAGCTTTTAATATATTTTTATTACCAGCAAGACTCGCAGCTGGAGGCGTATCTGGAGTGAGTACTATTCTATATGAGATGTATAGATTTGAACCTGCCTTTGTGCAGTGGCTTATCAATATTCCCATATTTTTTATAGGTTTAATTCTTCTAGGTAAGGATTTTAGTCTGAAAACATTAGTGGGAACGTTTTTTGTTCCGCTAACCATTTGGCTGACTGCTGACATCCCTTCGACAATTGATAATCCTTTATTGTCCGCAATCTATGGAGGGATTATGTTAGGCGTAGGGCTTGGGATCGTCTATCGAGGAAATGGATCGACTGGAGGACTTGCGACCGTGGCGCAAATTGTTAAGAAATATACCGGTTTGTCCAGTGGTTATGCGCAATTACTCGTAGATGGTTTAGTTGTGATTGCTTCTGCCATCGTGTTTAATTTGGAATTGGCATTATTTGCGATGATGGCGATTTTTGTGACGAGTAAGGTAATTGACTTTGTGCAATTACAAACATCCCAATCAAAACTAGTATTGATTATTTCGGATAATGAAGAGCGTATCCAGACGATTATTAAAGAAGAAATTGACCGTGGATTGACTAAAGTGCGCTCCGTAGGCGGCTTTTCCAATCAAGAGAAGACCATGATTTTATGTGTGGTAGAACAAGCGGAAGCGATTTATCTGAAGAAGATCCTGAGAGAGGAAGAACCACAGGCATTTGTCGTATTCCTAAACGCATCTGAAATTCTCGGTAGAGGATTTTCACTATCAAAAGTATATTGAAAAAAGCTATCCTGGACACCAAGTGATGTCTCGGATAGCTTTTTTATGATCATACTGTTTACTCGGTCATAAGCTCAATGTAGGCTGGCTGATAGATGCTGGAAGCGACTTCATTAATTCGAATGCTTTGGCTGATCGATAACCGGAATGATACAATACATGCGTCTGGATATAGAATAGTGAGTTAAGTAAAATAAGGCACAATAAATAATAGTGATTCATACTAGGGCATCATATGGAAAGGAAGAAAAACATATGAAACGTAATCAAAATATTGGTTGGAAAGTCGAGTGCAGTTACCGTGAACTACCTGAAACATTTTATACAGTAGTGGAACCAAATACCGTCAGCTCACCGCAATTGGTTCTGACTAATGAAGAACTGGCGGTCTCACTTGGGTTGGATGAAAAACAATTGCATTCCGAAGAAGCGATCGCTGTTTTTGCTGGAAATGAAGAACTTGAAGGAATAGAACCTATTGCTCAGGCCTACGCAGGTCATCAATTCGGTAATTTCACCATGCTAGGTGACGGGCGTGCCATGCTGTTAGGAGAGCACCTGACGCCAGAAGGGAAAAGAGTGGATATTCAATTGAAGGGATCAGGAAGGACACCCTATTCGCGCGGTGGAGACGGACGTGCGGCTCTCGGGCCTATGTTACGTGAGTATTTGATTAGCGAAGCGATGCACGGACTGAATATCCCTACAACACGCAGTTTAGCCGTCACGGTAACAGGAGAGCCTGTTTTACGTGAAACAGCTTTGACAGGAGCCGTGTTGACTAGAGTTGCTTCGAGTCATTTACGTGTCGGAACGTTCCAATATGCGGCAGCCAGACAAGTAGTCGAAGATTTACGTGCACTTGCAGATTACACAATTCAACGTCATTTCCCTGAAGTGGAATCAGAGTCTCACCCTTATGTAGCACTACTAGAACAAGTTATAAAGCGTCAGGCATCTTTGATCGTGAATTGGCAGCTTACCGGCTTCATTCATGGTGTGATGAATACGGACAATATGGCTATTAGTGGCGAGACCATTGACTATGGACCGTGTGCATTTATGGATAGCTATGATCCGCAAACCGTCTTTAGCTCAATTGACGTGCAAGGGCGCTATTCTTACCGCAATCAACCTGGTATAGCAGAATGGAATCTTACCCGTTTTGCCGAAACACTTTTGCCGTTGCTTCACGAAGAGCAAGCGGAAGCAGTGAAACTGGCGGAGAGCAAGCTTTCCAATTTCGCCAGAATTTACGGCGCGGAATGGTTGGCAGGTATGAGGTGCAAATTAGGCTTGTTTAATGAAGAGGAAGCCGATGAAACATTGGTAAAAGATTTGTTAGCTGTCATGAAAGACCATCAGGCTGATTTTACAAATACTTTCCGTTCATTGACGCTTGGACAGCAAGAAGAGTGGTTCCATGAGCCGGACTTTTTAGAGTGGAAAGGGCGCTGGGGTGATAGGTTACAACGTCAGTCGGAAGATACACAATCAGTAGAAGCTTTGATGAAGCGGCATAATCCATCGGTCATTCCTAGAAACCATAGGGTGGAAGAGGTGTTACAGGCAGCTGAAGCTGGCGATATGCAGCCGTTTATGAAGCTAGTTGAAGTTCTCAAAAACCCTTATGCATATACGGCTGAACAAGAAGAATACGTGAATCCGCCAGAAGACGGAACTACTTTTCAAACATATTGCGGAACATAAAATGAGATGCCCCATTGAAAGTGACAACACTTCAATAGGGCATCTTTTTGTATGGAGTACGATCAACATCTAAAATGAAAATATTATGCAGTAATATCTCGTTTCGTAAACACAGTGTAGCTAATAACTAAGAAAGCCACTAAATATGCCGCTAATACTACAAGCGAGAATGGCATAGTGATACCATCCACGAATACAGAATCTGTTTCATACATCGTCAGATTCATATGTGTAAATACGAGATACTTCACAATTTCATACTGTGAAAGCAATAGGACAATGGTGTTACCTGTAAAGAAAATGAATAATGATAGGCCGATTGCCATACCGTTTGAGCGGAAGACGCTACCAATCATGAATGCGAAAGTGGCGGTGATGATCACGTTAGCGAAAGAAAGAATCAGCATATACAAACCGTGTCCCCATATGGAAACGGGCACAATTGCATTGCCATCCCATTTCAGTTCCTGACCTACTCCTGAAGGGAACAGGATGTACGCACTCATAATAGTTACCGCAAATCCAATAAACATTAGTAAGACACCAAACAAAAGAACCGTTACGTATTTTGACGTCATGATTTTCCAACGGCTCACTGGTCGTGTCAACAACATTTTAATTGTGCCTTGAGAAAATTCGGAAGCTACGATGCCTGCTGCTACAATGACTGTAAGGAGTACGACAAGGCTACCAACCCCTACAGGATTGATAATTAGAGATTCCCGACCGTCTTCTGCGAGAGGCGGGATATCATTTGCTAAACGATATTCCAAAATCTTAATAGTCTCTTCATTTTGCTTGCGTTCCATCTCTGGTAAATCTAGCTGAGTAGCTTCATTTATATAGTTTATTTGTTCTTGTGCATTAGACTTCCAATCGGTCGGCTGTGTAGTGTTCTGGTTGTTTACCCATTTGGTTATCCCCATAAGACCAATGACAGCAGCGATT
Source organism: Sporosarcina sp. P12(2017) (assembly GCF_002743035.1). Lineage (NCBI taxonomy): Bacteria > Bacillati > Bacillota > Bacilli > Caryophanales > Caryophanaceae > Sporosarcina > Sporosarcina sp. P12(2017). Next base: position 73,775 of record NZ_PDYL01000010.1, read on the forward strand.
AGCAAAATCGTCATAATCCACGTACCTTTTTTAGACCATAGTTTCATCCATTCATTTTGTATAAGATTCAGCAATCTGTCCGCCTCCCGTCATTTCTAGGAACTGATCCTCTAATGTTTTCCGGTGCGGTTGCACAGCGAACACTTCGATTTCATTGGCTGTCAGTAGCTGTACAATGAATGGAATCTGATCTTTTTCGACCTGCAGTACCAATCCAACCGGCAATAAATTTGGCGTAAAACCATTGGACACCAACAGGCCGTGTGCTTTTTCAGTAGGTGACAGTTCGAAATAGTAATGAGATTGCGCAGTTTCTGACATATCTCGTATGTCAACTAGCCGGCCGTTTTGAATTACAGCAATTCGGTCGCACATTAATTCGATTTCCGAGAGCATGTGGCTTGAAACGAAGACAGCCACACCTTCAGTTTCAGCTATGACTTGCAAATGCTGACGGAATTCCCGAATGCCTGCAGGATCCAGTCCGTTTGTCGGTTCATCTAAGATTAGGAATTTTGGACGATGCAATAAAGCTTGCGCTAGACCAAGACGTTGCCGCATACCTAGCGAGTAAGTGGAGACCTTTTCATGAATACGCTGTTCTAATCCTACTTGTCTAACGACTTCATTGATTCGGTCTTTACTAATATTTTTCTGCATACGTGCGAAATGCAAAAGATTTTTATAGCCCGACATGAACTTATACATTTCAGGATTTTCAACAATGACACCGACTTTTGACAGACCCTCTTCAAAGTTTTCCGAAAGTGGTCTTCCATCAATCAGAATCTCGCCACTTGTACGTTTCATCAAACCGACCATCATTCGAATGGTTGTGGTTTTACCTGCTCCGTTAGGTCCGAGAAAGCCAGTAATCTGTCCGGGGTATAATGACAAACTAACATCATCAATAATTTTCTTGTTGCCAATGACTTTCGTCAGATTTTGTAATTCGACTATGGGTTTTATATTCATACATCCTCTCTTTTCATTAATTACTAACATTCTTCCTATACTAACTAACGATTTTTATTTGCAAAAGTTATTTGGTTTAATAAATTACGCATGATCAAAATCTGTTTTGTGTATGATTCGTATGGATAATAGAATGGATAACCATGTCAGTAAGGCGCTAATTAGTAGAACGGAGAGTGCGATTGTCCATTGATTGGTAGTAATAAGGTCTGCGGTTTGCAGAAAGAATTTTTGCTCTGCCACCATTCTTGGATTTTCCATAATATTTAAGATGATTCTAAATGACATCATGCTCAGTAACGGCAAGGCAATTGTTAGAGAAGACGCCAGTACATAGCCCGCCTTGAATTGCAGCGGATAAAAGAGGGAAATGATGAGATAAAAGAATCCAAGCGCGATGAGTAATTCAGGCATTGTCATCATCCGGGTAGGAAATGGAGCAAATGTATCGAACAAGAAGATATAAAACAGCACAACCACCGTTGACAGACCGAACCAGATGAAAGCAGATGCATACTTCGCCAGTACGAATTGTTTTCTTGTAACCGGAAGGCTGTTTAGTAAGACCAATTCTTTCTCAAACGCCTTGTTACTTGTTGAAATAGCTATGAAATAAGCGACGAAGATTAAAAGTAAAACATGACGTACAGGTTGACCATCCGTGAAAAAGTTTGTAAAGATGATGAACCATAGTGCCGAAATAAGGTAAGTACTCGTCTTTTGTGTGTATAAATCTTTTCGGATCAAAGCATTCATTAGAATTCTCTCCTTCCGGTGTAATACATAATATCCTCGAGTGTCGGTTTTTCAATAAACAGTGATGTCAGGCGCTCTAGAGGGGTCTCAGCAGTATCTGCCAAACATTCAAAGCCGACATCTGTAGTGCGTAGTCCAATCGTAGGTAATCCATCGAGCAGAGTACGCTGATCTGCGGTACCTTTTACCAATACATACCGTTCAGTGAATTCGTCTTTCTCACCTTGGAAGATAATCCGTCCTTGATGAATAAAAACAATGAAATCTGCTATTTTCTCCAAGTCAGTCGTAATATGCGTTGAAAAGAAGATAGCCTTTTCTTCATCTAGTATGAGGTCTTGCATCATATCGAGTAGTTCGCGTCGGACGATTGGATCCAGACCGGCTGTTGGTTCATCCATAATGATAAAATCTGGATGGTGGGAAAGAGCCATTGCAAGTGAAAACTTCATTCGCATACCTTTCGATAAATGCTTTATCCGTTGGGCTGTATTCAACTGAAACTTTCTCAGATAGTAATTGAATAGTTCATCGTCCCACTTGGAATAGAACGGGGCAAGAATCCGTTTGTTTTTCTCGATAGTCAGTTCTTCATAATAGAAATCTGCATCATACACGAAACCGATGCGCTCTTTGATCTCTACCGTGTGGTTTTTATGTGACTCGCCAAACAAACGTATTTCTCCTTGATCAGCTCGAATTAAATCCATCAAACAGCGAATCGTCGTTGTTTTCCCAGCACCATTTGCCCCAATGAATCCCGTAATGAACCCTTTTTTAATATCGAAGTTGAGATTATTCAGTGCAAAGCCCTTAAACTGTTTGGTTAGACCTCGTACTTCCACTATATTTTCCATTCTCTTCACTCCTTATATAGAAATGTCAGCATTTGAATTAACTCTTCAAGACTTACGTCAAAAGCTCGCCCATCCTCAATAACGTTCATCAGCTGTTCTTCAATTTTCTTTAACTGTTCTTCTTTTAATAGCTCGTGATTCTGCGCAGCAACAAATGATCCTTTGCCTGGAAAAGTCTCAATAAGTCCGTCCCGTTCCAGTTCTTCATAAGCCTTTTTCGTTGTGATGACACTAATCTGCAGGTCTTTCGCTAATTTACGTATAGAAGGCAGTGCCTCTTTCTCTCTCAGTGTCCCTAATAAAATCTGCTCTTTCAACTGGTTTTTAATTTGCAGATAGATCGGTTGGTTCACCGAATTGGAGATGACAATATTCAATACATCACCCCTTTCTTCTTATACTGTATATGTACAGTATACACAGTGTGTGACAGTTGAGTCAACCATAAAAAAACCCCAGAATAGAGTTCTGGAGTTTTTCAATATGAGCAGTTACTATCAATTAACCTGTTTGCACTTGATCATACGAATAATGATAGGATTCTTTTTTGGTGTGAATGAGTAAGAAAAACAATGTTAATGGTCCGATGCGGCCTAGAAACATAACAAAACAAAGAATTACTTCACCTGCAGGGCTAATGTTTCCTGTAATGCCTAATGAAAGTCCTACTGTTGCAAAAGCAGAGACTGTCTCAAATAATAAAGGCAGGAATGGCATCTTTTCAGTAACAGTCAGCAAAAATAAAGCGACAAAGATAATGACAGAGCTAACCGCCCCTATAGCCATAGAACGAAATATGACTTCGGACTTGATGGTACGCTGGAAAATATGCGGTTCTTTTATTCCCCTAAAGTAAGAGATCGTTGCAAGTAAAATAATCATAAAGGTCGTTAACTTGATGCCGGAAGCAGTAGATGCGCTACCCCCACCTATAAACATGAGAAGGAGTGTCAGTAAGAGGGAAGACTCCTCCATATCTCCGACGACGATCATATTGAAACCGGCAGTACGTGGGGTCACGGCTTGGAAGTAGGAAGTCCAAAGCTTGTCAATAAAATTCAAACTGCCAATTGTCTTTTCATTATGAAACTCCAAGATGAATAAGAAGAGCGTAGCAATAACGTTCATGATCAGCGTGCCGAATATCATCATTTTCGTGTGTAGTGTCCATTGTTGAATAGATCTCTTTAGAAGGATGTCCTTCACTACAATAAAGCCGATTCCTCCAATAATAAATAACCCAGAAAGGATAATTGTAATAATAGGATTACCTGCAAACGAACTCAAGTTGTCTGGAAATAATGAAAACCCAGCGTTATTAAATGCAGATACTACATGGAATACACTGTAGTACATTCCTTGTTTCCAGCCAAACCCAGGTATCCATACAGTGCATAATGCGATAAATGCAATACTTTCTATTACAATCACGAACGTTAAGATTTCACCTACAAAGCGAACGGTTCCACCAATGGACTGATAGTTGAATGTTTCCTGGATGAATATACGGTTGGTCATACCAACTTTTCTACCTAAAATAATGAGCACTGCAACGGCAAATGCCATTAATCCGACGCCGCCTATTTGAATCAGTATGAGCAACACGACTTCTCCGAAAATGGTGAGTGTAGCGGTGATATCAAAGACGCTCAGTCCAGTTACAGTTGTAGCGGACGTGGCAGTAAAGAGTGCATCAATCCAGCTAATTGGTTTATATGTAGCTATCGGTAATTTTAATAGTAAGGTACCCATTACTATAGTAAATAGGAAAGAGGAGGCTATAAGAGCAGGAGGAGAAATAGCTTTCCTACGTTTTTTAATAGCTGTCATGATCTTTTCATCTCCAGGTAGATCAAATAAAATAACAAAAAGACTCGTAGCTCTTACGAAATTAGCAACAAGTCTTCGTTTTAAGTTCATTGAAAATTATGATACAGTGTAAACAAGGGAGTGAATCTAGATGAGCAATTGTGAACTTGATCATACGCAACTAGACGTTGTAGAAAAATTGGCAGAGCAGCAATCCTTCATGCCAGAAGAGTTAGTGAAAAGCTGTGAGTTGTTTTTAAGTAAGCCATTGAATCAAGATACATTAAATGTGGTATTTCATTTACTGAAAAAATATGACTTGGCAACAGAAGAAGAACGCGCAGAACGTAATACTAAAATGCAACAGTTATTTCCATGAGCTAGACGATCCGTCTACTCTATATGATAAGTCATTACTGTACGTCACTTTGTAAAAGAGAAATCGCAGACTCAAGTAACTGAATATCTTGTAGGATAAAAGTTTTGATATCGGCGGGCGCAGTATGGTACTCGTCACTGAGTAGTTCAAGCTCTCGGATGAAAATAGAACTTTCATTTTGGTTGGTCATGATTGCAACCCTCCTTATAAGTCAATTTACCCCCTAAGATGGCGTTTTAAACTGTATTGAAATCAAATATTTCAATTACATTACATTTGGGTTGCTGACTAACTGAGACTTCGTTGGCGACCAAGTTAGCAAGAATTCCTGGGTACGACTACGTCCGATAGACAGCAAGTCATCCATTTGCTCTTCACTCAAATCAAATTGTGTCGCACTATAATTTTCTACGGGAATGAAGACTATGTTTTGCACATGTCGTTTTGAGATATATTTTTCATCATGCGCATTCTTCATAGTAGAGAATAACGCTTCGAATAATTGCATAGCATTTCGAATGGTGCGGCCGGGTACTTCATCTTGATTGCGACTCAATTTGATCCCAATTACGGGTAGTTTACGCGACGATGTATCTTCGTCAAAAATCCACATCGGGAAATTACTTAATACGCCGCCGTCTACGACAATCGTTCCTTTTGGTGCATCGAGACGTACAGGTTCAAAAAAGTAGGGGATACCACAACTCATACGCAGTGCCTTTGCAATGGAAAATCGATCAGCATCATATCCGTATTCCTGTAAATCATCAGGAAGTACCATCATCTTGCCATTTGTTAAGTCAGATGCGACCAATTTTAACGAGCCTTTTGGAAGATCACCAAACGCATAACAACCTTTACGCGCAAGCTTCTCAAAAAACCAATCCTCCAACGCCTTTCCTTGATACAAACCCATTCTCCAATAAAGCGAGACCCATTTCATAAAGGGGAATGGCAATAGAGTCTTTCGCGGATCCAGCAGAGCTTGAAAATCTTCTTCAGCCAACATGACTTCAATTTCATCGGCTGTATAGCCGGCCGCCAAAAAACTCGCAACAATAGCTCCTGCACTTGTGCCAGCTACGTTTTTAAATTGATAACCTTGTTTTTCCAACTCTTGCACCGCTCCAACTAGCGCAAAACCTTTTAAACCTCCGCCTGAAAACACGCCATTTATTCGCACTGTATCCCTGCTTTCATTTTTATTGGTCTACTACTGTAAGGTCTTCGCAACAGAAATAGAACAATATTTATGTGGAAATGTATGAAAATTCTCTTTCGGTGAACTATAATAAAGAATCTATACAAACATGTACAGGATTCAATTATAGATTGTTGGAGGAGGTGTGCAACATGAGCGTATTTATGCGGATTGCACTGACGTTAGTGATTATTGGTGCTCTTAACTGGGGATTGATCGGCTTTTTCAACTTTGATTTGGTTGCCAGCGTATTTGGAGGACAAGACACGATTCTTGCGAAGATTGTCTATGCCATTGTGGGACTGAGCGGATTGGCAGCGATTGGACTTTTAGTTAAATCGAATGAAGAGATTATTGTCGACGAGGATGAGAAAAGAGAGCCCCATAAGCAGTTCGATCGAATTCGGAATGTGAATTACAACACAGAATTTGGGGAAGAACTGGATATGATGGAGAAGCGTAAAAAAGTGGATCGATCACGTAAGGACCCTAAAGAATGATCAAAGAGTGTTCTCGTGTTAAAGCGGGAACACTTTTTAGTGTAGTGGTGAGAAAAAGTCGCCTATCCGAATTACCGGTCAGGCGATATCAACTAGCATTGAAATGAAAAGCGCAGTGAGGAGATCCTCACTGCGTTTTTTAGATTGTCCTCCTGATAAAGCTAACATGACGACCGGCTTGTCTATCTTGACGATAGGAAAAGCTGTCTGGACTTAGGAGTGTACATGTACGGTCGATTGTAATATTGGCTTCAGGAATTCCAGCCAACGTGCATTGTTTCTTCACAGTCAGTTGGTTATCAATATGATATTTTCGTGTTACCGCATTATAGGATATGAATTCGTCTGCATAGCCGAGGTTGTGAAACATCGTATAGACATCTTCATCGACTTCAAATTTTTCTTGACTGAGTGCTGCACCGATTTGGACATGAACACGACTCAGGTCACAGTGCTCGTATTGCTGTAGATGGTGGAACAGCTTTGGTGTGATTTCCTTCACCGTGCCTTGCCAACCGGAATGAATGGCTCCAATCAATGGACTAGCTTCACTGTAAAATAATATAGGTACGCAGTCCGCCGTTAAACTGCACAGCACGATATCTGATTCAAGTGTATACAGTGCATCTGTGTCGGGAATTGCCGTATCTTGTCGCAATGCACCTTTACCTCTTTCTTGTGCAGTCACTTTATGAAAGTTTGCGCTATGTGTTTGATTGGCAAATACGAAATCTTCCAAATTACATTGCAAAAAATTCGCCAACTGTCGGCGATTGTTCATCACGTCAACGGGTGAAACGCATGCATGTAAAGCAGTATTATTGCACTCAGGTTGACTGCAATCTTTCAGGGTCATACCTAGTAGGATATTGTTATGGTCTTGATAGATGGTTGTTTTCATAACTCTCGATCCGCATTCAGCAATAGTTGCGTTAGAATTTGTGCACCATAAATTAAGGCATCGGTATTAAACGACATCTGGGGATGATGCAAGCCTGGTTTCAAATCACAACCGAGTCCAATCATCGTGGCAGGAATTTCAGGCGTTTTCCACGTGTAGAAATGAAAGTCTTCCGCCCCTTGAGAAATACATGGTCCATCTATGTTTTCTTCACCTAATACTGAGCCGATCGCCTGTTGTGCCAGTTGGATTGCTGTGGCATTTTCCGTAGCAGCAGGTGAATAGCCTTCTTCCTCATAAGCAATCTTCGTCTCTGTCAGTGCAGCAGTGTGCTGTATGATGTGGCGGGCTTTTGCCAGCAAAGCATCCATCGTCTCATTCGTTTCAGCGCGAACGTCGAGCGTAAATCGAGCGCTGGCGGGGATGGAGTTACTTGTTTCACCACCATGTAGCTCTGTAATTTTGATGGAAAACTTTTTATTGCCTGGCAAGCGGATCTGACGCAGTGACTGGATTAGGAAACTCGCTGCTTCAATTGGGTTATTACCTTCTTCAGGTCTCGCTGCATGCGCAGGTGTACCTGTGATCGTGCCTATAATAGTTGCAGACGATCCATGTAAAATTGCAGGGGCAGATTTACCAAACGGAACTTCGGTATGTGGACGTACGTGCAGGCCGCCTAGAAATAGAACATCTTCAAGCACGCCTTCTTTCATCATTTGCAACGCACCTTCTGCCAACTCTTCTGCAGGTTGGAAAATGAATCGGATCGTATGATGTAAATCTGTTTCGCTGTTCTTTAATGCTAGTGCGGTATATAACGCCATTGTACTGTGTGCGTCATGTCCGCACGAGTGGTTAGCTATTACTTCGCCGTCGACTTCCTGTACCAGTGCATCCATATCTGCACGCAACGCAATGACGCCCTTCGTACGACCGGCAATTTCTGCGATGAAGCCGTGATGCCCATTGTAGGTAGTGATACTTAATCCGGCAGATGAAAGCTGATCCTGTAAATAACATGAAGTCTGCTGCTCTTGCCAACTAGGTTCAGCAATAGCATGCAGGTCTTGATAGGTCTGTAGGATTTCCTTTTTATGAAGTTCTATATAGTTTAGTGGATCAGACATTATGCATTACCTCCGTTTGTATGAAGTGGATGATCTTAAAAGTAAAACATATTGACTAGTATACAGCAATGAAGGTGACTATTCGTCAAGAATTAATGGACTTTTCAAAAACGGTTACTTGAACATAATAAAGTAATAGCTCGCACCATCAATGGAAGGAGAATTTTTATGAAACTTATAATAATAAAGAATTCTAAAAAACTATCTACGATGTATTGTGGGTTCCGTTAGCGCACACGACGCCACCTATTGGATTCGCTGATTTTGTAAAAGGCTTTGAACCCCATCCAATGAAAAGTGATAATTTTACAGTTGATTTCTACTAGTAAAATATAGTGGTGAAAATAAAATGAGATAGTTTGAGACGTAGAAGAAGACTTACTACAATGGGGTTTAGGCTATATCATGTTCTAATTAAATCAAATAAATTGCTTGTATTCATTTGATTTCTAGTTTTTTTTACAGTATAGTGTAAACCTGCTTGTGTAATTTATCTCTAAAGGGGGAACTATGAAGAAAATATCAAAGGTTTTTTATATTACCATTGTCTTAATAATAATTGCGGTAGGATATGGAGTAATAAATCCAGTACATTTCGAGGAAATCACTTCAGCTGGTAAAGCTTTTGTAGCATCAACATTTGGTTGGTACTATATGTTAATTATGACAGCGCTACTGTTGCTCAGTATTTTTATGATATTCAGTCCATACGGTAAAATCCGTTTAGGAAAAGATACAGATCGTCCGCAATTCTCTACGATTACGTGGATTGCGATGTTATTCTCGGCTGGGATGGGAATCGGACTCGTTTTCTACGGTGCCGCAGAACCATTATCCCATTACGCAGTACCAGCAACAGAGGATCCGCTAACACCTGCTGCTTTTAAAGAATCTATGCGGAAAACATTTCTACACTACGGTCTTCATATCTGGGCTTTGTATGGAATGGTCGCATTGGCATTGGCATACTTCCAGTTCAGAAAAGGCGAACCAGGCCTAATCTCAACAACATTGAAGCCAATCTTCGGAGAAAAAGTAAAAGGTCCTTTAGGAACAGTAATTGACGTACTTGCAGTTTTTGCAACTGCTTTCGGTGTGGCAACTTCACTAGGATTAGGTGCTGTTCAAATTAACGCAGGATTGGATTACTTGTTTGGCTTTACGATAGGTATCCAATCGCAAGTTATTATCGTGACGGTCGTAACGGTACTATTTATTGGATCAGCCTGGTCTGGATTAAGTAGAGGGATTCGCTATCTGTCCAATATCAATTTGATATTAGCAGTAGCTCTTTTAGGATTAATTCTTATTCTTGGACCTACTTTATTGATCTTTAATATGTTCACGGATTCAGTTGGTGGTTATTTTACAAATCTCATCGATATGAGTATGGGCACAGCTCCACTCAATGGTGAAAATCGTGGATGGTTAGATGGATGGACTATATTTTATTGGGCTTGGTGGATCTCTTGGTCACCATTCGTCAGTATGTTCATTGCGCGAGTGTCTAAAGGGCGTACAATCCGTGAATTTATGGCAGGTGTCTTGCTTGTACCTTCATTCTTTGGGTTCTTATGGTTCTCAACGTTTGGTACTACAGCAATCGAAATGCAGAATAACGGAGTAGCAGATCTGGCTTCTTTAAATATTGAAGTAGTTGCATTCGAAATGTTTCACGCAATGCCACTTTCATTAGTTCTATCATTGTTCGCGATTCTTTTAGTGACATCGTTCTTCATCACGTCGGCTGACTCAGCGACTTACGTGTTGGGCATGCAGTCAACGTATGGTTCGTTGACACCGCCAAACTCCGTAAAAGTGGTTTGGGGTATCATTGTTTCGACAATTGCATTGATTTTGCTTTCAGCAGGTGGACTTCTTGCCTTGCAAAATACAATCATCATAGCGGCCTTGCCATTCTCGTTCGTCATCTTACTGATGATGTATGCGTTGTTCAAGTCAATGAATGAAGAGCTATATAAAATGAAATAAAAGGAAGGAACATGCGAATTATTTTGCATGTTCCTTTTTTATAAGAAAAGGACAGGTAAGCAGAGGGGCGACGTTTCACTACGTACAATTTGTAGCTAGTTCTTAAGTTTATAAAAGGTAATATAATCAGTAAATAAACTAGATATTCTTGAAGTAACGAAAACTAATTTCAGTTGCTCTAAACTACATATTGTTTTCTCTTTTCTTAAGTAATTATAAGCATAGGATGTTAAAATAACGTAGATAAGTTGGATTGAAACAATGGAAAAGGAATAGGTGTACAATATGAGTTTATTAACAGTAAAAAATATTAGCCATGGATTCGGTGACCGTGTAATTTTTGAAGATGTGTCATTTCGTCTATTAGCAGGTGAACATATAGGATTAGTAGGTGCGAATGGAGAAGGTAAATCTACGTTTATGAATATCATTACGCATAAGCTGGAGCCGGATGCGGGAACTGTCACGTGGTCAAAGCGTGTTCGCATCGGATACTTAGATCAACATGCGGCTTTGAAGCAGGGGATGTCCATCCGTGATGTATTGCGCACAGCATTCCAATATTTATACGATATGGAAACTGAAATGAATAGCCTCTTTGCGAAAATGGGTGAAGTGGAGCCGGATGAACTGGAAAGTTTGCTTGAAGATACTGGACAAATTCAAGAATCTCTGGAGCAGAGTGATTTTTATATGATTGACGCAAAAGTAGAAGAAGTTGCAAATGGTCTTGGACTCGATGAATTTGGTTTGAATACTGACGTGAATGACTTGAGTGGTGGCCAGCGTACAAAAGTATTACTGGCTAAATTGCTGCTTGAAAAGCCCGATATCTTATTGCTTGATGAACCAACGAACTACTTGGACGTCGAGCATATTGAATGGTTGCGTACGTACTTACAAGAGTATCCAGGGGCATTCATTTTGATATCGCATGATATTCCATTTTTGAACAGTGTCATTAACTTGATTTATCATATGGAAAATCAACAGGTCAATCGTTATCCTGGCGACTATGACGAGTTTTTGCGTGTGCGTGAAATGAGATTGCAACAAGTCGAAGCTGCTTATAAAAAGCAACAAAAAGAAATTTCCCATCTGAAGGATTTTGTAGCTCGCAATAAGGCGAATGCAGCAACCAGTCGAATGGCAATGTCCCGCCAGAAGAAGCTGGATAAGATGGACATTATAGAGTTAGATTCTGAAAAACCAAAGCCACATTTTGATTTCAAAATGGCAAGGACACCCGGGAAATATTTATTTGAAACGACAGATCTAGTGATTGGATACGATGAACCGCTATCGAAGCCTTTAAATCTATCTATGGAACGTGGACAGAAAATCGCTCTTGCTGGAGCAAACGGAATCGGTAAAACGACACTGTTGAAAAGTATTCTCGGGGAAATAAACGCTCTTTCCGGTAAAGTGGAGCAAGGTGAGCATCTATCAATTGGTTACTTTGAACAGGAAATGAAAACAGACACAGAGCATACGTGCTTGGAAGAAATTTGGAGTGAGTTCCCACACTTTGCGCAATATGAAGTACGCGCAGCTTTAGCGCGTGTTGGATTAACTACGAAACATATTGAAAGTAAAGTAAAAGTATTAAGTGGGGGAGAGCGTGCAAAGGTACGTCTTTGTAAGCTGGTAAATAGCGAAACAAATTTACTAGTATTGGATGAGCCCACAAACCACTTGGACTATGATGCAAAAGAAGAACTGAAACGTGCTTTGAAAGAATATAAAGGAAGCATCTTACTCATTTCACACGAGCCTGACTTTTATGAAGATGTAGTATCTACTATTTGGAATGGTGAGACGTGGACTACGAAGATGTTCTAAACAAACAATACTGTTCCACGTGAAACAAAAATCCAACCGATGCCGGTTGGATTTTTGTTTCAGTTACGCATCTCCAAGTGCTGACAACATGATAGGGTGTAGGCGCGTTTCATTCAGTACTTGTGATCATTGGTACAATCCGTTTCTTTGTAGAAATCAATTCAATTGTTCTCAAAATAATTGCATAAATTTTTTCAACGCAAATGAATGATAACTGTTCTTCTTAGTGACGATGCCAAGCTCCCATAGTAAAGGCGGTTCTTGAAGGGGAATCATCTTTATGTTTTTATTCGTAAACTTCGTTGAGATGGATTGAGGAAGAAGCGTGATACCTAGTTTGGCCGCCACCAGTTCAATGATTAAATCCCATTGGGAGCTTTCATACGATATAGTCGGATTAAACCCTGCCTCTTTACAGGCGCCTATAATATAGCGGTGTAAGGCAAAGCTTTTAGAAAATAGGATGAGTTGTTCATTTTTTAACTCAGATAATGCGACAGCATCTCGTTTCGCAAATGGATGATCAGTATGGACGAACAGAAAGAATTCATCTGATATAAAAGGATGGACCTGGAAAATATCTTGATTGGTCGGCAACACAATAATACCAGCATCAATCTGACCTTTATCTACAAGCTCTTCTACTACTTTAGCACCCAGTTCGTGCAACTCGATTTTAATATGGGGATAATTCTTTGAAAGGTTTTTAGCGATCTGTGGAAAGAACAGTGTGCCAATCAAAGGTGGCATGCCGATTTTAATTTCTCCCGACACGCCCTCGGCGAGGTCTTCGAGTAAGACAGGAAGCTCTCCAAGTAATTGTAGAATTTGCTGTCCTTGCTCATATACAATGTCTCCCGCATCCGTCAATCGAAGGCTGCGTGTAGAACGGTTGAAAAGTATGACATTGAGTTCTTCTTCAAGTTTTTTCACTGATTTACTTAAAGAGGGCTGTGAAATATATGAATATTCAGCGGCTTTTGTAAAGCTTAAATGGTCTGCTACGTGTATAAAAGCTCGAAAGTCTTTGAGTTCGATGATCATCCAACCTTTCATTTATGCATATTAAGAATAAAATTCATTCACAATATTCATTTTACATATAAGTCAGAAATCTGTACACTATTATTAAAGAGTCGGAGGAGGTTACAGTATGAGTAAAGTAATGAATTCATTCATGGAAGCGGTTTCAGATATTCAAGACGGTGCTACGTTAATTGTAGGAGGCTTCGGATTATGCGGTATTCCGGAAAAATCCATTGAGGCGTTACAGAATCGTGGCGTGAAAGATTTAACTGTAGCTAGTAATAACTGTGGAGTAGATGATGCAGGTCTTGGGAGGTTGCTAGTGAATAAACAGATTAAAAAGATGATTGCTTCGTATGTTGGAGAAAACAAGACTTTTGAAAAGCAGTTCCTTAACGGGGAGTTAGAAGTGGAACTGAGTCCGCAGGGAACACTTGCCGAGAGGATTAGAGCCGGGGGTGCAGGGATTCCTGGATTCTACACAGCAACAGGGGTTGGCACGCCCATTGCAGAAGGTAAAGAAACGAAAGAGTTTAACGGTAAGACGTATCTGCTTGAAGAAGGGATCGTTGGAGACTTTGCGCTTGTGAAAGCCTGGAAGGCCGATACCCTTGGGAATTTAGTGTACCGCAAGACGGCAATGAACTTTAATCCACTTGCTGCGATGGCAGGAAAAATAACAATTGCGGAAGTAGAAGAAATCGTGGAAGCAGGCGAACTTACTCCAGAAGAAATTGATACACCGGGTATTTATGTACAGCGAGTTTTACTTGGCACGGATTATGAAAAACGTATTGAGCGCTTAACAGTGAGAAAAACGTAAAAAGGAGAGATGAACATGTCAGAAACACGAAATACAATCGTTAAACGTGCGGTAGAAGAAATTCAGGACGGTATGAATGTTAACCTCGGTATCGGTATGCCAACACTTGTCGCCAATGAAATTCCAGATGGGATGACGGTTTTATTGCAGTCGGAAAACGGCTTGCTTGGTATCGGTCCTTATCCTGTAGAAGGGCAAGAGGATGCAGATCTGATCAATGCTGGAAAAGAAACCATTACGACAGTCCCTGGTTCATCCTTCTTTAATAGCGCGGAATCGTTTGCGATGATCCGCGGTGGACATATTGACTTGGCAATTCTTGGCGGTATGGAAGTTTCAGAAAACGGAGACTTGGCTAATTGGATGATTCCAGGAAAAGTCGTTAAAGGAATGGGCGGTGCAATGGACTTAGTTGTCGGTGCAAAACGTGTCGTAGTGATCATGGATCATGTCAATAAACACGGTGAATCGAAAGTTAAGAAAACGTGTTCGTTGCCGTTGACGGGTCTTGGTGTTGTAGACCGACTCATCACGGACTTGGCTGTATTTGATTTTACGAAGAGCGGCATGGTGCTCGTTGAAACATCTGCTGGTATTTCAATAGACGAAGTTAAAGGTAAGACAGGAGCAACGTTTACGGTTTCACCGGACTTCATAATTAGATAATACATTTTGACGATACCCTCTATTGTAGGTATCGTCTTTTGCTTTCACATGACAGACTTGGAGGTAGGTTTATGGAAAGAATAGCGATCATAGGATGCGGTACAATGGGTCATTCCATTGCACTGAGTGTTGCGTGGGCTGGATACGATGTGACGATGCATGGCATAGCCGCTGAAGAGCTCGAGTGCGCACAGGCAAGCATTGCAAGTAAATTGAAAGTGCTAACGGATAATGACTTATTGGCGTTTGAAGAAGTGGAATTAGTGAAAGAGAGAGTAACTACAGTAACTACAATAGAAGAAGCTGTGAAAGATGCGACGTTCATTATCGAAGCGGTGCCTGAACGTCTAGAGTTGAAGCAACAAATCTTCAAGCAACTGGATCAGCTTTGTGATCCGTCCGTCATTCTGGCAAGTAATACTTCGGCAATCAGTCCGACAGCTATCGCGGATCAAACAATACACCCTGAACGCACAGTCATCACACACTTTTGGCATCCGGCGCACTTAATTCCATTAGTCGAAGTAGTTAGAGGAGCCAGAACGAATAATGAAACAGTTGAACGTTCCATAGCACTACTGAATGAGCTAATAAGAAGCCAATCGAAGTGAAAAAGGAAGCACCCGGCTTCGTAGGAAATCGTTTGCAATTCGCTTTATTGCGTGAAGCACAGCATATTCTACAAGAAGGAATCGCGACGAAAGAAGATATAGATGCTGCGGTGCTTTATAGTATCGGTAGAAGATTACCTGTCACCGGTCCTTTCCTATCAGCAGATATGGGTGGTTTGGATGTATACACAGACATATCAAATTATCTATATAAGGACTTATCGAATGCAAAACAATCCGCAACAAGTATGCAGGAATTATTGGACGCGGGAGAACTCGGCAGTAAAACAGGTAAAGGGTATTATGAGTGGAATTCTACATTTACTGAGGAGATAAATTCTGCACGAGAAAAAGAGCTGATCCGTTATATGAAGCAAGATAGAGGGTTATGAAGGGGAAATGCCAGAACACCCTAGATGGGATGTTCTGGCATTTCTCTTCTAATAGTTCGTCTAATATCAAATATTAATTCAGTATAATAGGTCAATCTTATTAGTAGTAATTTTAATATTTATGAATATTTAATGGAGAATACTATCAGTTAATTTCTTCGAACTGTTCATTGCATGCTTGTATGGAAAATCATGAATTTGAAAATATAGGTAATAATCAAATGGTTGCACACTAACAAATTATTCCATAGAATATACTGAATTACGGACAAATCATTGAAATAATAGTTGGCTTCTAAACTAACGAGAAAGGATAATGCATTGTGAAGTTAGATCCTAACAGTCCCTTACCACTGCATGTTTCACTTAAAGATATAATCAAGAACTCTATCGAGCAAGGTTTTTATGAAAAGAAGATTCCTAGTGAAAGGGAGTTAACAGAGCAGCATGAAGTGAGTCGAGCTACAGTAAGGGAAGCTGTAGCTCAACTAGTTCGAGAAGGTATACTGGAAAAGAGACACGGCAGGGTTTTACAGATGATGGCGAGATATATGTAATTAAGAGGCTTAGATACGCTTATGAAACACCGCTAGCTATTGAAACTCACTATTATCCTGTATACATTGGAATGAAATTGTCAGAGCTGGATATTGCTACAGAAGCACTCTATGACCTCCATGAAAATAAACTACATATTCAATTGTCAGATGCCGAACAAATTATAACGAGTAACACTTTGAATAGTGAAGACGCATAACTATTAGGGATTAACCAATCAGATAACACCCTACAGACGGAGAGATTTTTGACAGATACAAAGGGTGCTTTGATTGAATACTATATAGCGAATTGTAAAGCCGATATGTATTCTTTTCATATCAAGCTATCAAGAGAAAAGTGAGTATATTTTATGTTTTTATTCATTAGTTATTTTAATCTTATAGTGAAATTTTTAAAATCTTATCCGTAAACATTTGTAATAGATGTTTACAGAGAAGATTTTTTATATAGACAGTAAAGGTCAAGAAAAAAAGAGATAGGGAAACTATGACAGTTAAATTTAAATAAATCTGACTAGTGTGAATATATTGTATACATGCAACTTTACATGTGCTAGTATATAAACAATCTTAACTGGTACGGACAACATGATGAGTTAAGAATTACGGTTATTTTGTCTCGGAAAGACGTAAGACATTCGTATTTAAATCAACATTTACTAAACTCATATGGATTGGAATGAGGACAACGTGATAAAAGCAGACTTGATTATTTATAATGGCACAGTTTTAACACTGGATAAAGTCAACACTGAGGGGCGTTCGCTAACTAGTTATAAGGGGCGTATAACAGGAGTATGGAATACAGAAAGACCACCTGAAAAACAAATAACACGATCTGAAAAAACAGTGGAAATAGACTTGAATGGAAAAACAATTATGCCTGGGTTTGTAGATACTCATAATCATTTGCTGATGTACTCTCAGAATAAAGCCCAAGTAAACTGCACATCTCCTTTACATAAAAATATAAAGGATTTACAAACGAACATAGCCAAAGAGTCTTTAGCTAAAGAAAAAGGAGAGTGGATTCTAGGGTATGGATATGACGATACAATGCTTGATGAAAAACGTCATCCAACCATAAAGGACCTAGATGCAATTAGCACAGATCATCCAATTTTCATTCGACACATTTCGGGTCACCTGGCTGTAGCTAATTCGGTTGCCTTAAAGATTGCTGGAGTAGATAAAGATACGCCTAAACCTAATGGTGGTTATTTTGGAAAAGATAGAAATGGGGAACTTACAGGAGTACTTTATGAACCAGGTGCAATGGATATAGTATTTGACGCAGTACCTGTTCCAAGTACTGAAGAAATTGTTGAACTAATAAGACGTGGAGCTGTCGATTATCTTGCGCAAGGTATTACAACGAATACAGACGCGGGTGTAGGCTTACATTTACTCAAGCTAGAATATGATGCACATATACTTGCTGTTCAAAAAAAGGCGAATCCTATGAAAATGCGTCTAATGATATTGAGTTATCTGTTAGAAAAGGGTGGAGACTTCAGTGAGTATAGTGCTGCGGAACTTGATGCGGAAATACGAGGAAAGACAAATGGCCGAGCGAAGCTGGATAGTGCAAAGCTATTTCAAGATGGATCAATCCAAGGGTTAACAGGAGCATTGCGAGAACCATATTACTGCAATCCTAAACTGTATGGTGATTTAATCTACACGCAAGAGCAATTAAATAATTATGTAATGGACTTTCATCAAAGAGGATTTAGGATTGCTACGCACGGCAATGGAGACTATGCAATAAATTCTGTTATTGAAGCGTATGAAAGCGCTATCAAAACAGGGGGGGAGCGTGATCATCGTCATCGGATTGAACATGTTCAAACAGCTACAGAGGATGATCTAAAAAAGATGAAATCGCTAGATATCGCGGCCTCATTCTTTATAAATCATATTTACTACTGGGGTGATCGTCACCGTGATATCTTCCTCGGTCCAGACCGAGCTAAGCGAATGAATGCGCTACGGGAGGCTGATGACCTTGATATGTTATATACACTTCATTCTGATTGTCCAATTACACCGATTTCTCCACTTTTCTCAATATGGGCAGCTGTCAATCGGATTACGCGAGATGGGGAAGTGTTAGGTGAAGATCAGAAGATAGATGTAGAGACTGCATTGAAGTCTATGACAATTTATGGTGCAGAGCTAAACTTTGAAGAAGATGAGGTAGGGAGTATTGAGGTAGGCAAAGCCGCCGATTTCGTAGTATTAGAAGAAAATCCAATAACCATTGATCCAATTAAAATAAAGGACATTCAAATAGAAATGACTATCATAGATGGTGAATTAGTTTATAAGAGTTCATGAAACAACTCACATCTATAGAGAACACACGCATAATTGGGGGAATGTAAATGGCTTGGTATGTAACTTATTCATCGATTTATTTTGTAGTAATGTTTGCTATTGGTGTTTATTATTTTACTAAGGTAAAAGATGCTGATTCCTACCTAATAGCAGGTTGGAATATGAGCTTTTGGAGTATAGTAGGTACAACGATCAGTACGAATGTGGGTGCAGCAGTCTTTATTGGTTGGGTTGGTATGGGCTTTACAGTTGGCATGTCTGGTTACTTTAAGTTTGCTTTGCCTGCTTATTTAACAAGTATATTACTCATTTATGTTTTCAGTAAACCGCTTAGAAGACAGAGATTGTATACAATGGCCGATTTATTTGGAGAAAGGTTTAATTCCAAAACAGGGGTTATTCCTTCAATACTATCCGCTTTTATATACTCAGTTCCTGCGACTGCGCTTCAAATTGTTGGTATGAGTACAGTTTTTAGTATAGTTTTTAATATTGATGTCAAAGTAGGAATTTTTCTGTCGTTTACATTGATACTTGGCTTCACTATTCTCGGAGGACTAGTTGCTGCTATCGTTACAGATGCATTGCAAAGCTTTATTTTAGTAATTGGTCTATTTATATTAGCGTTTACAGCACTTAAGTTTGGCGATGGTATTTCAAACGTGATAGCTCAAACACCAATGATGTATTTATCTCCCGCCGGTCCACATGGTGTTGGAGAGGTATTAATGTTTGCACTTACAGTAGCTCCATTCTACTTAATTTGGCAATCGACTTGGCAAAGAATTTTTGCTTCGAAAAGTGAAGAAGTTGCGATACGGGCAGGAATAACTGGCTATGTTATAACGGCTATTATTAGTATACTGCCCTTTGCAATCGGGGTAACG
Source organism: Sporosarcina sp. P12(2017) (assembly GCF_002743035.1). NCBI lineage: Bacteria > Bacillati > Bacillota > Bacilli > Caryophanales > Caryophanaceae > Sporosarcina > Sporosarcina sp. P12(2017). The sequence continues at coordinate 93,422 of NZ_PDYL01000010.1, forward strand.
GCCCGCCAATTCGTACCGGCAGACCTCCATCCAGATTTAATATTTTCTTACGTAACAGTAGATTTGTTACATCCGGCGATTGGCGGTATCGTTATTGTCGGATTGCTAGCTGCGTTGATGACGGGAGCCGATTCCTTCATTCTTCAAGGTAGCTCTAATATTTCGCAAGATTTATACTTCCGTATAATCAATCCAAAGGCATCTGGTAAACAGATGATGTTTGTGGCTCGTTTCAGTGTGGTAATAATAGCTGTTATGGCATTGATTGTATCTTATTTCATGACAGATATTATTAGTGTATACCAGTGGGCATTAAGAATTTCAGCTACAACAATTGTCTTTCCATTCTTGGCAGTAATTTTCTGGAGAAAGACGACTGCTCGGGGGGTTGTTACCAGTATGATAATAGCTGGTTTAGTCACTGCAATCTGGCCTTTTTTCAATACGGGTCTTGATCAAGTAGTGCCTGGACTATCAGCTTCTTTGATAGTGTTAATTATTGTAAGTTTAATGACTAAACATTCGTCTGATGAAACTATAAGAGCAGTGTATTGGGAGGACCTCCCTTCCGCTTCTAGAAGGATTATAGGCGATGAAAATTCAGAGTTGGATAGTGTTTTAAACAAATAACGGTAAAGAGTTATTGTGAATGTGTACAAATGAGGATTATGAAGGGAAAATGCCAGAACACCCAAAGCGGGTAGTTCTGGCATTTTTATTTTTTAATTAGTAAATAGCAAAAGTACGGTGCACCTATCAACGAAACGATAATACCTGCTGGAATACCACTTGGTTCCAAAATGTTTCGACCAATTGTATCTGCTAGCAGTAGAAGAAAGCTGCCGAGCAAAATAGCAATAGGTAAATTCATTTGATGGCGTGGGCCGATTAGGGACTTGGCGATATGAGGCGCCATCAGCCCGATGAACGCGATGCCACCTGTGACCGACACAGCGGAAGCGGCTAGAGCTACGGCGGCCAGCAATAATATTGCACGCTCTCGTTCGATCGACACGCCGATACCCGTCGCAACAGCTTCATTCAAACCAAGCATGTCCAGTCGGTGTGCTTTAAATAATGCGAAAGGGATTAATATAAGCAACCAAGGGGCAAGTGCCCAAATATAAGGCCAATCAGTTCCCCAAATATTCCCGGCTATCCATCTTGAAATAAAATCCACTTTCTCTTGCTTGGCAGAAGAAGTCAATACGACCATTACACCTGAAAGAGCCATCGAGAATCCAATACCGACTAGTACAAGGCGCATAGGCTGTAGTCCGTTTTTTCTACTGTAAGCAAATAGATAAATTAAAACGGAGGTGATGGTGGCTCCCAAAAATCCTACTAACGGCAATAAGTAAGCGAATGCGCCAGCCTCAATGGGTACAAACAAGAAAAATACCGCAATAGCGACTCCAGCGCCCGAATTAATACCGATGATACCCGGATCCGCAAGATCGTTTCGCGTGATACCTTGTAAAATAGCACCAGACAAGGCAAGTGCAGCACCAGCCAGCAACGTAATGATGATTCTAGGAAGGCGAATAGAAAACAGTACAAACTCTTCTTTAAACGTGCCTTGGCCAAGGAAAGTAGGGACTAGCCGGTTCCATTCAATAGAAGCAGCTCCTAAACCAAGCGCGAGAATAGTTATGAAGAGAATTAAAACAACTAAACATATTCCGAGAATTCTTTGTTTTCTTCGTATACGTGGATGTATCATGAGAATGCTCGACCTCCCTTGCGTACGATCAAAAGAAAGAACGGTAAGCCAATGATGGCAATCAATGCAGCAACAGGCGTTTCAAACGGTGCTTGTAGCATTCGTCCAACCGTATCCGCTAGCAACATAAAAGTTGCACCTAAAAGAGCGGAAATGGGAATGATGAATCGGTAATCTGTTCCGACGATTGCACGAACAATATGTGGAATCATTAATCCTACAAATGCTAGGTTACCCGCTAATGCCACAGCAGCTCCTGCTAATAAAATAATAACAATAAACAACATGACTTTTATTTTCAATGTATTTTGTCCAAGTCCAATCGCTACTTCTTCATTCAAGCTCAATAATGTCAACTGGCGTGAAAGTACGAGTGCGACGAAGATACCTATGATGATGACTGGCGCAATAGTCTGAAGCTGTCCCCATGAGGTGCCAATCAATCCGCCGGCTGTCCACATTGCCACATCCTTTGAAATCTTAAAATACAAACCAACACCCTGTGCGATGGCGAATAAAAATGTGGAGACGGCTGCGCCTGCCAATACCAGTCGAATGGGTGCAAAGCCGCCTCGCTTCGCGGAAGCAATACCGAAGACGATCAGCGCACCAACAGCCGATCCAATGAAGCAAGCTGTCATGATACCGAAATAGTTGATAGTTGGAATGAAGGCAAGTGCAATAGCTAATGCGGCATTTGCCCCGGCAGTCAGTCCAAGCAATCCCGGGTCGGCCAAAGGGTTTCGCGTCATGCCCTGCATGATAGCCCCTGAAACGGCCAAAGCGGCACCCACAAACACGGCACCTACTTCACGCGGAAAGCGTATTTCTTTTAGGATCTGAATGTTGTCTTCTTGGTTTGATGTGAATGAAAGTAAAACATCTTGCCATGAAGTGTGAGCGGCACCAAGCTTCATAGCAAATAGGAAACTGATTATTAAAAGGATTGTGCTAGCAAATAATTTAAAACTAGACGGTATAGCTTTTCCAACGGGTTTTTCCATTCTATTCATCCGCTCCTTTCTTGTCATAAAAAAAGGGGTCTTCAATGAAGAAGAGCCCCATCTTGTTTGATTACTTAGTTCCTAAAAAGCTTTTGATGAAGAAATCAAGCTGGTTATCAAGTGTGTAAGCATCGTTGAAAGAGAATTCTGCTGTGTTTACCTGATAGACTTGATCATTTTTGACGGCAGGAATATTCTTGTATGTTTCTGTTTCCAGGAATGAATTATCTCCGGTATCACTTTTACTCAAGATGACATAATCCCCGGCAAATTCAGGCAAGACTTCTGCAGATAGGGCGTAATATCCGTCTTTCTCGGTCATTTCTTTGACCTTCTCAGGCATAGCCAATTTCATTTCCTGGTATAGGATTTCAGTTCCTCTACCCCAGTTATCGCCGAAGACGTAAATTTGTTTGTCAAACTCTTCGATGACGGAAACTGTCGTATCTTCTCCGATCTTGGCTTTAATATCTTCTCCTGCTTGCTTCGCACGTGCCTTAAATGCTTCTACCCATTCTGTTGCTTCTTTTTCCTTATTCAATAACTTACCGATTTCGATTTGTTGTGTTAAATAATCCACTTTTCCGTATGTATACGTAACAGTAGGTGCAATTTCTTTTAATTTATCAATGTTCTTAATTGTGTTCAGTCCAATAATTAAATCGGGCTCGAGTTCAATAATTTTTTCAATGTTTTCGTCTGAAACTTCTTCTACATCTTTCAGAAATGAATCAAAGCTTGGGTTATCTTTTGACCAAGACTCTGCTCCTACTATATTCACGCCAAATTCATGTACAGTACCAGCAAAACTTGATAATACCACAACACGCTGCGGATCTGCAGGAACCTCCACAGGACCTTCTTCAGATTCATAAGTAATCGTGCCGCTTGCTCCTTGTTCTTTTGCAGGTGAATCTTCTTTCGCAGGTTCTTCCTGTTTATTGCCGCAAGCTGCTAACGCAAGTACGATAAGCAAAAGGGCAGGTAATAGAATTTTCTTCAACAGTTATTCGTCTCCTTTTAGTAGATCATATGTGATGCATAACGGTTTGCCCGTTCTTGGATCCGTTCCGATTTCCGCGTCAATTCGAAATACTTCTCGCAGTATGTCTGGTCGTATTACTTCTTCGCACATACCCGCACGTACAATTTCTCCATCTTTCATCGCAATGATGAAATCGGCAAAACGTGCAGCCTGATTTAGGTCATGAAGTACCATGACAATGGTGCGTTGCTGCTCTTCATTTAGCCTTTGCAACAGCTCTAGTACTTCCAACTGGTGTGCCATATCCAAATAAGTAGTCGGCTCATCTAGGAAGATAATATCTGTTTCCTGAGCAAGTGCCATCGCAATCCAAACGCGTTGCCGTTGACCACCGGATAATGCATCGACTTGACGATATTTGAAATCAGTCGTATTGGTGACTTTGAGTGCCCAGTTTATGACGTCCATATCACGCGGTGTCAAACGCCCCATTGCATTCTGGTAAGGGAATCTGCCATAGGATACCAATTCACCAACCGTTAAACCACTGGCGGCTTCTTGTGTCTGAGGAAGAATAGCCATCTTTTGTGCGAGCTGTTTCGTCCTTTGTTTAACGATATTCCCACCATCTAATATGACGTCTCCTGATTGATGAGGAATTAAGCGTGTAACGGCTTTTAGAAAGGTTGATTTGCCACATCCATTTGCTCCGATGATGGCAGTCACTTTCTTGTCAGGTATTTGAACCGATAATCCTTTAACAATCAGGCGATCATCGTATGAAACTTGTAGATTATCTGTATACAAGCGAACCATTTCGTGAAATCAAACCTTTCCTACTAAGTAATCATTGATAATGATTATCAATGTCGTTACAATGAGAACTATAAATTGAAATGCAAGCGATGTCAATAATTATTTTAAAGGGAGAAGATGGAATGAGACAAGATCAGCTACTAGACGTAACGATTATCGGCGGCGGACCTGCAGGGTTATATGCTGCATTTTATAGTGGATTGCGTGAAATGAAGACGAAAATCATTGAATATCAGCAGCAGCTTGGCGGAAAGATCCATGTCTACCCAGAGAAAATGATTTGGGATATTGGCGGTATGACCCCGGCACCAGGAGCTCAGGTAATTGAACGGCTTGTGGCTCAGGGATTAACATTTGACCCAGAAGTCGTACTCAATGAAAAAATTGTGAAGATCGAAAAGACAGAAGACAAGCATTTTGCATTACATGGCTCCTCGGGTACTGTTCATTATAGTAAAACCGTGATAATTGCGACAGGTACGGGTATTTTGAATCCACAGAAGATTGAGGTGGAAGGCGCAGAACGATTTGAAGTGTCGAATTTAAACTATACGGTAAAATCTTTAGGACGCTTCAAAGGGAAGACCGTCCTCATTTCAGGCGGTGGCAACGCAGCGATTGACTGGGCGAATGAACTGCAACCGATTGCTAAGAAAGTATACCTAACATATCGTAAAGAGAATTTGAACGGCCATGAAGCGCAAGTAAGACAACTTTTGGAGAGCGGTGTGGTCTGTCACTTTAATACAAATATATCTCGATTTATTGCGTCGGAAGATCATAGCTCAATTGAGAGAGTGGAGCTACAATACAATGAAGAAGAAAAAGTTACTACGATTGCTGTGGATGAAGTGATCATTAATCACGGTTACGCGCGCGATACTTCGTTAATTGGTGATCAGCAACTTGGTGTTGAACTAACGGAACATAAACAGATTGCAGGTACTTGCACGAGTGCTACGTCCATAGAGGGGATGTATGCGGCAGGGGATGTACTGAGCCACAAAGGCAAGTTGCATTTAATTGCAGGGGCATTTCAGGATGCAGCGAATGCAGTAAACTGCGCCAAAATCTATATTGATCCCGAAGCAAATGAAAATGGCATGGTATCTTCCCATAATGAACTCTTCAAGGAACGAAATCGAGAATTAGTGAAACAGCTTATATAAACAAAAAAAGGGAACTGACCGACGATTTTTATTATCGTAGGTTAGTTCCTTTTTTAGATATTCTTGAGTTTATCTAGCCGTTTCGTCAGCATATGTTGCCATTCTTCAGCCAGTGCATCGACTTCCAAAATTCGTTTCAATCCTTCCAAATCTTTAGGACGCTGAAAATATACTTCATTTGCATAAAGAATGGAGACGTGGTTTGGGTCTTGTTGAAGCAAAGTAATCGGAGAATCCCAACGAACAATTCCTTCTTTAACAACACGGCATAGGTAACCTGTGAATCCGGTGTTGACCATTCCTTTCATCAGACCAGGCAACCCAGTGCGCTTACTAATGGTGCTGCAAGGTACTCGACCTTGTGTGACTTGAATCACTGCATCTCCAACTGTAAACATATCTCCAATACATATATCTTTCTCGAACATCCCGTCTACTGTCAGATTTTCTCCAAATGTAGAAGTGGGCAACATGCAGGAGAATTCTTTTTCCCAAAAATCATAGTGTTCACTTGGATAGATACAGACCGCTCGATCGGGACCGCCATGGTGCTTCGTGTCTGCAATTCCATCCCCTTGAAAACCATCTACAGAAAGAAATGCTTCTTCTACAGGCTGTTTACAAATAGCGGTGGAAAATTCTTCACCATTAGTAGTTGGTAATGTACGTGGCATACCAATAGAAAGCGTTTGCAATGCTGGTACAATGTTCAATAAAAACCCCACCTTTTCCATGTAATCATACATTTAGTATACAATAACACGAGTTATAGAAGGCGTAATTTTACTGCATTTCAGATTGCGACTATGATCAACCAAAAGATATGCATGAACAGTACTGCGATATAAATGAATAATGCAGTAGTCAAAGCGATACGTACGACAATCCCTGAAGAACTTACTGTCACGATATACAAAAGTATCAAAGGTAACCCTAGTTTCACTACATAGAACAAAGGAATACTTTGTTCATATAAAAACGCTACTAGTAGATTGGCTTCTTCTATAAGACCAAGCCGTAAACCATAATCCGTGAAAACGGCATCTAATAAACATAAGCAAGCTAATAGGAAGCCCGCATTTATTAATCTATTTTGCTGAATGGGAAAGTCCTTTACTGTATTCATTTCATCCGCTCCTTACATACAGTGTAAATACCTAGGATGAGTAGTAAGTGATGATTTTATTCATCGTTTTACAACATATTTTTTCTGCACTTGCAGTATAATATAAAAACACGTATAGTACATTACAATAGTAATGCACTAGTTTACCTTAAGGTGGTGAAGTTCTTGCTTGAGATGGATGGAGAAAAGCCGATTTATATACAAATTGCAGAATGGTTAGAGACGGAAATTATTGACGGTACGTTACAAGCTGACGATAAAGTGTACTCGCAGTATCAACTGGCAGATCTTTTCAACATCAATCCTGCGACTGCGGGGAAGGGGCTGACGATTTTGCTGGATGCAGAACTTATTTACAAGAAACGGGGACTTGGCACGTTTGTATCTGCTGATGCACGTGAGAAACTGCTGACGAAACGTAAAGGCGGCAGGTTAAGTCGTCTCGTGCAGGAGCTACTTAATGAAGCTACATTGCTGGGCCTCCAAGAGGAACAGCTCATTGAATTAATCAGGGCAGAGCGAAAGGAGAGGTCATAATGCCAGCAATTACTTTGAAAAACGTGACGAAAAGCTATCGTTCTATTACAGTACTGAATCAGTTAAATTTAGAAATCCGTGAGAATGTCATTACGGGATTGGTAGGACGTAATGGTGTGGGGAAAACGACACTTATGAAGATGGTTGCAGGATTCATAAAAGAGTCAGATGGAGAGCTTCGTGTGTTTAGTGAGCGTCCCTTCAATAGTCTTAAGGTTTCTGCCAACATGATTTTCATAGACGATATGATGGGCTTTCCGGATGCGCTAACACTGGGTGATTTACTAATGGAATGTGATCGCTTCTATGAAAATTGGGATCAGGACCTGGCTATGCGTCTGCTTGAGTACTTCAAATTACCGCTTACGCTGAACCATCGTGTCCTGTCAAAGGGCAAACGCAGTACATTCAATGCTGTTGTCGGCATTGCTACACGTTGTCCACTAACAATGTTTGATGAGCCGATTACGGGAATGGATGCTGGAGCGCGAAGAGATTTTTACAGGGCGCTGCTGAAAGATTATCTAGCACATCCACGAACTATTCTTTTATCGAGTCACCATATGGAAGAAATGGAGGACTTGCTGGAGGATATTCTGGTAATCGACGGTAAAAGCATTGCTTTTCATGGTCCGATTACGGAACTGCAGGAAAAGTTCCTGTCACTTCAAGCTAAAGAGAGTGTGCTTAAATCTTATGCGATTCGATATGGGGTCGTTCATCGATCGAATGCGGGTCCGATGACAGAATGGATTGTTGACAATGAGCATACGGAGGCTGAAGTGGATGAGCTGAAGCAGGCTGGTATCCGCGTATCGGCACTATCTGCAAGCGAAGCCTATTTGGCAATGACAGGCCAGACGACAGGAGGGGTAGACGATGTTTACAACGCAATGGAGCGTGAATGAACTGGCAAAGCGTCAGTATTTATTTAAATTGAGTACCAACGGAGCCGTATTTACGACACTGATTGTATTGCAGATCATTGGAACTATTTTCATAAGTGGCGCCGGATCTACTCCCATGAACGATTGGGGAGAGGGTATAACTTTCAACTTTACGTCCATATCGAATGACCCACAGGTAGGATTGACATTATTCTGGGCTCTTATTGTCGGATTCTTGTTGACATCGGCTGCTCAGCGCAATGAATCTTTTTCATTCGTGACGAATCGTCTAACCTTTCAGCTCGCGAACTTCTATTTCATTTGTACTGCGGCATTACTCGGTGGTGTGACAACAGTGCTACTCGGGTCGGTGATGAAAATTGTCGCGCTGTTCGGCGACAATGTCATCATAGAAACGACAGGTCTACTGTCATCGCCGCTTGATTTCTTCTCACGTATTCTAGTGATGACAGCGTACACGTTGCTGCTCATGATGATTGGGTATTTACTTGGAACCTTAATACAATTCAGCAAGTTGTTTATCGCCTTGTTTGGATTGATCTGGTTTATGTATTTCACGTTCGGTATCAACTTGTCAGTTGGTGAAGGTGAAAGCTTATTGTACTTTTACTACGGAGAGACATCGATTCTATTATTTATTTTGAAAGTAGTAGTGTCTGTTTCCGTGCTGTTCGGTGTCAGCTTCTTTGTGACAAACCGTTTGGAGGTGAGAAATCCATGATGTTTTTTATGGTTTTGATACCTGTGTTCCTGCTGATTGGTCTAGTTTTAATTGTGATATTCATGAAAAACATGAAGCGCACACGATTGAAGAAAAAGTTTCATCGCAATTTCATTTTTGGTTATCTTCTGTTGCTGCTGCTTAGTCTTGTCGTGGCGGAAGTCATGGAACGTAAGGTAGAACATCAAAATCCCCCAAAAGTCAACGTGGAGGACGTGGAGTTTGATTTGCCGGCTGCGATAATAGAAGGGACACCGATTCCTGAAAAATTTGTTCTGGCGAAGCGGTCACATAAAGTAAAAGGTGAACTAGTGATATCCTCTTTCACAAATGCTTATCTTTTAATTGAACGTACACCTGACAACAGCCATACCATTACAGAAACCGTCTACACCCCTGAACTGATGGCGAATATCGGGGAGGAGAATGATGTGTATTATGACGTTACAGACCGGCTTGAAATTGCATTGCCTATTTGGGAAAGTAATTTAATGACTGTACCTAAACAACCTCTTAATAATATACAGTATACGTTTTATCATGATTCGAATATATTGAATCAGTTCACTGGGGAAAGAGCGTATGGTTATTCTTCAGGATCGGTGTCTAGAGCTATGACGATTCACTTGATCGTACCCGAATCAATTGTGCTGAAACTTCCAGAGTTAGAAAATGAATATGGGACTTATATAGATGTGATTGAATAGAAAAAGACTGAAGCGTAAAACGCCGCATTGTTTGTGGCATTTAAGCTTCAGTCTTTTGTATTATCCGCGTTCTACAGGCATCGAACAACATCTGAAAGAACCGCCTGATTTAATGATTTCAGAGAAGTCGACTTCTATGACTTCAAATCCATTTGCGCGTAATTTTGCATTCACTTGTTCGTTTTGTGGAAGGCTGAATACTTTATTATTACCAATGGAAAGGACATTAGTACCTAGCGAAAACTGTTCATCTTCCGCCACTTCGATCAGTTGGTATGAATCTGCCAGTTGATGGAGTGTTTCCTGATCAAACGCTGCTGGAAAGACTAGCGCTTTTTCGGGAGAAAGGATATTGAAAACGCAGTCTAGATGCAAGTACCGTCCGTCAAATGGAATCCGCTTGAGTTGATGATCAGGAAGCTTTTCTTCCAGCTTGTTAACAGCTTCCTCGGATGTACGGCTACTGATGCCGATGTAGAGAGTATCCCGGTCGACAATGATGTCTCCGCCTTCCATTCGATCCGTCGCGGACTGATAGGGAATGTCTTGCGCGATCAGCCATTCTATTAGTGTGATTTCTTCCCCTTTTCGTATATTTGCAGCCAAGTCAGCGATAAATACTTCATTGCCAATCGTAAAGCCGATATCCCGTGTGAAGACTTGTTCGGGATATTTTTCAGAAGTAGGAAGGGTGATCACTTCCACTCCGTTTTCCTTCAAAAGTTTTTCGAATTCTGCGTGCTGATTCATTGCACGGCTTTTATCGATATTTTCATTTTCATACTTTTTTTGTACTTCGTTAATGACTTCATCAATCGCCATAAATTCTGGCTGGCATAAAATGACTCGGCGCAATGTATCATATTCTGTTACGCATTTCACCGTATCTATTCTTTGGTTATTAGCGGTCACTGTCAGTGTGCCTCCCATTCATGAAAGTACTTTGTATTATTCCCATTTACGAATTTTATAAACTTCTCTAGCTAATAGGTTCCACTGTTTCAGAAAGGCCTCTCACAGCGCCTGACAATCGGTTAAAAAAATAAATACAGTAAACGCTTACATATTCTCATTGACAAATAATTTAGAAAACGTTTAAAATAGGTTAAACGACTATATAGCGACACTTTTGAATTGACTGAATTTGGATGGGGTGAAGTGCAATGGATCAGAGGAAAAGAGAAATAGGGTTCTGGTGGTCGATCTTACCGTTAGTATTGATGATTCTAGTCATGATTATTACCGTAGTACAGCTTAAAGAAGGACCGCACATGCCGCTAATTGTAGGCACTGCCATTGCGTCACTTGTAGCTTGGCGTCATGGTTTCTCGTGGAAAGAAATTGAGGAAATGATGTACAAAGGAATTCGTTTGGCCCTTCCGGCAGTAATCATCATTATGCTGGTCGGTTTGGTTATTGGCTCGTGGATGGGTGGCGGAATAGTCGCGACAATGATTTTCTACGGATTGAAGATCATTACACCTTCTTGGTTCCTAGTAGCCATTGCGCTGATCTGCTCAATTGTTTCATTGGCAATAGGTAGCTCCTGGTCGACAATGGCAACGATTGGTGTAGCTGGAATGGGGATTGGACTCAGTATGGGAATCCCTGCAGGTATGGTAGCGGGAGCTGTCATTTCTGGTGCATATTTTGGAGACAAGATGTCACCGTTATCGGATACAACCAATTTAGCCGCAGGACTTACGGGAACGGATTTGTTCGATCATATTAAGCATATGTTGTATACGACAATTCCTGGATTAGTAATTGCTCTTGGTGCGTTTACATTCCTTGGAAGAAAATTTGGTTCAGGTGAAGCGGAATTAACATCGATTGCAAAAACAGCCCAGGTCATGCAAGAGAGCTTCGTTATATCACCCTGGCTATTGCTAGTTCCTTTGGCAGTCATCGTGATGGTCGCAATGAAGATTCCTGCAGTACCGGCACTGATTATCGGAATTGTTTTAGGTTTTTTATCTCATGTAACGCTTCAGTCAGGGACATTTGCAGATGCGCTAGGTGCTCTGCAGAGTGGTTTTGCAATCGAGACAGGCAACCAGCTAGTTGATAAACTATTTAATGGCGGCGGCCTAGATAGTATGATGTATACCGTCTCTATGACTATTGTGGCCATGACCTTCGGTGGTATTCTTGAGTATTCAGGTATGTTGCGAGCAATTATGAAGCAATTGCTGAAGGTTGTGAAATCTACATCTACTTTAATTATTTCAACGATTGGTGCGTGTGTCATGACCAATGCAACTTGTTCTGAACAATATATTTCGATTGTCGTACCTTCCAGAATGTTCAGCAAAACATATAAAGATATGGGATTGAGCTCGAAGAACTTGTCTCGTGCATTGGAAGATGGCGGAACGCTTACGTCCGTGTTTATTCCTTGGAATACTTGTGGTGTGTTTATATTCGGTACGCTTGGTGTCAGTGTAGTAGAATACGGCCCATATGCTATTTTGAATTTTGCTGTTCCTCTCATTTCAATCATCTACGCTCTGACCGGTTTCGCCGTTGTCAAAATGACGTCTGAAGAAATTGTGGAAATGAATGAGCAAGAAGCGAAGTTGGAACTTGAAGCACAGATCGAATAATTTAAAAATGCAAAGCCAAGGTAATTAACGGCTTTGCGTTTTTAATAGATAGCAAGCTTCATTTTGTACAATGCACGTGGTCTGCCTTGGCTGTAGGTCATTTCTTCGCCAACCGTATCGACAAATTGTTGATCCATTAGCTTTTTAATTGTACGCTCAGCAGTTCTTCTGGAAACTCCTAAATATCCTGCTAAATCATTAGCTGTGAATGGCGTAGATTGCCTGAATTGATCAAAATGCGTTAGCTTGGAAATGACTGCAGGGCTCAATGTCGTCTTTTCACTGATCTTAAGCAACTCTGGGTCGTCCAACCTCATCGCAACTGACGGTTTTGTAGCTGGTAAAGGACCGTGTAGTTTCTTATGTTCATCCAGCATAAAGACGCCTTTGTTGATCGCTTGTTTGCCAAGTTGCAGTGCACTCATCGCATTGTCACTAGCTTCTACTATCGTTTGTCCTAATCCGAAAGATAAAGTGGATGCAGGATGAAGTGATTCACAGAACTGTATGAAGTCCTTCAGTGCTAAGACAAATTCAATGGTTCCTATAGTGGTGTAAAAAAAGAAGCTACTTTCTTTTTCTTTCCATTGCGCCTGCAAGTAGTTTGCTAGTGTCTCGATGGTGTCCTGTGGAAGTTGCTCAGGTTGATGAACTTGCAGTATACCTACAGCGATTTTAGTCGCTTCGCTTCTTGTTAAATTCGCTTGTTGGACAGCGTGTTCCATCGCACGTAAAATATTGCTTGCAGGATCCAACATCCGGAATGACGGGATGCCTGCCGCTTGTAATTGATCATACACGGCATGCACACTAGTTACTGCCATTTTTGACTTTCCGCTTTTTACATGCTCAATATGAAAGTTCACAACAGCCTGCAAATCACCGTTGGATTGCAGTTCATGTATAGCGGGCTTCTGCATGGAAGAGAGAGGATCGAGATCTTGCAGGATCTGTTCAATGTGTATTTTGTTTTTTATATCTAGAGAAATATCATGAATTGCGATATTTTTTTCTGAAGCAAGGTATAATAAAGTGACAGCGATAGTATGTTCATTTTGCTGAATATAAAATGTTGGAATCGAGATAGTCCGAAGAACTTGCTCAGACGCTTCATAAGGCAAGGAGCCAGAGAACAAAATAGCGTGACAAGGTTTCAGTGTCTCCAGTAAACGAGGAGCTTCGGACGGACTATCATATTGATAGTAATCAATGCGCATATTATGGGGCAACATAATATTCTCTGCTTGCCGACAAAATTCTTGTGAGCCGACCAATGCAATGGTAACCTTCATAATGGGACCTCCTCTTCTCATTAGCGACTATTTAACGACAATCATACAATACGAATGAAAAACTGCCAATAGGAAAGGAAGAAAAATAATGAAAATAACTGAAATTGAAATTTTTGCAATTCGATTACCGCTCTATGAACCATTTGTAATTAGCTACGCATCTTATGATGATATGCCTTCTATTATCGTAAAACTTACAACAGACACAGGTTACGTAGGGTACGGTGAAGCAGTAGCAGACGACCATGTCACGGGCGAAAGTTGGGAGGGTACATTTGCTGTACTTCGTCACACTCTTGCTCCCGCTTTACTCGGAGAAAATCCAAGTCGCTTTGGGAAAATTCATGAAGTGATGGATCAAGCGATTTACGGTGTACCTACAGCGAAAGCGGCACTAGACATGGCTTGCTTTGACGCAGTGGGGAAGGCATATGGTATCCCTGCCTATAATTTACTTGGGGGTCGTTATCATAAGAAGTTTCCAATTACGCATGTGTTAAGTATTGCTTCACCTGAACATATGGCACAAGAAGCTGCTGATCGTGTGGCAGCTGGCTATAGTTCATTAAAGATGAAAGTCGGTACCAACGCAGCTGAAGATGTCAAGCGAATTCAGGCCGTGCGCGAGCGTGTTGGCAAAGATATCGCAATCCGTGTGGATGTTAACCAAGGTTGGGTCAACAGTGCGACGACATTGCAGGCAATGAAACAATTGGAAAGCTGTGAACTGGATTGGCTCGAGCAGCCAGTCAAAGCGGATGATATCGATGCAATGGTAGAAATCAAATCGAAAATTGCGACGCCTCTAATGGCTGATGAGGGATTGCGTGGCGTGCGCGAGATGCGTGAAATCATAGCAAAACGTGCAGCAGATAAAGTGAATATCAAGCTCATGAAATGTGGGGGTATGTATCCTGCAATGAAGCTTGCACATATGGCGGAGATGGCAGGTATCGAATGTCAGGTTGGATCCATGGTGGAGTCGTCTATTGGATCTGCAGCAGGATTCCATGTAGCTTTCTCGCAAAAATCGATGACGAGTGTAGAATTGACCGGGCCGTTGAAATTCAGTAAAGACATTGGAAATCTGCACTATGACGTACCGTTTATTGAACTCAATGAAAAGCCTGGACTTGGTATTGATGTAGATGAGCAAGCTCTAGAAGAATTGACAGTGCGTAAAGAAAAGGTGACATTATGACGTTGCAGGCATCACTTTCACTTCTAACAGAAGATCAGTTGCCGGAAGTTCTAGCTTTACAAAACCGGGTCATTGCTGTTCTTGAGCAACCTGAATTTCTTCAACCGCTAACGGATGTAGAGTTTGTGTATATTCTGCGCGGCAATGGCATGATGGCAGGAGCTTTCGTCGATAATCGTCTCGTCGCGTTCCGTGCTATGTTGGATCCTGGTGAAGACGAAGAGCATTTAGGAATTGATGCGGGAGTATCACCAAATGAATTATCTAGCGTGCTGTACTCGGAGATTTCAGGTGTGGATCCAGACTATAGAGGGCATGGACTGCAAACGACACTCGGTAAATGGCTAATGGAACATGTCGAGAGAGATCGCTATCGCTATATTTGTACAACTGTTGCACCATTTAATATTCCAAGCTTGAAAGATAAATTTACACTTGGCTTAGGAATCAAAGAACTCAAAGTGAAATATGGCAATAAATTACGCTATATTTTATTCAAGGATTTACAAGAGCCTTCTCGTGGGACGACTTCGGAACAGCAATCTGTTCTAATGGAGAATACCGAACAGCAGCAAAAGTTGCTGAAAGAAGGTTGGATGGGGGAATATATAGAGAAAAAGAACGGCCACTGGTATGTAAGGTACGTAAAATAATACATTTGCATCATGTAAGACTATGCCTTAAAGCGTAGTCTTTTTTTCATTGTCCATAAGCATCTTAAGTGCCCAACAGATCTAGAATGCAAACTCTATGGTAAAATTAAGGGATTACAAATTGAAAGGTTGATATCCGTAATGCGAAATTCTACTGTAAAACTCACTTCATTATCTTCAAAAGGAGGCTGCGGATGTAAAATAGGACCCGCTGATTTAGCTGAAGTTCTACGTACATTGCCTCCCGGTCTCGCGGATCCTAATTTACTTGTCGGATTGGATACAGGCGACGATGCAGGCGTATATAAGATAAATGATACGACTGCTATCGTGCAGACCCTCGATTTCTTCACACCCATTGTCAATGATCCATATGATTTTGGACAAGTGGCAGCGGCGAATGCGATCAGTGATGTCTATGCAATGGGCGGTAAACCAATTACAGCGTTGAATATCGTCGCATTCCCGATCCATACACTTGACCGCAGTATCTTGACGGAGATCTTGCGCGGAGCTGCTGACAAATTAAAAGAAGCTGGTGCAGTTCTTGTCGGTGGCCACTCCATTGATGATCAGGAGCCAAAGTTCGGTATGCAAGTAACTGGAACGGTACATCCTGACAAGATTCGCACAAATGCAGGGGCAAAACCAGGTGATCGTTTGATTCTGACAAAACCGATTGGCGTAGGTATCATGACTACTTCGTTGAAAAACGGATTATTGTCTGAAGAAGAAGAAATTCACGTGACAAAAGTGATGACAACACTCAATAAAACGGCGGCTGAAGTAATGGATGATTACAGCATTCATGCGTCAACAGACGTAACAGGCTTTGGCTTACTTGGACATGCTTCTGAAATGGCAACAGGTAGTGGCGTATGCTTGCGAATCGATAACGAGAAAGTTCCTGTATTACCACGTACAAGAGAACTAGCAGAAGCCGGTTCGGTTCCGGGCGGTACGAAAAACAACTTTGCACATATAGAAGATATGGTAGAATATCCAGAATCATTGGATCAAATCGGCAGATGGATTTTATGTGACGCGGTAACTTCTGGTGGCTTGCTTGTATCAGTTGCTGGAGATGAAGCAGATCGTTTGCATGCACAATTGCGTGAAGCGGGAGTCGATGCGCATATTATTGGAGAAGTAACCGATGAACATAACGGTCGAATTATCGTGCAGTAAATCAAGGAGATGGAAAATTACATGGTACGAGATATTACATTGACAGACGCACTCGAATTACAGAAAAATCATTCACATACATTAGTCGATGTACGCTCTCCGAAAGAGTTTAAGGAAGCAACTATTCCAGGCAGTATTAACATTCCGATTTTCACGAATGAAGAACGTGCGGAAGTGGGTACGCTTTATAAGCAAGTAGGAAAACAAGCCGCAATGGATCACGGTCTGGCTATTTTCTCTAAAAAACTACCCGAGTTCATTGCGGAGTTCAGGAAAATTGACACGCAAATCACTGTGTTTTGCTGGCGTGGTGGCATGCGAAGCAAAACGGCAATGACCGTACTGGAATTGATGGGAATCCGCTCAAGCCGAATCAGTGGCGGGATTCATACATATCGCCAGTGGGTCATTGCGAAACTGCAAGAACCAATCAAACCTAAATTGCTTGTACTAAACGGCTATACAGGAAGCGGCAAGACGAAGATTCTTCACAAGCTAATGGAAGACGGCTGTCCGGTCATCGATCTAGAAGGTATGGCAGGCCATCGAGGTTCGATATTCGGACAAATCGGTGTAAAGCCGAACAACCAGAAGAAATTTGAATTGCTAATTGCAGATAAGTTGGAGAAGTATGAAAATAAACCATATATCTTCATAGAAGGTGAAAGCAAACGCATAGGACAAGTACATATGCCGGAACTACTGTTTGAGAAAAAAGGCCAGAGTCCGCAGTGGATTATTAGACTGCCGGTCAAAGCGCGGGTTGAAGAAATCCTTTCCGAGTACGAACCAGAAAAACAACCGGATCTGTTTCTAGAAGCATTTGCAAGAATTCGCAAACGCATCCACCAACCCATCGCGGCACAAATCCAGGAAGATCTGGAAAATGGACGTTTCACGGAAGCTGTAGAACAGCTATTGACTCATTACTACGACCCACAATACGAACACTCCGTTGCGCGCTTCGCTACAACTGGCCAAGACGTCATCGAGGCTGCAACCGTGCAAGAAGCGTATGAAGAATGCTTGAAACGGTATAAAGAGCTAATGAAATAAATGAAGGTAGACTATCCTGTTGGGTAGTCTTTTTTTTTGCGTAAAAATAAAATGAGTTGAGTGCAGTCCGCCTGCGTAGATCAAAGAAACTCTCACTTTTGGTTAATGTTATTCATTCAGACCACTAGAAAAGTTTGTCAGACAACTAACTAGGGTATTCTTAAAACTATCATCAACCAGACATTCATCAAGAAAAACTAACATAGAAAAGAGGGGATGCCATGATCGAACTTAAAACAAATCTGCCAGAAAAAATTGTTTGGAGATACGTGTAATATACTCATAGAACATGACATCCAAATGGGAGACAACTGGGACTTCGACCGCGGAAGCTTGGACACCATCTTGAATCAGGACGGTAGCGATACGATCTACTTGCGAATACCTTTTCACGTAATTGACGGTGAGCTCGATGAAGATAGCGTAATGATCGAATTTGACGTACCATTTATCATCAATCATGTAGTAAATATTGGATTGGATAATGATGACAGCCCTGTATTAGCTACTGTCGGCCTCGAACAGTTCCAGACACCGGAAGATAAAGACGGACCTATTGTATACGATGAAAAATGGGTACATGAAGGTGAAGCGCGAATAGCAAAGTTCTCAGATCATCCTATTTTTATTGCTCCGCTAGTATAAAATCTTACACTATGAAAGGACAAGCAGGCCTAGCAAAACAAGGCCTGCTTGTTTTCGTGTACGGAAAAGCCCCCTCTTTGTCTTGACTAATGTATGATAAGATAAATAAAGTGTAAAAAATCAATTAACTTGCAAATCCATTACGTAGTAATAAAAAAGGTGGGAATTTCATGTTGAGACGGCAAGATTATTCATACTATACAAAATCTAAAGCAGCACAAAAGCAATTGTATAAGCGCTCCTTACTTGTCGTGATCATTTCCCAAATATTTAGTGGGGCCGGACTTGCAGCAGGAATCACAGTAGGTGCGCTATTAATCCAAGACATGACGGGGAATGAAAGCTTAGCCGGTATGCCGATTGCGCTGTCTACTTTTGGTTCCGCATTCTCTGCCTATCTCGTCGGCAGGTTATCTCAGCGTTACGGTCGTCGCCTCGGCCTCGGTGCAGGCTTTATTACTGGTGGCGTAGGAGCATTCGGTGTGATCTTTGCTGTGATGACCGGAAGTCTTGCTGTTTTATTCATTTTTCTGTTTATCTATGGGGCAGGTACATCCTCCAATCTACAAGCTCGTTATGCTGGAACAGATCTCGCGAATGAAAAGCAGCGGGCTACTGCGGTCAGTGTCGCCCTAGTTTCAACCACAGTTGGTGCGGTAGCCGGACCCAATCTCGTCTTACCAATGGGGTATGTTGCAGATTTCATCGGTATCCCTTCATTGACCGGCGTATTTCTACTAGCAGGTGTCGCCTACGTATTATCGGGGCTGACATTCTTACTGTTTTTACGACCGGATCCTTTACTTGTTGCACGTGAGATAGAATTGGCTGAACAAAAAGAACGCGGAGAGTCTAATGAAGGACATGTTGCTCATCACCATACAGCCAACAGGATGGGGATTTGGGTAGGAGGCATTGTACTCGTATTGTCGCATGGTGTCATGGTGGCTATTATGACGATGACCCCTGTCCATATGCAGCACCATGGCGCTGAGATATCAGGTATTGGTTTGGTAATCGGCTTACATATAGCGGGTATGTATTTACCGTCCGTTTTTACGGGTGTGTTAGTAGACCGGATTGGACGACCTACTATGGTTGTAGCTTCGGGCGTGACACTTGCGTTAGCAGGTATTCTCGCAGCCTATGTAGCAGGCGGATCGATATTCTGGATGTCCGCATCACTCATATTACTAGGTGTGGGCTGGAACTTCGGATTAATCAGTGGAACGGCCATTGTTATCGATTCTACTGATGTGTTAACTCGCGCGAAGATCCAAGGAAGCATCGACGTGTTTGTCGCACTAGCAGGAACAGTAGGTGGACTTGCATCGGGAATTGTCGTGGCGTTCTTAGGTTTTTCCATGTTAAGTTTTCTCGGAACCTATATTTCCTTACTACTTATTCCGCTCATTATTTGGATGCGGTATAAACAAAAGAATATTCTTGCACAGACTGCCTGACAAAAACGGATTATTTCCTCGGAAATAATCCGTTTTTCTTGCGTAAACGACAGGCTTGGCTGTGGGGCATCTTATCATTCTTTCGCATAGAGTAACAACGTAGAAAGAAATAGGAGGGATCGTTCATTGAATCAGCAAAGTGAGTATTGGATGAATCACTGGCAACATCCGCAGTATCGTAGGATTTCAATGGAGCAGGCAAACGAAATTGCCAGACAAAGAGTACCCGGTGAAGTAGTCAAATCAGAACTGGAATTTGACGACGGTATGTTGATATATGAAGTGGATATTCGCACAGCAGAAGGGCATAAGTATGAAGTCAAATTAGATGCGGTGACCGGTGAGGTACTGAGGGTGAAATTAGATTGATGTGAAACAGGGAATGAAGTTCGATTACTTTTCCAAGTCTATTATTCTGTGTATGATGAAAGTAAGAACTATACACAGAAAGCAGGGAATTAGTATGTACACACCTATTGATTACTCCAATAACCTACAAGAGAAGTACGCACAACTTGCAACACAGTTGGATGCACTAGTATCGGGAGAGCCAAACTTATACGCAAACTTAAGCAACGCATCTGCATTACTCAATCAATTTTTCGATCGCATCAATTGGGTTGGTTTTTACTTGATGGATGGCGATGAACTCGTTCTCGGCCCGTTCCAGGGATTGCCGGCATGTATCCGTATTCCGCTCGGTAGAGGTGTTTGCGGAACAGTTGCGAAGACAAGAGAGGGCTTAGTCGTACCGGACGTCAACGCGTTCCCAGGTCATATAGCATGCGATGCAGCATCTCGTTCCGAAGTTGTTGTACCGCTGATTAAAGATGGAGAAGTGTTTGGGGTTCTCGACATCGACAGTCCTGAACTAGATCGCTTTGCGGAAGACGATTTGACAGGATTGACGCAAGTAGTGGGAGCACTTATGAAGCATATTTAGTGAAAAAGAAAGGCTGAAGGAGAGAAAGTCGTTACACTGCGTTCCAGGCGGACGCGTTCTGGAGGGCCCGCGGCGAGCCCCCTAGTCGCTTTGCTCCTTTAGTGGTCTCACCTGTCGAGCTGATCCTCCCAGAGTCGCCGCCTTCCACTCCGCTTCACTACTGTCTCTTTCGTGACTGATAAAGTGGAATGACAAAACCTTATGTATTCGTATTTGAATCTAATAAGTAAGAAAACAAGCTAAGTCAGTTGGTGATCGCAATGTAAGCTTAATTATCTCTAGTATAATCAGTTGATCGTAAGTGGAATGCTCCCGATGGATTAGCGTGCGCCTTGAGTCCGCACGAAGAAGCTCAAGCCACGGCCGTGGGAAAGCGACCGCCTGGAACGTCGATCAACGGTGCCTTTCCACTCACTCACTTTCTAAGATTATATAAAGAAAAAGCACGCCGGAGAAGTTTAGTTCTCCAGCGTGCTTTTTACATACCTAAAACCCAAGTAAAGAAAATGACGACGATTGCAATAGGTGCGAAATAGCGTACAATCACTTTCCACAACGAGTGAAGAGCTGGATGCATTCTTAACTCTTCCGCTGTGTCCTCTTTCGTCAGCACGAAGCCAGCAAATAAAGACACGGCCAATGCCCCGAGCGGCATCGCAATTCTACTCGTCAGCAAATCGGCAAAATCGAAAATGGAATTGCCGAAAATACTTACATCGGACAGCAAGCCAAATGATAGTGCACTTGGAATTCCGACCAAAAAGATCAGTCCGCCAAACACCCATGAAGCGCGTTTTCTTCTATCATGCTTTTTACGGATGCCTGTAGAAACTACAATTTCGAGCATCGCAATAGCAGAAGTCAGTGTGGCAAACAGCATTAAGAGAAAGAAAATAATTAAAAACACACTGCCGAACGGAATTTCATTGAAAATCGCCGGTAAAATGACGAAAATCAGACCTGGGCCTGCTTCCGGTGAATGTCCTAATGCGAAAACGGCTGGGAAAATAACAAGTCCTGCTAGAATCGAAATCCCGATGTTTAGGATGGATACATTAAACGCGGACTGGCCAAGTTTCTCCTCTTTTGATAGATAGGAAGCATAGGTCATCATCGCTGTCACACCGACACTCAGTGAGAAAAATGCCTGTCCCAACGCAACAAGGAATGTAGTTCCGTTAAGATAACTCCAATCCGGTACGAATAGGAAACGCACACCTTCCATTGCACCATCTAGTGTTAGCGAACGAATTGCCAATACAATGAATGACAAGAATAATAAAGGCATGATCCAGCGGCTAGCTCGTTCAATTCCTCCACGAATCCCGCTTTGAACGATGAAAATCGTCAACGCCATAAATAATGCTTGTGCCAATAATACTTCCCATGGATTCGCGATCGTCGTATTAAATAACTCACCATAATCCAGCCCGCCTAATGTAAACGTAAAGGCTCGAGCTAAATACGATAAAATCCATCCCCCGACAACACTATAAAAAGATAAGATAATGAAAGAAGAGGCAAGCCCCATCCATCCAACCCATCCCCAACTGCGTCCGGTTGATAATTTCTTCAAAGAAGTCACGGCATCTGCATGTCCTCTTCGTCCGATGACAAACTCAGCCAATAAAATGGGTAGACCGATCAATAATGTACAAATGATAAATAACAGCACAAACACGCTGCCGCCGTTCGTACCGGCCATATAAGGAAACTTCCAGATTGCACCTAAACCGATGGCACTGCCAGCAGCTGCTAAAATAAAACCAATCTTGGATGTCCATTGTTCACGCTGTTTCATAAGAGTCCTCGTTTCTTTTACTAAATCACAAAGTCAATAAATCTTATCATAATTTTAAGAAAGAATCGATAGATGCAAGGTTAACGGAGAATTTTGAAAATTCATTTGCTTATACAGTTATATTGGTGTAATATTACACCAATAGATATGAATTGTAACTACGAGGTGATTTTGTGAATCAACAACAATTAATAGAGCTGATTTCATTAAAGTTACGAGTGATCCGATTGGAGAAAGAATACTCCCAACAAAAAATGGCGGATGTACTGGGACTTTCCAAAAAGACCTTGATTCAAATTGAAAAAGCAAGAGCAATGGCTAGTTGGACAGCCGTTATAGCAGTCTGTGCTTTATTTCGTGAAAGTGAAGTACTGCAAGCAACAGTCGGCGGAGATCCACTAGAAGTACTGGAAACAATCGCACACGACGGTATTGACCGTCGAATGGATCAATCGATGGGCGGTAAAGTGTGGTGGCGTGAATTGGAAACAAAAGGACGTTTTCGTTTACAGCAAAACGTAATTAGCCAGCATTTTCGTATTTTGGATGAAGAGCATTATCGTTGGTACAGTTCGTTTGATGAAGATGAGGCGTGGCATCGACTGGAGGAATTGAGCGGAAAATAAAAGGGGGGACGCGTATGGTTGCACCTATAGCATTTGCGGTACTTTTATTCATCGCGTTACTATTTTTCACAGGAATTGGATTGTTATATTTATTGTTAATGGGATGGATTCACTATATTCCGTTAGCACTAAGTGCGGTGATAATTTTATATGTTTGGATCGTCATGATGATTTTTCATTTCTTCAACACGAAACAACGAAAACGGTCGTTCGGTGCTATTGCTGGAGTAGTTATAATCGGAGCGGCAGTTTGGCCAGTCATGCATATGTATAAGGAAAGTATTTCGACAGTGGATGCCGAAGTAGAGGTGCGTTATTATGAACCGTTTACCATTGGACAGGAATCAAAGCTTGCTGTACTCGATGAAGCCGCTACACTCGAACTGAAGGATGATTTACCCAGAGTAGACGGAGCTACCGCGCTATATCCACTGTATGCAGCGTTTGTTCAGGCAGTCTATCCTAGAAAAGAATACAACCCATATGATAGTGAAGTAATGGTCAATACAACACCTGTTGCCTATGAAAATCTACTTTCCGGCAGGGTAGATATGATTTTTGCAGCGGGGCCTTCAGACGCCCAAATGAAAGCGGCGAAGAAACAAGGTATTGAGTTGAAATTAACGCCAATAGGTCGAGAGGCATTTGTCTTTTTCGTCAATCAAAAGAACCCCATTGATCAGCTAGAATTAAAACAAATTCAAGATATCTATGCGGGGAAAATCACAAATTGGGAAGAAGTTGGAGGGAAAAGCGAGCCAATCCGTGCATTCCAACGACCGGCAGACAGTGGTAGTCAAACAGGCTTGGAACGGTTGATGGGGGATATTCCGATTATGGATGCTCCAAAAGAAAATGTGGCCGAAGGAATGGGTGGTATCATATCGGAGGTCTCAAAGTATCGAAATTATGAAAATGCCATTGGCTATACCTTCCGTTATTACTCAACGGAAATGGTAGGCAATGAGGAGATTAAATTGCTTGCAATCGATGGAGTAGAGCCGACGAAAGAAACCATACGAAGTGATGAATATCCAATTGCATCTGAGTTTTATGTCGTCACAGCAGGGACAGAAAATCCGAATGTGGAAAAGTTCATTGAATGGATGAATTCACCACAAGGACAGGAATTGGTGGAGAAAGTCGGTTACGTGCCGGTGAAGAAGCCGTGAAAACGGTAGTCTAGTGGAATGAAAAGAGGATATACATTATGCAAGGAAACAGAAACAACTAGTGTTTATCATGCTCGCTTTCCTATGCGCAGCAGGTGTATTTTTCTAAGTGATTTATTTCAAAGTATGGCCTATTGAGGCTACGGATTGACGTAGTATTGGATAGGTGTTGCACGAACTTTCATAACCGGAATGGTAGGAACTGCGTTCATTCTTCAATCGTTAAAAGCCCTGTAGAAAAAAGTTGGCTTACGACTGTACTTATTTCATAAAGAGCACTCGCAGTTTTAGCTATTGGGATCGTTTTTTGTGGACTACTTTTGTAGTCGTTGCGGGTATGTCAGGAATGTGAAGGTTTTATAATCTTATTGAGCAAACAGTGCATTTTTTACCCTTAGCTAACTGGAGTGATGAACTAATGGTGAAACGATATTTAAATATAGTATGGCTCGTTATGAGTCTGATCCCAGCGCCATTTCTGTTTCATTTCTATGAGTATGGTCAGTATATGAAGGGAGAAGAGGCTGCGTATTTAGTAGTAGTCCCTGGTTTATACATTGTGATATCAGGTATTTTATCTTGTACCGTAAAGGTTCGTTACATGTTGCTTATGAATATGATAACAGCCATAGTATCTCTAGTGTTGGCAATGAATTTCATCTCAGACGATGGTGGATGGTTCAAGCCATTTGGTCGAGACTTTGTCATTTTGCTAACAGCTATCCCGTTTTTTATTGGACAATTATTGATTCGGATGGTTGCTAAGCTTATTATAGGTCAATAGAAAAAATGGCATGCCGCAAGATTAGAGGCATGCCGTTTTTTATTTCTTAAGTGTATGTTTCTTACCTGCTTGATCCCTCACGATTAACTGTGTGGCGGTAACTTCCATATCTTTCGCAAGAACATTGGAAATCTTGCTTGTCTTTTTATCTAACAGATTATATTTATACACACCTGATTTGTTGAAATAATACATCGTAGAAAGATCGAACGCTACAGACTTATTGTTTTGACTTACTTGATTGGTTTTCGTAGTAGCTTCCACTTCATCGAAAATAACACGCGCGTTAAAGTTCAATAAGGTCTTTTTGTTTTTCCCATCCATTGCAACTGAATACAGCGTCAACGGATCATCCAATGGAGTAGTAGGATCGAATTTGGAATCGAAAACACGGTCCATGTTCTTTTCAAGTGTATAGTAGATCCGATCGTTCCAAATGAACATATTACGGAACTTTTGATCGATTGGAATACTACCAATTGTATAACTCCAGTCATTAAGATTTAATTTCACTAAGTTATAACCTGCAGGCATTTTATTTCCTGCGTTGATCGAGTTCCAATACGGAATAAATATTTCATCATTGTATAGGACCATTTGATAGCCGGACATGAGCAGTATTCGGTTGATTCCGTTATCTGGCATAGTCGCGCTATCCAAGATTGCTGAACGTGTACCTGCCTTTTTATTCTCTTTAAATAACTTAGTAGATGTTTTATCTTTTACAATGGTATAAATAAAGCCGTTTTGTTCAATCGTTTTACCTTTAACACTTACATAAGAATGGTAGTCATCTAGCTTCATAGAGTCGTCTAATGCGCGCACTAAAAATGCTGAGAACTGAGAACGTGTAACGGAGTTAGTCGGCATGTATTTACCTTCTGAACCACCGGTGATTCCTTTTTTGGCAATCCCGTTAATATCAGGGAATGACCAATGTGTCGGGGATACGTCCACAAATGTTGCTTGATTATCGACAGGTATGTTAAATGAACGACGAATGATCGCAGCCATATGTGCACGTGAAGTATCTTCACCAGGACGCATGAAACCATTATCACCACGCATGATGCCTTTTTCATTCACTGTTGCTAGAATTTGATAATAGGAAGATTTTTTCGAGACGTCCTTAAATTGCACTGTAGGATTTTTAACCAATGGAATTTTCAATGCTTTTATGAGCATGGAAGATGCCTGCGCCCGTGTAATGGGATCATTTGGCTTAAAGGTACCGTCTGGAAAACCTCCGATGATATTACGGTCAGCTAAATACATGATTTCTTTCTTT
Organism: Sporosarcina sp. P12(2017); assembly: GCF_002743035.1. Taxonomy (NCBI): domain Bacteria; kingdom Bacillati; phylum Bacillota; class Bacilli; order Caryophanales; family Caryophanaceae; genus Sporosarcina; species Sporosarcina sp. P12(2017). The sequence goes on from NZ_PDYL01000010.1 coordinate 119,836, forward strand.
GCCCAATGCTTGTCTACGTCAGAAAATTGTGTGGCAGCCTGTGCCTGGAATGGTGTTGCTGCGAAAATCAAGAAAACTGCTAACAACCCGATTAGTTTATTCTTCATATAGGTAGACCTCCTTTAGGTATTCTATTCATTATACAGAATTATAAATGGAAAAATAAGGTCCTTTAAACATAAAATCCGACAAAAGGGAGAACTCTCTTGTCGGGTCTTTGGAACTTATTTTGTACCAATCTCGTATGTTTTCACAACATCAATACAACCCATTACGGATTGTAACATAGAACAATTCTTCTCCGTCAGCTCCATGATTCTGGGCATCTTTTCGTCTGTAACGTTCGATCCGATAACAGTAAAGTGAAGGTGAATCTTCATCAATCGACTGGCGTCATCCTGAGAACGCACCACTTCTTTTACATCAATTGCAATGTCTTCTGCTGGCATGCGCATTTTATCAAGGACTTTTCGCATGACACCGCCACCACAAGCTGCGATCGATGCAACCATCAGCTGATAAGGCCGAAACCCTTTTTCTTCATTTGATGAAATGTGTAATGTACCGAATTCTGTCTCCGTATCAAAACCGTGTTTTGTCATATGGAAATTCATGTTGATCAGCCCCTTATGCAGTTAGTATACGTTGTTTCATCAAGAAAGCCAAAGAACGATAACTGACTCTCTATGTTTAATATCATGAATTTGTGGAAGACTAAAGGTAAGATGGAAAGGAGTGTTGAGAATTGAGTGAAAACAAACAGCCACACAAAACACTGACTGATAAGAACAACGGCCTTTCATCCGCACAGGAAGTGTTGTATGCCAAAGATTACAAACGGGCAGATAAGGCTACTGAGCCAGACAACAACAATAAGAAGTAAGATACGAAAATAGTGAATGAGGCGTTCCCCAGTAGTTTTAATCCAACTACTGGGGTTTTTCTCATGAAATAGACCTGACGCATTCTTCACATTCGCTGTATACTAAGAGTAAATGCTTATACAAAGAGAACGAGGATATAAAATGAAGAAAATTGGATGGAAAAAGGTTATCGTCTTACTAGTTGCTTTCTTCGTCGTTTTTCAAATAGCAGGGAGTTTATTCTTTTATAACTTGGCGATTAAGCGTGGACCGAAAGATTTCCTAACAGGCAACGCAGATTTGAAAGTATCGGCTGAAACTATGGACGTGTTTTTAAATGGAGACTGGCTAGTTTGGGTAGATAAACAGGAGTTTAAAGAAATGCATATGACTTCAAGAGATGGTGTAGATTTGATGGGTTATTTCTTAGCTGCTAAACAGCCTACCGACAAATTGGTGATTCTGACACATGGCTATTTAGGACATGCCAAACAGATGGGGTTATACGGTCAATATTATTATGAGGAACTCGGCTATAATATTTTCCTGCCAAATGCTAGAGGACATGGAAAAAGTGGTGGTGATTATTATGGATTCGGTTGGCCTGATCGTCTAGATGTGATGGATTGGACGAAGTTGCTTGCCGAAGAAATGGATCCTGACACACAAGTGCTCTATCACGGTTTGTCTATGGGTGCTGCAACGGTATTGATGGCGAGCGGTGAAAGCCTACCGAAACAAGTAAAAGCAATTATCGCAGATAGTCCGTATCAATCTGTCTATCAGCTTTTTGCCTATCAATTGAATCGCATGTTTCATTTACCGGCCTTCCCTTTACTCGACAATATGAGTTTACTGACGAGCGCCAGAGCAGGATATTCATTGAAGGAGGCGGATGCGTTGAGCGCGGTTCAGCGTGCGACTGTACCGATCCTATATATCCATGGTAATGCGGATACGTTCGTGCCGACAGAGATGACAAAAGAGCTGTATGAGAAGACAAAAAGCGATACGGAATTGTTTTTAGTAGATGATGCCAATCACGGTGAAGCATTCGTGATGGATCAGGAAGCGTATAAGAGAAAGGTGGATGAATTCCTTGAAAAACATTGGTCGACATCGAACCTGTCAATTGACCTCTCTCGCTAACCGTCCTATACTATTTTTACAAAGTAGGGGAAGTAGCATTCCTCGATATAAGGTCGTGGCGTATTGATAAAAGCAACAGTAGAACAACTTTGTAAACAGCACACGGAACTGACTAGTCAAGATGTGAAAATACTTCAGGAGATGGCGTTTAGCTTACAAACCTATGCAGATCTATCTGATTCGTATATGTTTATCGATTGTAAATTAAAACCAAGTAATCAGGCGATTGTCGTTGCGGAAGCTTTTCCAGTTGGTAGTACACCGCTATATAATAACTCAGTTATTGGAAAGATTGTTTTTGAATCTTTTGAGCCAGGTGTATTTTATTCCTATCGTAACGGGAAGAAATCCATCATACAGCAGGCAATGACACAAGAAGGTATCTTTGTGCATCAGACTGTAGTACCCATTAAGAACACATTTCATCAAGTGATCGGTGTATTGGTATCTGAGAAACGAGTCACTTCACCGCAATCGGTTGACGACATCAAAAGGTTTTCGGTAGTTACAGAAACGGCGGAAGACCAAATGACGAATTCGGGACTTGGCGTAGTCTCAGACTTATTGATGGAAATGCTTATTTTAACGGATGCTAGTAATCGGTTAATATACGCGAATCCTTCAGGTTTGAAACTGATTTCTGAAATGAGTGGCAGGGACGATGTACTAAATCGTAACTTGTTGGAAATATTACCGTTTTTGCATGCGGTGTATGAGAAGAAAGAAGATGTATTTGTCTTTGAGATGACGATTCAAGATAAAAGCTTAATTGTAAAAAAAATAAGGATGCATGAAAAGAACAAATCTCAAGAAACGTTGTTGATTGTCCAGGATATTACGGAACTTCGAACAAAGGAAAAAGAATTGATGATGAAATCCGTCGTCATTAAAGAAATTCATCATCGAGTTAAGAATAATTTGCAAACTGTGGCAAGCTTAATAAGATTGCAAATGCGTAATGGTATGCCGGTTGAAAATCGATCTGCTTTTGAGGAAACGCTTAACCGGATATACAGTATTTCCTCAGTTTATGAAATTATCCTTACGAAGGAAGATGCAGACGACGATGATGTAAATATTATAAATTTAACAAGGAAAATTTGTTCCACGATGGTGCTAAATGAATACAATTTAAAAGTAGACTTGATTATTGAGCCAAATAACAATAAAATAATAACAACATCTAAGAAAGCGGTTTCAATGGCACTGATCATTAATGAGCTCATACAAAACTCCTTAAAGCATGCATTTCAAGGCAAAGAAGAAGGGATTATTGATGTGGAATTTATCGTAGATCATGATTTTGTGGAACTTCATGTTTCCGACAACGGCGTTGGAATGAAGAATCCGCAAACTTCGCTTGGTACGGAAATTATCCACAATTTGGTAACCAATGACTTGAATGGTGAGTTTCTATATGTGCCTAGGGAAGTCGGGACTCATGCAGTAATTAGTTTTCCAGTGGGTGCGGAGGTGGAAACTTTTGATGAGTAAACGAATCTTGATAGCGGAAGATGAATCAATTATTCGCATGGACCTGAAAATGACCTTGCAAGACCATGGCTATGAAGTCGTTGGGGAAGCTGGTGACGGAGACAGAGCGATCGAGTTGGCTTTTTTGCATAAACCTGATTTGATCTTGATGGATATTAAAATGCCGAAGATGAATGGGCTGAAAGCGAGCCGAATCATCGGAGAGCAATTGGATATACCAATTTTAATCATTACCGCGTACAGTCAAAAGGAGTTTGTGGAAAAAGCCCAGCAAGACAGTGTGGTCGGTTATTTAGTTAAACCTATTTCTGAAGCTAATTTAATTCCTGCAATTGAGGTAGCGCTTCACCAATCCAGTAAAGCCAAGCGGCTAAAGGACAGCATTCAGCACGCGAAGCAGCAAGTGGAAAAGCGGAAAGTTGTGGAACGGGCAAAAGGTATACTGATGAGTACAGAGCACTTAACCGAGCAACAAGCATTTAAAAAAATGCGTGATACAAGTATGTCACGGCAAATGACAATGGAGTCACTTGCCATGGAAATTATAGATTTGCACAAGTGAATAGATCTAAGCAAAGACGCTTAAAGAGATACATTCTTTAAGCGTCTTTTTGTATTCTTTTCGCGAGTTGTATAAAGATTTAAAGGTGGTGGCTAGTGAATTAATGCACGAACATAATATCACAATAGGATAGTAAGAGGGGGAAATTTAGATGGAAATGATTGGTACAGTCATTGTATATATCATCATGGCCTGTGCAATTGCAGGGGCATTTGCTTCAATAAGAAATCCTGAAGAAGGATTAGGTAAGGAATTTATGTCTGGATTACACGCAGTAGGACATATCTTCGTGCCCGCAGCAGGGATTATGGCATCGATTCCATACTTAACGTGGTTCATCAGTAAATTTATTGGTCCAATTTTTAACTCGATCGGGGCAGATCCGGCAATTGCCGCGACAACGATTCTAGCTTCAGATATGGGTGGATATCAGTTAGCGGAAGCGTTAAAAGTAACAAATGAAGGATGGATCATGGCGTTAATCGTCGGTTTCATGTCGGGAGCAACCATTGTATTCTCCATTCCAATGGGTCTCGCAATGCTTGATAAACGGGACCATAAATATATGGCGCTTGGTATCATGTCGGGTGTACTGACAATTCCAATCGGTGCTTTCATTTCGTCTGTTTTAGTTGTCTTGTTCAATACGGATGTGCGTGATGTAATCAGTACGACTGCAACATCTAATTATGAGTTTGCGATTGGTTATTTACAGATCTTCATAAATTTATTGCCATTATTACTATTTGTTGTATTAATTGCGGTAGGACTGAAGTTCATCCCGCGCATTATGATTAACGGATTTATGTTGTTTGGCCGTGTGATGGATGCAGCTATTAAACTTGTGTTAGTGTTCTCTATCGTTGAAATATTTACAGGAATCTTCACTAAAATCTTTGGTGTTTGGGGATTCGATCCAATTATGGCGGATAAAGCCGATCAGTTCCGTGCGCTTGAAACGGCCGGATATATTGGTATTATGTTAGCAGGTGCATTCCCAATGATTTACTTGATCAGAAAGTATATGGGAACACCTTTGGAAGCCGCAGGAAAGAAGATTGGACTTTCACCTGAAGGTAGTGCTGGTCTACTTGCGACTGTCGCAAATATCTTGGCGATGTTCTCATTAGTTCGTTATATGAGACCGAAAGACAAAGTTATCAATATCGCATTCGCAGTATGCGCGGCATTCTTGCTGGGTGATCATTTATCTTTCACAGCGAATTTCCAGCCGAATATTATTTTACCGGTTATACTAGGTAAACTGAGTGCGGGAATCATCGCAGTTATCATTGCATTCAAGCTGTCTGTACCAACAGCATTAAAGTTGGAAAAGCAAGATCGTGAAGCAGGAATTATTCGCGAAGGCGAGTACGAAGATGCTGAAACAGAAACTCCTGCCGTTAAAGCATAAAAATATAAACAGGGAGTGTGTATGATGAGCGAAGAAAAGAAACGGTTTATACAGGAATTCGTTCCAGGAAAACAGATTACACTTAGTCATTTGATTGCTAATCCTGATCCAGATATGTTTCAGAAGTTAGGTATACAGGAAGCTGGCGCCTTAGGTATTCTTACGTGTACACCAAGTGAAACAGTCATTATTGCAGGAGACTTGGCGACGAAAGCAGCGAATGTCCGCATTGGATTTCTTGATCGATTTACAGGTAGCCTCGTCATTGTAGGCAGTGTCTCAGAAGTAGAGATGGCTATGCTTGAGATTAATCGTTTTTTATCGGAGAAGTTAAGTTATACACCATCTGAAATTACAAAATCATAAGGAGTGAGGACGATGCGAAACAAGGCAATGCTAATCGGTGCGGTACGAGCCGGAAAGTCTACATTAACGAATGCTTTATTGGGCCGAAAAGTAGAAGCTTTCAAAACGCAAACGCTCAGTTATTATGATTGGATTGTTGATACTCCGGGAGAATACACAGAAAATCCAATGTTCTACAAAAATATTATGGCTACCGCGCTTGAAGTGACGCACGTACTGTATTTGCAAGATGCAACGAGCGAAAAGATTATCTTTCCACCAGGTTTCAGCATGGGAATCCCAAAATTGCCGATTGGTGTCATCACCAAATGCGATCTCCCGGAAGCTGATATAGACCGTTCGCTTGGCATGCTAAACACTGTCATGAGCGAAGGACCCATCGTCATGGTTTCTTCTGTAACGGGCATGGGAATCCGACATCTTAAGGAATTGACAAAGCTGAACGACCTTCAAGCGATGCGTCATTACGTCGAGTCAACAGCCGACGAGCACTTGATTTTTCTAGGCTAATCTTCTTTACAGGTAGGTAGGAATTTGATATAGTAAATTTCATACAAGTAAATAAAAACGGCAAAGGCGCCTTTACATCCCGTGGGAAAATCCATGGGTTTGTAAAGGCGTCTTTTTTATATCAAAAGCGCAGGACGCCGTCTAGCTCCGACAGGCTTAGAAGGAAGTAATCAGAAGGGGGATGTGGGAGTGAGCAATTTCAATAAGCACGAAACAATTATCAGTGCAGGAATTGATATTGGCACAAGCACGACGAAACTGATTATCAGTCGATTTTCCCTACGTAATGTGGCGGGCGCAACACATGTGCCAAGAATAGAAATTACAGACAAAGAAATACTATACAAAAGTCCGGTGTTTCGAACGCCATTGCAAGATGCAGTGACAATTGATGTAGCAGGTGTTCAACAGATTATACGCTCAGAATATAACAAAGCAGGAATTCAACCTTCTCAGATTGAAACAGGAGCTGTCATTATTACGGGTGAAACCGCTACCAAGCGAAATGCCAGTGAAATGTTACATCTTTTGTCTGATGAAGCAGGTGATTTTCTCGTAGCAACGGCAGGCCCTGACCTAGAAGGCATCATCGCAGCGAAAGGTTCAGGTAGCTATGAATGGTCTGGAAAAAGTGGCCAGGTAGTCGCCAATATAGACATTGGTGGAGGAACAGCTAATATTGCAGTGTTCAAAGACAAACAACTTCTTGGCACCTGCACGATGCATATAGGAGGCAGATTGATCGAATTTGAAAACGGCAAAGTCCGTACAATTTCACCGCCAGTCGCACGGTTATTGCAAGACCAAGGCTATTCGTTACAAGTCGGTGATCAGCAAAATGCACCAGCCGTTTCATTCGTAACAACGTATATGGCCGAAGCGGTGGCACGCATGTTGAAAAAAGAAGTCCATGCACAAGATCAAGTGCTGTTACTCGGTCATGAACCAAACTGGCTACAATCGGTCGATACGATTGTCTTTTCAGGTGGTATTTCCGAATGTATGTATCATCATGCGACTGATGAAGTCCAAGAAGCACAATACAACGATATTGGAATTCAACTCGCGGAAGCGCTACTGCAAAACACATCACTGCAACACTTTACTTGGCAGGAGCCAGTAGAAACTGTACGAGCGACTGTATTGGGAGCTGGGACACAGACTACTGAAATTAGCGGGGCTACGATACAAGTTGCGCCACATGAGTTGCCATTAAAGAACATCCCGATTTACCAATATGATTTTGAAGAAAATCTCGAAACAGGACTACTCCACTTCGAAGATGCGGTACAGCAGGCAGTTACTTTATATGACTCTGCAAAAGAAGGGCAAAACTTTGCGCTCTATCTATCCAACCTTCCATATCTAGGATTTCGCGATGTGCAGAAGCTTGCCAAAGCAATTGTTCAAATTATGAACGAGCGGCCATGTCCGGAGCAACCGATTATTCTGGTCATTCAATCCGATCATGCTAAAGTGATTGGTCAAACATTAGCAGCGTTACACGTGAAACAAAGCATTATTTGCATAGATCAAATCAATGTGGAAACGGGTGATTACATCGATATCGGCAATGCGCTCACATCAGGCGTCGTACCGGTCGTCGTAAAAACCTTGACTTTCCACGCAACGTAAAGGAGGTCTCGTACGTGAACTTATCCACTACACTAGGCGGCGAACGATATGTGTTCCATGACCTGAAAGAAGTACTAGCAAAAGCGAATGAAGAGAAATCTGGTGATCGCCTCGCAGGAATTGCAGCGGAAACGGTGCAAGAACGAATTGCTGCCAAAACCGTTGTCAGTGAGTTGCTTGTAAGCGATATCCGTAACAATCCACTGATTCCGATTGAAAGCGACGAAGTGTCACTTATTATTGAAAATGATATAAACGAGAAGGTTTACGGTGGAATTCAGAACTGGAGTATTGCGGAATTACGTGAATACATTTTGAGTAATGAAGTAGGAGACCGTGAATTAAAGCGTCTCAGCCGCGGATTGACTTCGGAAGTCATCGCAGCCGTCACAAAACTAATGTCCAATCTCGACTTAGTACACGCGGCCAATAAAATCGAAATCTTATCAACATGTAATATTACAATCGGTCAAAAAGGCACTTTGTCTTCCCGTTTGCAACCGAATCATCCAACAGACAATATTGATGGCATCATCACTTCGTTAAAAGAAGGCTTGTCTTACGGTATCGGCGATGCGGTAATTGGGATCAATCCCGTAGATGATTCCGTAGAGAGTGTAAAGCGTGTGTTGAATGCAACGAAAGATTTCATTGATGAATGGGAAATTCCGACGCAAAACTGTGTGCTCGCACACGTAACGACACAGATGAAAGCAATTGAACAAGGTGCGCCTGCGGATATGATTTTCCAAAGTATCGCGGGAACAGAAAAAGCCCATCGTTCATTTGGTATTTCAGCGGAATTAATTGCAGAAGCGAAAGATCTTTCACTGAAAATGGGGACGGGTACCGGCCCACAAACATTGTATTTCGAAACAGGGCAAGGGTCGGAACTATCCGCTGAAGCCCATTATGGCGTGGATCAAGTAACTATGGAAGCACGTAACTATGGTTTTGCACGACATTATGATCCGTACATCGTCAATACGGTTGTCGGATTTATCGGACCGGAATATTTATATAACAGCAAGCAGGTAATCCGTGCTGGCCTTGAAGATCACTTCATGGGTAAGCTACACGGACTACCGATGGGTGTAGATATTTGTTATACGAACCATATTAAAGCGGATCAAAATGACATTGAAGATCTAAGTATCTTATTATCAGCGGCAGGTGTGAACTTCATCATCGCAGCTCCGATGGGCGATGACGTTATGCTGAATTACCAATCTATGAGCTACCATGACGTGGCGACGGTTCTTCGGACAATGGGCAAAACACCAGCGCCTGAATACTTGAAATGGCTTGAAAAGATGGGGATTTATGAAAATGGCATGCTGAGTAAACGTGCCGGGGATCTCACACTCTTCAATCGATAGGAGGTGGATGGACTTGAATGAAGAATTAATTCAGCAAATCACAAAAATGGTCGTGGAAAAACTGGAGGCTGCAAGTAGTAGTCAAACAGTACAGCAGCCAACAACCAATCAGAAAGTAGAGCTGTTTTCGAAGCAACCTATTGGACATGTGGAAGTGGAAAAAGTAAAAAACTCACCTAGTGGAGAGGTGACATTCCATAGTACGACAGAAGAGCTGAAGCGGAATGTTTCCACTGTAAAGCCAAAGCCAACGACGGCGTATGGTAAAACGAAGTCAAAACCCAAAATAGATTCTGAAGAAGATAAGCTAGCAGAATATCGCAAGAAAACACCGGCTAGGATAGGGGTTGGGCGAGCAGGTTCACGTCCGAAAACAAAGACGTGGCTACAGTTCCGACTGGATCATGCGGCAGCAGTCGACGCGGTCTACGGTGAAGTTCCGGATAACTTGCTTGAACAGCTGGGGTTATTTCAAGTGCAATCCCGAGTAGCAGATAAAGAAGAATACATTCGACGCCCGGATCTGGGTAGAAAGCTTTCGGACGAGTCAAAGTCTCTGATCCAAGAGCGCTGCAAGAAATCACCCGTCGTACAGATCGTTGCATCAAATGGCCTGAGTGCGAAAGCAATTGAAGAAAATTTGGAAGACGTCTACTTGTCATTGGAACAATCACTTAACAACTTGAATATCGAGATGGGCACAACATTTTATGTCGATAAGGGGCGAGTTGCTGTGATGGATGATATCGGAGAGCTATTGCAACCCGATGTTGTGGTCATGCTGATCGGTGAACGTCCAGGTCTTGTATCCGCAGAGTCACTAAGTGCGTATATGTGCTATAAACCCAGACATGGCACGATCGAAGCAGATCGCATGGTCATCTCCAATATCCATAAAGGCGGAATTCCACCTGTTGAAGCAGGCGCATTCCTTGGAACAATTATTCAGAAAATCTTAAAATATGAAGCGAGTGGTGTATCGCTTGTTCAAAAAGAAAATTAAGGAAGGGGGAGGACAAATGAAAATCTATGCAGACATATTGTCGATGCAAGTTATTTCAAACGTCAGTCCGGAACTTGCTGAGAAGTATAAATTGAAGCCTAACCAGCGGAGCTTGGGTTTAGTGACGACGACAATTGATGACGTCGGCTATACAGCAATTGATGCAGCAACGAAGCATAGTGATGTGGAAGTGGTCTACGCAAAAAGCTTTTACGCGGGCTCAGCCCATTCTTCTGGACCGCTATCCGGTGAGTTTATTGGAATCATTGCGGGTTCGTCGCCGGAAGAAGTGAAAAGCGGTCTGGATTCAATTCGTATAACGATAGAGCATGAAGCCTATTTCGAAACGATTAACGGAAATCCAGATCATGTGTTATATGCGCATACTATCTCCAGCTGCGGGAGCTATTTAGCTGACATGGCGAATGTACCAGATGGACAGTCGTTGGCATACTTGATTGCACCGCCTGTTGAAGCCGTTATCGGTTTGGATGCTGCTTTAAAAGCCGCAGACGTCACACTTTGTGTACTCTATTCACCTCCCTCCGAAACAAACTTTGGCGGTGGTCTGCTGACAGGTAGTCAATCTTCTTGTAAGGCAGCAGCCGATGCGTTCCGGGAAGCGATACAGAACATGGCGGATCATCCGTTAAGTTATTGATAGTTCAGCATGCAGAAAGGAGTGTTTTGATTTGGTTCAATTAGTGGATAATGATTTATTGGCTTTGCAACAAATGCGCACGGCCGTCCAAACTGCAAAAGAAGCACAAGAGAAATTCATGGGCTATACTCAGCAACAAGTAGACAAGATTGTTAAAGCTGTAGCTGACGCGGCCTTTGAACAATCCGGTCGCCTCGCGCAAATGGCAGTAGATGAAACGGGTATGGGGGTAGCAGCTCATAAGAAAATCAAGAATGAAGTTGGCTCTCGTGATGTCTATGAAAGTATCAAGGACTTGAAAACAGTCGGTGTCATCAAAGAAGACCATTTGAATAAAGTGGTGGAAATCGCTGCTCCGTTCGGTGTAGTTGCCGCCATCATCCCGACGACTAATCCGACATCGACGGCATTCTTCAAAACATTGATTTCGTTGAAAACACGAAACTCTATTGTAGTGAGTCCTCACCCATATGCAGTTGAATGTACACATGAAGCATTAAAAGTATGTGATGCAGCAGCGGTTGCGGCAGGTGCTCCGGAAGGTTTGATCCAGTGTCTTACATTGGCTTCAATGGAGGCAACGCAGCAATTGATGTCGCATAAAGATGTCAATCTAATCATCGCAACAGGTGGTAGTGCACTAGTCAAAGCGGCGTATAGCTCAGGTAAACCGGCGTACGGCGTAGGTCCTGGTAATGTGCCAGTGTATATCGAGCGGTCGGCGAAGATTGAAAAAGCGGTAAGAGATATTGTCGATAGTAAATCATTTGATTACGGTACAATTTGTGCAACAGAACAAGCAATTGTTGTCGATAAGCACGTCGTCGATCTCGTTACGCGTGAGTTGAAGAAAAATGGCGCATATATTTTATCAGATGAAGAGAAAAAGATTATGGAAGGTGTCATCTCCCCGGTGCCTGGTAAGGTGAATCCGAAAGTGGTTGGCAAGAGCCCGCAGTTCATCGCTAAAATGGCAGGTATTGCTTTACCGGAAGGTACTCGCTTGATTATCGGGATGGAAACAAAAGTGGGCAAGGATGTACCGTTTTCATTGGAAAAATTATCACCGATTTTCGCTATGTATATTGTCGGTGGTGTGAAACATTCGAAAGAAGTATGTCTTGACTTGTTGAACCTTGGTGGACGTGGACACAGCTTGGTGCTTCATACGGAAATCGATGCAGTCGCTCGTGAATTTGCTATGGAAATGCCGGTTTCACGTATTATGGTCAACACGATGTCGTCCATTGGAGCAGTTGGCGGTACGACAGGCTTAATGCCATCATTTACATTAGGATGCGGAACATACGGCGGCAACATCACATCAGACAACGTTACAGCTAAGCATTTACTGAACATTAAGCGGATGGCATACGGCACGAAGGAAGTACAGTTACCGAAGCACTCAGAGCCAGTAGAAAGCTCGAACGATCAGCTTGTATCCAATGTGATGAACAATGTATCAGCTTCAACAAACAGCAACATTGATCCAGCATTAGTACAGAACTTAGTCAGTGAAATCGTTAAACAACTTACAAAATAAAACACTAGTAGGAGGAATTTATTATGAATAGAGAAGGTACAGCATTAGGAATGGTAGAAACTAAAGGATTAATCGGGGCAATTGAGGCGGCAGACGCAATGGTGAAAGCAGCAAGCGTAAACTTAGTAGGTAAAGTACATGTAGGCGGTGGAATCGTAACAGTTATGGTACGTGGCGATGTAGGCGCAGTAAAAGCAGCAACAGATGCAGGGGCAGCTTCTGCACAACGTGTGGGCGAATTACTATCTGTTCACGTTATCCCAAGACCACATAATGAATTAGAACTGATGTTACCAAAAAGCGAATAATCACTGCTGACATAGTAGAAAGGCGTGAACTAAATGAATCAGCAATTGATTGAGCAGATTGTCGGAGAGATCCTTGGACAGCTAGGGCAAAGTCCCGTTCAATTGCCGGAACGAGCGGTTCCCATTGCGGTTTCCGCCCGTCACGTACATTTACAGCCTGAACATGTGGAAGTATTATTTGGCGCAGGGTATGAATTGACACAGCGGTCCGAGCTCTCACAGCCGGGCCAATTCGCCGCGAATGAAACGGTGATGATTGCAGGACCTAAAAGCAGTATTGAACGCGTACGTATTTTAGGACCTGTCCGCAAAGCGACCCAAGTTGAGGTCAGCTTTACGGATGCTATGAAACTCGGCGTCAAGCCTCCGCTTCGGGAATCCGGCAATATAGAAGGATCTGCACCGATTACACTAATTGGACCAAAAGGTAGTGTGCATATAGACCAAGGATTGATTATTGCGCAGGCGCATATCCATATGGCACCTACAGATGCTACGCGCTTTGGCGTGGTAGACGGGGAATATGTCACAGTGGAAGCAGATGGAGTCCGATCTATTTCATTCCGCAATGTACGCATTCGGGTGAATGAGCGATATCGTCTTGAAATGCATATCGATACCGATGAAGCAAATGCAGGTTTCATTACACAGGGGTCGATTGGGCGTCTGGTGAAACCAAATGACGCAAAAGAAACGGTACCTATGCAAGCGACGACGGAAACAACGAAGTCACCTGATCCAGTAGTACGTATTCCAGAGACGCTTGAATTCACCAAAAAACTTTTGTCGGCTGAAGACGTGGCTGATATTTCGGAAAAGGAAATTGTCGTCAATAAAGGCACAATTGTTACGGCACTAGCAAGAGATACAGCACGGGAACTCGGTAAAATGATAACTAGTAGAAAGTAGAAAAAGGTGATTACGCATGCGAATGGGTAGAGTGATTGGTAATGTATGGGCAACCCGTAAAGAGGATGGATTATCAGGACTTAAGTTATTAATCATCCAGCCAATTGATGCACACGGCAATAATATACAGTCGCATATGGTCGCGGCAGATCGAATTGGGGCAGGGGTTGGTGATGAGGTACTCATTACGAGTGGCGGTTCTTCACGCTTTATTTTACCGAAAGAAAACCCGATCCCAATCGACGCGGTCATTATTGGTATTATTGATTCAACAGAAGTAAAGAGAGGTGATATACATGAGTCAAGCGATCGGAATGATTGAGACAAAAGGATTGATAGGATCGATTGAAGCAGCAGACGCAATGGTAAAGGCATCTAATGTGGAGTTAGTATCACAGGAGATGGTGGATGGTGGTATCGTAACGGTCATCGTTCAAGGTGATGTCGGAGCAGTACAGGCAGCTGTGGATGCAGGTCGCGATGCAGCAGCGCGTGTTGGTGAATTGCTAGGTGCACATGTGATACCGCGTCCTGATGATTCAGTATATGGCATGGTGAAACCGCTAGTGCCAACTACTCCAGAAATTCCGAAAGTAAAGAAAGCGATAGAAGCCAAGAAGGCACCGAAGAAAGACTGAGGGCGGATTACCTAAGAGCATTTGCGAAGTTTTATTGGGCACAAACTCTTCGGTCATAATGAAATCTATAGAAAGGAGTGGTTTCCATGGCTTTCAAACGACATAAAATTGCAGTCATCGGAGCGGGTCATACGGGTGCGACTGCCGCATTGATGGCGGCGCAGAAAGAATTAGGCGACATCGTATTAGTCGATATTCCTGACCTCTCCAATCCTACCAAAGGTAAAGCACTCGATCTCCTTCAGACAAGTCCTGTGCAACAGTTCAATTCCCGCATCACAGGTACATCGAATTACGAGGATATTGAAGGCGCTGCAATGGTGATCATTACAGCAGGCGTCGCGCGAAAACCAGGTATGAGTCGTGATGATTTAGTTGCGACCAATGCGAAGATTATGCGTTCTGTTTCTGAACAAGTGAAGCGTTACGCACCAGACAGCATTGTGCTGATTTTAAGTAACCCGGTAGATGCGATGACATATGTTTGCTATAAAACAACCGGCTTTCCTAAAAATCGTGTGATTGGACAATCAGGTGTGCTCGATACTGCCCGTTTCAATACGTTCATCTCGGAAGAATTGAATATTTCTGTAGAAGATATTTCGGGCTTTGTCCTTGGTGGACACGGCGATGATATGGTTCCACTTGTGCGTTATTCATACGCTGGGGGCATTCCGTTGGATAAAATCATTTCGAATGAACGATTGGAAGCAATTGTGGAGCGTACTCGAAAAGGCGGCGGCGAGATCGTCTCGTTGTTAGGTAATGGTAGCGCGTATTACGCACCTGCTGCGGCTTTGGTAGAGATGGCGGAAGCAATTATCAAAGATAAAAAACGAATTATGCCATCTATTGCTTATTTAGAAGGCGAATATGGATATCAAAATATCTATTTAGGCGTTCCTACTGTTTTGGGTGGCAATGGTATTGAGAGTGTAATTGAACTCCCGTTAACAGAGGAAGAACAAACAGCGCTCGATCAGTCAGCTGATTCTGTCAAAACAGTGATCGAAATTTGCGAAAAGCAGTTGTCCTAATAACTACTGATCTCTCTAAGTCGTAAAGGGGACTTAGGGAGATATTTTTGTATAGGAAGAAGTTTTTTGGTGCATTTTAGTCATTAAATGATAGAGAAGTCAAAGATTATCTTAAAAGCTGACAAAAGTTAATAAGGAATTACAACTTTTATATTTACTTTTATTTATTTGCATGATACAATAAACAGAATTAACAGATTTATTAAATATGCCTTTATTACACTAGTTCGGTAATATATAAAGAACTCATTTCCTTTTGCCTTCAAAATGTAAGCGCTGTCAATAGGCCTTTTATTAATAAAAGCGAAGAAAATGTTCTTTTTTCCCCGACAAGGCATATACTATGAAAAATACAAATCCAGGAGGTAATTCTTATGCAAAACAACACCTATCAAAACAATTCAGCACTACCAGAGCAAAACGAAACGTTCTATTTGATCACAGGTTACTCAGAGAATGGTTTCATCCATGGGATTACATGGGAAGAAGCGTATGTTCAAGGATTGGCGGAGTGCGGCTGTCTATGCGAACAACAACTCATGTAAGTAATGAAGAAAGCTCGATACAGGGTGCCTAGCAAAAAACGATTGTGGATGTACTCACAGTAGTTTTTAGATAGGCACCCTGTTTAGTTGTGTCTTCCTTCTTATTGAAAACAAACGCTACCACCCTCTATGTTATCCATGATAAAATGAAATCAATCAAATAAATGAGTTTGCACGATGCGCTGGTACCTATCAAGGTATAAAAGGGAATCCGTAAACCGGAGCTGTCCCCGCAACTGTACACACGGACGACCGCTAGAATTAGCCACTATGGAGACATGGGAAGGCACTGGCGGAAGGATGAAGTGAAGCCAGGAGACCTGCCACGTATCGTCAAAGCGACACTTTCTTCGGGGGTTGAGGAGTGGAAGCAAAAAAGGTATCTGCATCTATGCATTTTTGTATGGAGTATATTAAAGTTGCCTGAATTTGTTTCCTCATTCACAACTATTGCAATCATCTTGCCGAAGAGGCGGAATGATTGTTTTTTGTTGTTTACGAAAGGAGACCGCGACATGAGATTATGTGAACAAAATGAGGAACGTATACACGAACGTGCACTGTTGCAGATATTGTATAAACAAGCAGAACAACAGCGTAGAAGACCAGTGTATTCAGGATTTCATCAAGTAGTAAGGAAACTGTTACAGGACGGGCTATACGGTCAATGGATCTATAACTATTCAGCAAGTGAAATCAAATGGCTTGGCCTACAGATTGTAGCTGAACGCGACCGACTGATACCTTCTGCACAATTGCAGCAATATATGAATGAATTTGTAACATCTGATTATCATGATAAGCGGATAGGACTGCCTCAGGAAAGGCTTATGCTCATAGCAATGGGCGCAATGCAAAATGAAACTGTCCAGCGCCTGCAGAAAGTACAGGAAGCATATTGGATGCTGAGCCATGGTTATGTGACTTTACCAGCTGAGATTATGTCATTCTTCGGTAAGACGTTCTATCAGCGAAAGACGAGAGTCCAGCAATATACAATGGATATCGCTGACGACAGAATTGCATCATTTTTATCAAGTAAGGTTAAAGAAAAGCATATACGTATACCCGATCATTTTATGGAACAAGTAAAAGCGTGCGGCTCTTGGAGTTTATTTGATGCTGAACAAATAGAGCGTATTTTTGGATGTTCATTTGACAACTTCAACAGTGAGAGATTTTCCCACGCTGCTGATAGTTCCTCTATGGGGCATAAAAAAGTCTCTGCCATCGGATTGATGAAACGGCTGCTTGGAAGTGAAGGAATTGTTGTGCATTTTCCTAATAAAGAACGACAGGAAAAAGCAGTATTATGCTCGTATATTCAATTACCGTACGTACTGCAGGAAACGGAGTTGGCACGTACTTGTACCATACTTGTACGTTTACTGAACGGCATTGAAAGTATATGGGGACGTACTATACAAATTGAAGTGGCAGGATGGGAAACCGCTATAGCTGAACAGAAAATTGCTTTACATTCAGAGAGGGCCCTTCTGTTTATTGAAGAGGTAGCCCGAGAGATAAATCGTTCCTTGGAGGTGGCATCTTGTCAAAGCGGAATGAATACTCCTCTGCGCAAAGCGGCCTCGGTTATGCATCGTTCGATATACCAGGCGACAAAACAACAGCAAATCGCCATGATCGATCGAATAACTGCAGAACAGCGCCATACCGATCAAGGCGGATCGGTCACGCTAGAGAAGTCTGCAACCATTGAAACAGCAGAACTATTACAACTGCTCATAAAGGCATGGAGCTGTGGAATTCCGGAAGTCCGACTTATCTGAATCACCTCTATTGTAGTGGAAACTGAAGTGGCGTAAACTAAGTAAGACTAGCAGTTTTCATCCGAGGTGAGACAGGTGTTTCAATTTGATACATTAGGACATGAAATAGTAACGGAATTATCGAATCTGATACAGCAGCAAGTGATTTTAACAGATAGAAGAGGCTTCATTCAAGCGAGTACAGAACCGGATCGAATCAATCAGTTCCATGAAGGGGCACTGTTAAGCATGCGCCAGAAAACGATGCTCCGTATGGCAGACGAGGAAGCGGAGCATCTGCAAGGGGTCCGTAGAGGAATTGTCTTGCCTATCATTATTGAAGAAGAGCCGATAGCCGTACTTGGCGTGACGGGTGATCCAGATGTGATTCATCCGCAGGCTCAGCTAATCTTACGCGTAGCGGAACTGTTCATCCAAGACACCTTGAAACGAAAGCAGAAGGATGAAAAAGTACGTGATGTGGAGTTCTTCGTCTTTGACTGGCTGACAGGATCAAAGAAAGATGAAAGATTTATGGAACGAGGGACACTGCTCGGAATCGACGTGACACTCTACAGTCAAGTGGTGGTTTTGGAAGTGCTGGATTTATTGGAACAGTTCTCCGTTGAGGAAATGGAGACATTTGAGTCGATTCAAAACATCCATCCTTCCATGAAAATGATCCGCTGGGCGCAAAATAAAATCTTATTATTATTACCTGAAATGAATCAGGAAACTGTAAAAAACGAGTTAGAGTTTTTATTGCTTCATATAAAACGGCGCAAGAAAGTACAAGTCGTCGCAGGTATAGGTGAATCCACACGGTATTTCGACTTAGCTAAATCATTCGCCCAGGCAGAACGTGCTGTCCATGCTGCAAAGGAATCTGGAGATATTGTCTTTGAGCATGAACTGCGTCTTGAAATAATTTTGCAGAGCATTCCAGATTTGGTCAAGCAGGAATTCCTTAAGCGCACAGTTGCGCCACTGGAAGATCATAAAGACTTGCTGAATAATTTGATGGTATGGTTCGAAGAGAATCAGTCGATGCAAAATACCGCGCAACGTCTGCATATCCATAAAAATACATTGTCTTATCGTCTGCAAAAGGTCGAGCAGTTAACCGGATTATCTGTTTCTAGTACGCATGATGTCTTCTTACTATACTTGTCACTGCGTTTAATGGAAGAGCAGTCGTTTAGTAAGGAATAAGTGATCAATTGCTTCGCTTCCTATAGTGGAATCGGAGCTTTTTTATTGGACGAGGAAACAGATTGTTTTTTTAATTCTACGTCTTATTCATGGTAGGATTAAACTGCGTCTTATTCTAAGAGTGTCAGGAGGATTGTTTTGAATAGAATCCGAAACATCACAACATGGCAGTGGATCCTGTTTTTGATCTTAGCACTTTGCTGTATTGGTTCCATTGCATTTGTAAATCAAAATCATTCATTTTATGACCGACCGATCGCTAAGGTGATCGATACAACATTAGAGGAAGAAACCGATGTAACAGATATACATGGCAATGAAGACACACTATTTGTCCAGCAAATCGTAGCTAGGATCATGAACGGAGAAGAAAAAGGCCAGGAAGTCCAGTTGGTCAATGAGTATTCCTCTTCCGGGGCATACGATCAGCAGTACCGTATAGGAAATGAAGTATTTGTCTCCATTGATTCTACTGCTGGAGAACAACTGATGGGAAGTATCACAGACGTAAAACGTGATACATATGTATTGATCGTTGCGTGGATCTTCGTCTTTACGCTATTAATTGTTGGGCATAAGCAAGGGTTATTAGCAATAGTAGGCTTTGTGATTAATGTCCTGGTACTATCATTCGCTTTAGATATTTATGTGAAGTATTATGAGGTCAGTTTACTTGTAGTTTGCGGGATTTGTATCCTGCTATTCACAACGATTTCGCTCCTGCTAGTCAGTGGCCGCACTGAAAAAACGTATGCCGCGATTGTAGCTACGCTAGTCGCAACAGTCGTATCTCTTTCCATCACGTCTCTTGTCATCTGGATTACTTCAGGGAATGGTTTGCGTTATGAAGAAATGCAGTTTTTGACGCGTCCTTATCACACCATCTTCATGGCGGGGCTGTTTATTGGATCACTCGGGGCCATTATGGATGTGGCCATTACGATGTCGTCTTCGATGTTTGCATTATATGAAAGAGATCACACTATATCCGTTAAAGCGCTAAGAGCATCTGGCATAGATATTGGTAAAGACATTATGGGAACCATTACAAGCATTCTGTTTTTTGCATATATAAGTGGATCCATCCCCATGCTCATCCTCTATTTGAAAAACGCTTCTCCCGTAGGATTTGCACTTTCGATGAATCTGTCGTTGGAATTAGCGCGTGCTTTAGCTGGTGGGATTGGAATCGTCTTGACGATCCCGATTGGACTTTATACAGCCATCTTCTTCATTGAACGAAAGAGGGCGAGAATATGAATGTACTCGTATGGCTCGCGGTTATTTTACTCGGATTAATGATCTGGGTAGGCGGAAAAAGTGGGGCAAGATCATTCATTTCGCTATTTCTCAATTTTGGTGTTGTCTTCTTCACGATGTTTTTTATGTTGGATCCAAACGCTAATCCTATTCTCATTACATTTATTGCTTGCATAGTTATTGGATGCGTCAGTTTGTTTTATATTAATGAGGTGAACAGTAAAACGGTAATGGCATTTATCTCAACGATGATTACCATTAGTATATTATTGTTTTTCATTGTATTAGTATCCCAAAAACTAATGATTCAAGGATTTGGTGAAGAGGAAGAAGAGGCAATTGCAGGTATGTCTCTCTATATTGGTGTAGACTTCATAAAAATTGGCGCTTCCGTCATTATAATGAGCACTATTGGAGCAATCATGGACGTCGCTATATCGATTGCTACGACCATGCATGAAGTATTTAAGCATACACCTAGCTTGAGCAAGAAGGAATTGTTCAAGTCTGGTGTCAGCATTGGACGTGATATTTTAGGAACCGATACCAATACATTGTTCTTTGCTTTCTTTGGAGGATATTTGGCATTGCTCATTTGGTTCAAGGATTTGCACTATTCCATTGGGGATATCGTCAATTCAAAGATATTCAGTTCAGAAATGATTTTGATACTTTGTGCGGGGCTTGGTATAGCGCTAGTTATACCGATTGCTTCTTGGATTAATGCACATTATTTAGTAAGAGCTAGAGAAAAGTTAAATAAAGTACAAAAAGAGGAGCAATGAATTGCTCCTCTTTTTGTGTTCTTCATTATTTTAATATAATAGAAGGAGCGAATAAAGACGCTTTCTATAGAAACTAGACGTTGACACAAAAAATAGAAGTGTTTCTCTATATATCATTGTGCTAAAGTCTATATGAATTAAGCTGTCAGACTATTAGAATTATATATACTAACAAAATGTTTCGAATAGATACTCTTTTGTAGTGGTAAGTATCTAGATGACTTTTGAAAAAAGCTGGGGGGAACAACAAATGAAAATGAAGAAAAAGAGTGTATTAGGCGCAATTGGTTTATCTGCCATGCTGATGTTGGCAGCTTGTTCGTCAGACAAAGAAGAATCAACAGATGGTGCGGCTGAATCAGAAGGAAAATCATACGATCTGAAAATGTCTGTCACGGTTAATGATTCATCTACTTGGTATCAGGCCGCAGACAAGTTAGCGCAGGACTTGAAAGAACAAACGGATGGTCGTATCAATATTGAAGTTTTCCCGAATGAACAACTATCAAATGGTGACCAAGGGAAAGGTGTAGAGCTTCTGACAAAAGGACAGACCGACCTGAGTCTTCACTCCACAATTATTTATTCTATCTTAGATGATCGCTTTGGTGTAGCGAGTGCGCCATTCCTATTTAAAGATAAAGACGGAGTAGACAAAGTATTTGATGGTGCAGGTGGGGAAGCACTCGCAGAAATCCTCAATGAAAAGAACGTAGAATTACTCGGATTCGGAGAGAATGGTTTCCGTCAGATTACAAACAGTAAAAAGGAAATTAAATCACCTGCAGACATGAAAGGCCTGAAAGTACGTATTCCTGGAATCACGATGTACACAGATTTGTACCGTGCACTAGGTGCGGATCCAACGACAATGGCGTTCTCTGAAGTCTTTACATCTCTTCAGCAAGGTACGATTGACGGTCAAGAAAACCCAATCGATGTTATTCACTCATCTAAGTTGAATGAAGTACAAGACTACTTAACGACTTGGAACTATTCCTATGATCCACTAGTATTAGGCATCAACAAGAAATTGTTTGATTCGATGAGTGAAGAAGATCAGGAGCTTGTGAAGAAGTTAGGTAAAGAGGCGGCAGAGTATCAAGTAGAAATGGCACGTGAAAAGGAAGAGAAACAAATCGGAGAGTTGAAGGATGCGGGCATGCAGTTCTACGCACCAACAGACGAAGAATTAGCTGAGTTTACAGAAGCAGTACAACCGGTGTATAAAAAGTATGAAGATATTTGGGGCAAGGATCTATTAGATAAGTTCCAAGACCAATAAGGACTGGAGGGTGGATGTATGGGGAAAATATTCAATAGGTTAGAAGAATGGATTGTTGTGATTGTGCTGTCCATCATGTCCACCATTGCATTCGTTAATGTGCTATCCAGAGGATTTGCCAATTATTCATTTTCTTTCACAGAAGAGATTACAGTCAATTTATTTGTAATGTTAACATTTGTCGGAACGGCCATTGGTGTGCGTAAGTACGCACACCTTGGCTTTACTCTGATTTATGACAAGGGCAATCTGTTGCTGAAGAATATTATTACGATTTTGGTTGGATTGATGATGATGTTATTATTTTTTATTCTTTTATATTTTGGTTTGAAGATGGTGCAGTATCAGATGGATATGGGACAAAAAACACCTTCGCTTGGTTGGCCGCAATGGTGGTTCTCAATGTCGATGCCAATCGGTGCGCTATTTTGTTTAATTCGCTCCATCCAAGTAACGATTGTTGAATTCCGACAGCAAAACGGGAAGGGAGAGCAGCTAATATGACAGCGATCATTTTATTCGGCGTATTTTTCATTTTAGTTATGCTTCGAATGCCAATTGCTGTGGCCTTAGCTATCTCATCCATTGTGGTGTTATTTACAGGCAGTGGATTGTTTGGTTTGGAATTGGTTGCAGATATCATGTATACGAGCGTAGCGAAATTCACGTTGCTTGCGATTCCGTTTTTCATCTTGGCGGGAGTCATTATGGAGCACGCGGGAATTTCCAAAAGGCTGATTGATTTTGCGCAAGCATTGGTTGGTCATCGTAAAAGCGGGATTATTTTTGTAACCGTTATGACAGCAATTTTCTTCGCAGCAATTTCTGGCTCAGGTCCTGCAACGGTTGCCGCGATAGGTGGTATTTTAATTCCGGGTATGGTGAAGAACGGTTATAAAACGGAAACTGCGGCCGGTTTGGTAGCAAGTTCCGGAGCAATCGGTATCATCATTCCACCTAGTATTGCGTTTATCGTCTTTGCTGTAGTGGCGGGCGATCAGGTTCCGGTATCGATCGGAAGAATGTTCATGGCAGGGGTCATTCCTGGATTGCTATTGGGCGTTGGATTTATTATAGCTGCCATGTTCGTTAGGTATCGACAGGAGAAACGTGAGGGTCCGATATCGCAACAGTACATAATGGAACCGGCAACAAGTGCGGAACTCTTTAAAGCCTTCGGAAATGCCATCTGGGGCTTATTAATTCCTGTTATTATTTTAGGCGGTATTTATGGTGGATACTTTACACCGACAGAGGCAGCGGTAGTGGCGGTATTTTATAGTCTGTTTATCGGGTTTTTCATTTACCGTGAACTGACACTGAAAAAGCTATATGACATCTTAGTGGCAGCCGGTATTCAGACGGCAGTCGTTATGTTTATCGTCAGTGCGGCAAGTGTCTACGCATATATCATCACAACCGAGCAAATTGCTACGCAGATTTCAGACGTGATGCTAAATATATCGGGAAATAAAATCATTATCTTATTGCTAATCAATATCATTTTACTAATTGCCGGGATGTTTATCGACGCAATTTCTGCCTACTATATTTTCATTCCGATTTTATTGCCGATTGTGCTATTGTTCGATGTCGATCCAACAGTATTCGGTGTCTTTATGACAGTCAACTTAGCGATTGGTCTTTTCACTCCGCCAGTCGGTCTCAATTTATTCGTAGCCGCGGGCATATCGAATACTTCAATAGGGCAAATATCGAAAGGGGTTTTGCCTTTCGTTGTCTCCTCCGTCATTATCTTGTTACTCATTACGTATATTCCGCAAATCTCTACATTTTTACCAGATTTACTAAACATCAAGTAGATTGAGGAGGGTTGCTTATGAAACTGAAAGGACAGACGGCGATCGTCACAGGGGCTGCCAATGGTATTGGTGCCCAGACGGCCCTCCTTCTTTCACAACAAGGTGCCAATGTCGTATTAGTGGATTCAGCGAGCTGTGCCGGGACGTTGGAAGCCATTCAATCATTTAGGGGCAAAGCGGTTTATTTAGAATGCTTAGGCGAAGTTCGTGATAAAGAATTTGTGAACGCGGCAATCGCTAGAGCATCGGATGCCTTTGGAGAATTACATATCTTAGTGAACAATATGTGTATATGTAATACCCATAGTGAAAACCAGTCGTCTGTTGATCATTGGGAACTGGAAGCAGATTCGAATGCGCAAGCAACTTCTTTATTTATTCAAGGAGTATCACCGTATATGGTGGAGCAGAAGTATGGTCGTATCATTAACATCAGTTCGATTTCAAGTTCCGATAAAGAACGAACGTTCACAACTTCTAAGGATTCAGTTAGTAAATTGACCAAGCAGACCGCTAAAGAACTTCGTGAGTATGGAATCACATGTAATTCAGTTGCACCTGTAGTTATGACCAATTTGGATAAGGCGACAATCCATCAAACAGGCACAGTGGCGAGTATCGCAGAAGCCGTTCTGTACTTTGCCTCATCTGAATCTAACTATACGACAGGACAAGTACTGAAAATGGATGGAGGGTTTTGTATTGAATCGCCCAATTGAAGCGGTATATGACGAGAAAACGAGTCGAATTATCGGTCGTTTGAAGAAAGGTACCGATCTATTTGAAGGAATTCTCGCGGTGTGTAAGCAGCATCATGTCGAAGCAGCTCAATTTCAATGTATAGGCTCTCTTGCGTATGCGACCATTGTACAACCTCAGCAAAATCCTGATAAAAGTTTACAGTATTCCGAAAGGCTTGTCACAGACACTCCCGTCGAACTGCTTTCCGGTTCAGGATTTGTTGGTTACGATGAACAAGGTCAGTTGGATATCCACTTCCACGGGCTATATGTAGACTGTGATCAACAGATGAATGGCGGTCACTTCCTTAGAGGAGAAAATCCCGTGGCGATTACAGTGGAATTCATTATATTCCCAGTATCCGATACACATGTTCATAGAAAACCAGATGAATATTCAGGTATTCCATTATTTCATTTTACGAAAAGGAGTGAGTGACGTTGGAGACAATCGGTAAACTAGCAATGAAATCAGCCGCAGCTTATCCGAATAAAATAGCTGTGAAAGATGAAAGGCGCTCACTTACGTTTCATGAACTGATGCAACGGGCATTTGCACTGACAGCATACTTCGAGAAAGCGGGTCTTCAAAAAGGGGACCGCTTCGCCGTTCTATCGTCGAATCGCCTGGAACATATTGAGCTTGACGTAGCGGCGGCAATCTCAGGTGTCATCAAAGTACCGTTAAATTATCGGCTTCATCCGAAAGAGCATGAATATATGCTGGACGATGCAGATGTTCAGTTGATCATTGGTGAAGCAGAGTTAATAAAACCAATTGATACAGTCATCCAAGCGCTAACAATCGGCGAGCAGTATGAACCAGTGATTGAACAAAATAGGGGGGCTACATGCACAACGGAGATTGTGGAAGAGGATATTTTTGCGATTATGTATACATCCGGTACGACAGGAAATCCAAAAGGTGTGATGTTGAGTCATCGCAATATCATTTCCGGAGCTTTGTCACTAGCGCTTGCTTGTGAGACCGATTACGACGATGTGATAGGTCATGTTGCACCATTGACACACGGCAGTAACTTCCTGTCGCATGTAGCGTGGCTGTATGGATTAACACAAGTTGTATTCAATAAGTTTGAGCCTGAAGAATTCGTTCATAATTTAACGAAAGAAAAAGTCACTGTTATTTTCCTTGTACCTACTATGGTTAATTTAATGATCCAGCATCCGAAATTTGATTCGAATAATTTATCTACAATTAAGACAATTAATATGGCCGGTTCTTCGATTGCTGCAAGTAAGCTCGAGCAAGCACTCGCTCTGACAGGGCCGATATTTGCACAGACATTCGGTCAAGTTGAGGCGCCGATGTGTATTACAATGATGCCGAAACGCGAACTTGGCGATCATCTGGAATCCTGTGGGCGTGTCGGACCTTTTGTCGATGTGAAGATTGTCGATGCGCAAGGGACTGAACTGCCGGCAGGTGAAGTTGGAGAGATCGTTTGTAAAGGCTCTCTTGTCATGAAAGGTTACTGGAATAACGAGCAGGCGACAAATGAAACATTACGTGACGGCTGGTTACAAACTGGTGATCTCGGTTGGAAAAGTGAGGCGGGCTATGTGCATATCGTGGACCGCAAAAAAGACGTCATCATTTCAGGAGGCGTCAATATTTATCCGAGGGAAGTGGAAGAAGTCCTCAATAAGCATGACGGGGTAAAAGAGACATGCGTTATCGGTGTACCTGACGATAAGTGGGGAGAAAATGTCATTGCATATGTCGTTCCGAACGGCACTAAGCCCGTGATGAAAGAAGAATTACTTCAATTATGTCTAGACCATATGGCGAGCTTCAAAAAACCGAAAGAGATGTATATCGTAGATGAACTACCGAAAAGCTCGTACGGTAAAATCTTAAAACGGGAATTACGCAATCAGCATGTGGAGGTGCAGTCTTGACGAATGTCTATATCGAAGGAATTGGCATGACGAAGTTCGGGAAATTTGTCGACAAGTCTATGAAGCAGTTGTTAGTTGAAGCGTCGATAGAAGCACTTGAAGATGCAGGAAATCCAAAAGTTGAAGCGGTGTTTGTCGGAAACTTTATGGGGGGCTCGATCGGTAATCAAGAAATCCTCGGCGCCTTAGTTGCCAATGAACTAGGACTCGGCTATATCCCGACGGCCAAAGTAGAAGGCGCTTGTGCATCAGGAGGGATTGCGCTTCGTCAAGGGATCATGGGGATTCTAAGTGGTGAATACGATACAGTCTTAATAGCAGGTGTGGAGAAGATGAAACATGCTTCGACTGCCGACGTTACACAGGCGATCAATGCCGCAATGGATAACGATTCCAATGAAAAGCAGGCAGGTCTCACATTCCCTGGATTCTTTGGCGTACTCGCGAACCGTTACTTCTATGAAACGGACGCTACGAAAGAGCATTTGGCGATGATTGCGTTGAAGAATCGTGAAAATGCTTTACATAATCCTTTGGCGCAATTCCAAAAGCCAACGACGATGGAAGAGATTATGGAGGCACGTATTATTACTTCTCCACTCGGCTTATTTGATTGTTCTCCAACAACGGATGGGGCGGCAGCATTGGTCATTACGCGTAAAAAAGGTGCTATCCATATCCGTTCGTCTGCACAAAGTTCAGGACCTACACAAATGCAAGACGCGGACGATTTACTTTCATTGCCCGCAGTTCGAGAGTCAGGTCGCTTGGCATATGAAAAAGCAGGCGTCGGCCCGGAAGATATCGACGTCGTGGAAATTCATGACTGTTTCTCAATGACGGAAATGCTTGCGATTGAGGAGTTAGGCTTTTTCAATAAACGTGAAGGTTGGCTTGCGGTGGAGCAAGGTCGAACGACAGCGACTGGCGATAAACCAGTGAACACGAGTGGGGGATTATTGTCACGCGGTCACCCAATCGGTGCAACCGGTGTCGCACAAATGTATCAGCTCGTCCAACAACTTCGCGGTACTGCACCAAATCAAGTAGAACATGCCCGACTCGCTTTGGCACAAAACTTGGGTGGAACAGGTTCGTACTCCACTGTTCATATTCTAGAAAGGTTGTGAAGAGATGATAGTCTATCAATGCGATCAGTGTGAATATGCCAGTGTCTCGAATAAATACCGTTGTCCGAGTTGCGGAACAGGCAAGCTAGAAGTGCAAGACGTGTCTTCGAAAGGTACGATCTATAGTTACACGGATATTCATATTGCACCTGCTGAATTTGCTCATCTTGCTCCTTACACAGTGGCACTTATTCAGTTGGATGAATCCAAAGCTAAGGTTACGGTAAGAACGGATGGAAATGTTGAGATTGGCGACGTGACGGAATTGGATTATGTAGAGGATGGGGCGTATATATATCGGAAATGCTGAGTGTTCAGTGAGGTTTTTATGCTGAACGCTCAACGATTCGTGAAAAGCGCTCATAGTTGCGGCTCGAGTGCTCTATGGAATGCTTTAACCGCTCATACACGGCCTTTGACTGATCATAGTGCTTCGATAAGCGCTCATAGCGACGGTCTATCCGCTCATAGCGAAAACATACAGACGGGCTTCCTCGCAAGGAGGAGAAATAAATGAAAACCATACAATCCATATCAAAAATTATTTCGAAGTACTTACCACTTTGGATCGTACTCTTATCCATCATCGCCTATATCATTCCGGATGCGTTCATTTCAATCCGGCAATTGACGGGCTTTGGATTAGGGACGATCTTCTTTCTAATGGGCTTATCGCTTTCATCGGAGAAGCTGCTCGAGGTCATCAAAAATCCGAAATACGCTTTACTGGGTGTCTTGTTGAAATGGACGATCATGGTCGCAGTGTCGATAGCAATTGCCTATTTATTTTTCGGCAATCAAGCAGAGATCGCGACCGGTATTATTTTGGCGGGAACCGTACCAAGCGGAACGTCTGCGAATATTTATACATTCATCGCTGGCGGGGAAGTCGCGCTCAGTATTACGATGGCGACGCTAGATACATTTATTTCCCCTGTGTTGACGCCTGTTTTATTACAGACATTTGCAGGACGTTTTATTCCTATTGAATTCTGGCCTTTATTTCTTAACATTATATATATCGTATTCTTTCCTTTGGTTGGCGGTTTACTGATTCAGTGGAAATTTCAGAGACAAGTGGAGAAGTTCAAACCATATACCGGAGTCTTGTCCCAACTTGCTCTATTTCTAGTCATCCTATCGGTCATATCCAATGCCCAGCAAGCCTTGTCTGAGAACTTATCCGTGCTGCCGCTTGTATTCATAGCAGTCACATTACAAGTCAGCATCCCAATGGGCGCTGGCTACTTCCTCTCCAGATGGCTAGGCGTACCCGAGCGCAACGCCCGCGCAATTTTATTCCATACAGGTATTTGCAACACCGCCCTCGCGGCAACACTTGCGATGGAACACTTCGGATCACTCGCGGCCGTACCAGCCGTTGCCAATATGGTAATGAACTTAACGATAGGAGCCTTAATGGCGAGTTTATTCGAAAATAAATTCCGGCTTGCTGCGGAAGAGTAATGGCTAATGAAATATAGTATTCAAGATATATTTGTGAAGCGATAAAGTTTTTATCGCTTTTTATATTGGGAAATTTCTTGCAACAGATATAATTTTAAAAATGGTAATGTTATACTATTGGTATAAATGTGGCTAATTGAAGTGAAGTCAGTGTTCAACAAACGGGCCATTTTCTTGAAGAAAGGAGTTTTGACTTGAAAAAAATTGATGATTTAAAAGCTGGAGTTGCCGTGATTATTTTGAACCAGGAGAATCAGGTTCTATTGCAAAAAAGAGCTGATGTGGGCTTATGGGGAATTCCTTCAGGACATGTGGAAATTGGTGAAACAGTGTCTGAAGCAGTCATGAGAGAAGTAAAAGAAGAGACTAATTTAGATATAAGAATTGAAAAGCTGATTGGTGTTTATTCCGATCCTGATTCACAAGTTTTCAATTATCCAAATGGCAAGGTAGTGCATTTTATAACGACTTGTTTTCTTGCTGAAATTACAGGTGGGGAACTTAAATGTAATTCTGATGAATCGCTTGAAATTAAATTTTTTGGTCAGAACAATTTACCAGAAGATTTGTTAACAATGCACCCTCAATGGTTAGAGGATGCTCTTTCAAAAAAGGAAGTGGCATTTATTCGCTGACTAATATTCTAGAATTGGGCGCGAATATTGAATAGAACGCCTAAAGGTGAGTGGATGACATAAAGGTAACTTTATAAAGCAAACGGGTCATTTTGCAGTATAAGATGTTTTGATGTAAAATAGTGATTAACTTGAATTGAATCAATCAAATGTTTTCTAGGGTTCCGCAACGAGTTGTTGGACTGGACCAAGAGAAAACTCATAGCTATTAGCTATGTCACGGAGGGATAAAAGCCCGGGAGATACTGTTTAACAGTATTCTTCCGGGCTTTTTTGTTTTTATCTATGAAAATGAAATAGGGGTGTTTTTTAAAATGAATCGAAATTGGATAAAGGTATTTATTGCGGCTTTCTTGGAGATTTTTTGGGTGATTGGTTTAACCCATGCTTATGACTTTTGGACATGGACTGGAACAATTGTCCTTATCGTAGTTAGCAATTACTTGATGATAACAGCAGCACAGGTGCTTCCAGCCGGGACGGTCTACGCTGTTTTTGTGGGATTAGGCACGGCCGGCACTGTCATTGCGGGATTACTTTTCTTTGGTGAATCATTTAAGTGGGGGAAAGTTGTTTTGATAATAACGTTATTAATCGGTGTCATTGGATTGAAATTAGTAACGCCTGAGAAGGCGAAGGAAGGGGTTGAATCCTAATGGCATGGTTTGCTTTGATCTTTGCCGGACTACTGGAGACGTTTGGTGTTGCAATGATAAATCGACTTTCTGTAAAACGTGATTGGCAAACAGTCACGTTGCTGATATTGGGGTTTGGTTCAAGCCTTGCGTTACTTAGCTATTCATTGCAATTTATCTCTATGGGGACGGGTTATGCAATTTGGGCGGGAATTGGAGTTGTCGGTGGAGCGTTAGTTGGTATGATATTCTTCGCTGAATCAAAAGACTGGCGAAGGATAGTTTTTATAGCAATTATTTTATCTTCGGCAATTGGACTTAAACTAGTCGGGTATTTTTGAGGAAGTAGGAAGATTGTAATTATTTTAATATCAGTAATCGGGCGCAATTCTGGAATAAGGATTGCGCTGCAAACGAGCCATTTAACTGATGAAAATAGCTTCTGAGGAGTGATTTTAATGGAAACCCAAAAACTAAATGATTTCCTCAATGAGCTAGAGGAAAGAAAAATCTTCTATAATTTGAGTAAGGTCAGAAGCGAGGCAATTATGGTGGAGGTTCCGGGTCAGCGTTGGGAAGTCGAGTTTATGGACGATGGTTCAATTGAGATTGAAAAATTTATTAGTGATGGTGGCGTCTTGTATGACGAAAATGAATTAAAGCACCTTTTTGAGGACTTTAGTGATTAATGGAACTGATAACTTAGTCGCAATCGGGCGCAATTCTTGGTGCGACACGTTTTTGGCTCAAATGAGATGTGGTTAACACAATCTCGATAAAGGTCAGGCGATTTATGATTTAAATTGAAGGATATTATCGAGAAGTCGAATGAGGAGGTAACGCTCTGAAAGGCTTCCCCTGCGTCGAGTAGCACACTGATTAGTAAGGAAACGTGTGTTATAAGCTCGGCTAATAGGCGTGAGAATTTACCGTAACAGTTTGGCTGACGAAAGCCTACCCGATGGGGTGGTGTAAATCATGGTGCTTGGGTTGAACAGATATGGTGAGAATGCAATGTAAATACAATAAGATACTGTATTGCTGGCGAACTTCTGAATGTACGGGTCTAGACGCGCGTTATATAGAAATGTATTTACTACCAAATGTAGGGTTAGCCGTGGATGAGTAAGAATCCACAATATAAAAGTCCATCTTGTGTTACAGGCACATGCAATGCTAACAGGCTCATAGGAAGCACCTAAGTTTGTTCCATAATAGATAATATTCAACGTGGTAAGCTGATAACGTGGAGGGCTTACTCCCGGCGAAGCGTTGAAAAGGAAAATAGTCGTGAGACAAACGATTGTATAACTTTTCTTCATATCAGTGAAAGTGGTGGTACAGTACCGTTGAAACGTGTAATGAGCGTGGAGGGAAAGACTACGTTCTTACCTGGGGAGGTCTGACTGATACGTCAAGTACACTTGATAACCTATCCAGTGATGGATAGCTGAACAGTCAGAAGTCAGCAGAAGCCATAGTACCATTTCTATCTCGAGAAGAATGGGAAGGGCTGAACAATTAAGAGAGAACAACGCCTTGGCATTCAGTACACTGCGATGAACACAGATAACCGTATAGGCATACTTGAAGGAGGAAATGGTGAATTCCATAGGGGACTTCAAGATGGTGGAGCAGAGCTGGCATAAGAAGAACCGTTGTTCACGGAAAGAGGCGTATCGAATGTTGATGGAACGAATCGTATCACGGGAGAATCTACTATCTGCCCTTAAACGGGTAGAACGCAATAAAGGTAGTCACGGTGTAGATGAAATGCCCGTACAAAACCTACGAGCGCATATCGTACAACATTGGGATTCCATGAAAAAGGAACTTCTAGAGGGAACCTATGAACCGCAACCAGTCCGCAGGGTCGAAATCCCGAAACCTGACGGTGGTGTGCGCTTATTAGGCATCCCTACTGTGATGGATCGATTCATTCAACAAGCTATTGCCCAAGTACTTACTTCTATATATGATCCAACATTTTCAGATCATAGTTATGGATTTCGTCCAAAACGAAGTGCTCATGACGCGGTCAGAAAAGCAAAAGGATATGTAGCAGAAGGAAATCGCTGGGTAGTCGATATAGACTTAGAGAAATTCTTCGACAAAGTGAACCATGATCGTCTTATGGGAACACTCGCAAAAGTTACTGGAGAACCTCGAAAAGTCCCATACTACACAGAACCCTCGGGAACTCCTATTGGAATTCCCGAGGGCTCAAAAGTCTAATATCTCGTTATGAAACTTTGCGTCATCAATCTTAATTGAACCGCCGTATACCGAACGGTACGTACGGTGGTGTGAGAGGTTGGGAGTTAATCACTCCCTCCTACTCGATTGGTCCTGTGCAAAATAACACTTAAAATAGGTGCAAATTAACTCCGAAATTGACATAAATGATACGAAATTGTATGCATCTTTGGTCATTTCCCAGCAGCGCTTCGGCAAAAAACACTTCAAGGTGTTAAAAAAGCCGTTAAGCCAGGTGGTTATTTTCTGACGGAAGTGTATTCACATTACCAAATACCTTATAATTGAGTATTGCGGAAAGAATGAGCCACTAGTACGGAGTTTTGAGCCACTGAACGTGGATAATAGAGCCAGTAAAAGCGGGAGCGAGAGCCACCAATCGGTTGAAGTGGTTGAAACAGCCCTAGAAAATGAGGTTTCTAGGGCTGTTTGCAGCTCTTATCAAAGTAGTGAAGAATCTATTTCATAGTCTATAACGCGAATAGCCCATAACACTAGTTCATCCATATCTATTTCTTCTTCCTCTACACCAAGACAACGAGTTAGTAAACCAACTTCCACTTTCTCCATAATCTCATCAGGCAAATATCTGTGAAAAAATTAAGTAACGATACGATTTTCTACTTCCTCCGGAATCATACCCTAACCCCCACACCATGACGTTCTCTCATCGAGATTTCTCCATCAACTAGGATTTTATAGGAATCATGTACAATGCGGTCGAGGATTGCGTCTGCTATCTGTGCCTGTCCCAACTTCGAGTGCCACCCTTCATGGGAGAACTGAGAACAGAATATCGTGGATGTCCGCTTTAATCTCGATTCGATGATTTCTAAGACATGAAGGGCTTGCTCTTCAGAAAGCTCTGTCAGTAACCATTCATCCAGAATTAAGAGATCAATTTTCTTATATTTTTGAATGAGTTTGCGGAAACTACCATCAGCTTCATATTTTGCTACAGCTAATTCATCCAATA